>NZ_CVTK01000045.1:25572-25800 GCF_900004785.1 Pseudomonas sp. 28 E 9 | reverse complement strand
CGCCGGCCAACGACGTTTACGTTAACGGTTCGACCGTCAGCACCACCATTACCGGAGCTACCGGCGGCAACTTTGAAAACCTGGTGCCGAGCACTACGCCTGCGGTTACTACAATCACTGATTCGGTCGACGCTACCGCCGTTACGCTGACTGCCGACACGACAGTCACCGAAGGCGGTCAGATCACCTACACCGCGACCCTGACCAACCCGGCACAAACCCCGGTGA
>NZ_CVTK01000045.1:24939-25519 GCF_900004785.1 Pseudomonas sp. 28 E 9 | reverse complement strand
GGTACTGTTGTTGTCGATACGCCGGCCAACGACGTTTACGTTAACGGTTCGACCGTCAGCACCACCATTACCGGAGCTACCGGCGGCAACTTTGAAAACCTGGTGCTGAGCACGACGCCTGCGGTTACTACAATCACTGATTCGGTCGATGCTACCGCCGTTACGCTGACTGCCGACACGACAGTCACCGAAGGCGGTCAGATCACCTACACCGCGACCCTGACCAACCCGGCACAAACCCCGGTGAACGTCACCTTGAGCAATGGCTCGGTGATTACCATCAAGGCGGGGGAGTCGACAGGTACGGTCGTGGTCGACACACCGCCGAACGATGTCTACGTTAATGGCAGCACCGTCATCACCACCATTACCGGTGCAACCGGCGGCAACTTTGAAAACCTGGTACCGAGCACGACGCCTGCGGTCGCCACTATTACTGATGTGGTCGATACCACTACTGTCACGCTGACGGCCGGTTCCGCCGTGACCGAAGGCGGTCAGATCACCTACACCGCGACCCTGACCAACCCGGCACAAACCCCGGTGAACGTCACCTTGAGCAATGGCTCGGTGATTACCA
>NZ_CVTK01000045.1:22693-24889 GCF_900004785.1 Pseudomonas sp. 28 E 9 | reverse complement strand
AAACCCCGGTGAACGTCACCCTGAGCAATGGCTCGGTGATTACCATCAAGGCGGGTGAGTCCACAGGTACTGTTGTTGTCGATACGCCGGCCAATGACGTCTACGTCAACGGTTCGACCGTCAGCACCACTATCACCGGCGCAACCGGTGGCAATTTTGAAAGTCTGGTGCCGAGCACGACTCCGGCACTCACCACCATTACCGATTCCGTCGATACCACAACCGTTACGCTGACCGCGCCGGCTGCAGCGAGCGAGGGTGGTCAGATCACCTATACCGCGACCTTAAGTAATAAGGCCGGTACTGACGTCACGCTGAAACTCGATAACGGTTCGAACATCACCATCAAAGCTGGTGAAACCGTCGGCACCGTGACCGTTCCTGCGCCAAGCGATGACGTGTTCATCGACAAGAGCACACAAACCGTTCAGATCACCGAAACCACCGGCGGTAACTTCGAGAAATTGGAAGTTGCGGGCAATGGTGCGACCACCACGATCAATGACACCATCGACAAGGTCGATGTGGTACTGACCGCCACCACCACCGTCGGCGAAGGCGGCAACATCGTCTACACCGCCAGCCTTGTGGATAAGAACGGCGTGCCGGTGACTAACATCACCAATCCGTTGACCGTGACGTTGGATAACGGCCAGAGCATCACTATCGGTGTAAACCAATCGAGCGCCAGCGTTTCGGTTATTGCGCCGGATGACGTCTATAAAGGCGATCAGACCGTCACCACTGCTATCAAGACTGTCACTGGTGGCGAGCACTTCGAGAACTTGGTGCCTGGCACCACGCCAGTTAACACCACCGTTACTGATACTCCGGGCACTGATAACACCACCACCGTTACCCTGACCGCGCCAAGCGCAGTCAACGAAGGTGGGCAAATCACGTACACCGCGACTTTGAGCAACAAGGCCGGTACTGACGTAACTTTGAAGCTGGATAACGGCTCAAGCATCACCATTAAAGCCGGCGACACTGTCGGCACCGTGACGGTGCCAGCTCCAAGCGATGACGTGTTTATCGATAAGAGCACTCAGACCGTTCAGATCGCTGAAACCACTGGCGGCAACTTTGAGAAATTGGAAGTCGCGGGCAACGGTGCGAGCACCACGATCAACGACACCATCGACAAGGTCGATGTAGTCCTGACCGCTACCACCACCGTCGGTGAAGGCGGCAACATCGTTTATACCGCCAGCCTTGTGGATAAAAACGGTGCGCCGGTGACTAACATCACCAATCCGCTGACGGTGACGCTGGATAATGGCCAGAGCATCACTATCGGCGTGAACCAATCGAGCGCCAGCGTTTCGGTTATTGCACCGGATGACGTGTACAAGGGCGACCAAACCGTTACAACCGCGATCAAAGGCGTTACTGGCGCCGAGCACTTCGAAAACCTCGTTCCAGGTACCGACAAAGTCACTACAACCGTGACTGATACCCCCGGTACTGACAACACTACGATTGTCACGCTGACCGCACCAAATGCTGTTAACGAAGGTGGCCAGATCACCTACACCGCTACGCTTTCCAATAAAGCAGGCAGCGACGTTACGCTGAAGTTGGATAACGGTTCGTCGATTATCATCAAGGCTGGCGATACCGTCGGCACCGTCACCGTCCCTGCGCCAAGCGATGACGTGTTCATCGACAAGAGCACTCAGACGGTCAAGATTACCGACGCAACGGGCGGCAACTTTGAGAAGTTGGAGGTTGCTGGCAACGGCGCAACCACTGCGATCAACGACACCATCGACAAGGTCGACGTGGTCCTGACCGCCACCACCACGGTCGGTGAAGGCGGCAACATCGTCTACACCGCCAGCCTTGTGGATAAAAACGGCGCGCCGGTGACTAACATCACCAACCCGCTGACCGTGACGCTGGATAACGGACAGAGCATCACTATCGGTGTAAACCAATCGAGCGCCAGCGTTTCGGTTGTTGCGCCGGATGATGTGTACAAGGGCGATCAGACCGTCACCACTGCTATCAAGACTGTCACTGGCGGCGAGCACTTCGAGAACTTGGTGCCAGGCACCACGCCAGTTAACACCACCGTTACTGATACTCCGGGCACCGACAACACCACCACCGTTACCCTGACCGCGCCAAGCGCAGTCAACGAAGGTGGGCAAATCACGTACACCGCGACTTTGAGCAACAAGGCCGGTACTG
>NZ_CVTK01000045.1:19512-22643 GCF_900004785.1 Pseudomonas sp. 28 E 9 | reverse complement strand
GGGCAACGGCGCAACGACAACGATCAACGACACCATCGATAAAGTCGACGTGGTTCTGAGCGCCACCACTACTGTTGGTGAAGGCGGCAATATCGTTTACACCGCCAGCCTTGTGGATAAGAACGGTGCGCCGGTGACTAACATCACCAATCCGTTGACCGTGACGTTGGATAACGGCCAAAGCATCACCATCGGTGTAAATCAATCGAGCGCCAGCGTTTCGGTTATTGCACCGGATGATGTCTACAAAGGCGATCAAACCGTCACCACTGCTATCAAGACTGTCACTGGTGGCGAGCACTTCGAGAACTTGGTGCCTGGCACAACGCCGGTTAACACGACTGTTACTGATACTCCAGGCACCGACAACACCACCACGGTGACACTGACGGCTCCGGCCCAGGCAAACGAAGGTGGTCAGATCACCTATACCGCGACCTTAAGTAATAAGGCCGGTACTGACGTCACGCTGAAACTGGATAACGGTTCGAACATCACCATCAAAGCCGGTGAAACCATCGGCACCGTGACCCTCCCTGCGCCAAGCGATGACGTGTTCATCGACAAGAGCACGCAGACGGTCAAGATCACAGACGCAACGGGCGGCAACTTTGAGAAATTGGAAGTTGCGGGCAACGGCGCAACGACAACGATCAACGACACCATCGATAAAGTCGACGTGGTTCTGAGCGCCACCACTACTGTTGGTGAAGGCGGCAATATCATCTATACCGCCAGCCTTGTGGATAAAAACGGCGCGCCGGTGACTAACATCACCAACCCGCTGACCGTGACGCTGGATAACGGCCAAAGCATCACCATCGGTGTGAACCAATCGAGCGCCAGCGTTTCGGTTATTGCACCGGATGACGTCTACAAAGGCGATCAGACCGTCACCACTGCTATCAAGACTGTCACTGGTGGCGAGCACTTCGAAAATCTGGTGCCAGGCACCACGCCAGTTAACACCACCGTTACTGATACTCCGGGCACCGACAACACCACTACCGTCACCCTGACAGCTCCGGCCCAGGCAAACGAAGGTGGTCAGATCACGTACACAGCGACGCTTTCCAATAAAGCGGGCAGTGACGTCAATCTGAAGTTGGATAATGGCTCGAGCATCACGATCAAAGCCGGCGATACCGTCGGTTCGGTCACCGTGCCTGCTCCAAGCGATGACGTGTTTATCGACAAAAGCACTAAGACCGTTCAGATCACCGAAACCACTGGCGGCAACTTCGAAAAACTGGAAGTTGCAGGCAACGGCGCAACGACAACGATCAACGACACCATCGACAAAGTCGATGTAGTTCTGAGCGCCACAACTACCGTCGGCGAAGGCGGCAATATCGTTTACACCGCCAGCCTTGTGGATAAAAACGGCGTGCCGGTGACTAACATCACCAATCCGTTAACCGTCACCTTGGATAACGGCCAGAGCATCACCATCGGTGTGAACCAATCGAGCGCCAGCGTTTCGGTTGTTGCGCCGGATGATGTGTACAAGGGCGATCAAACCGTCACCACCGCTATCAAAGGTGTGACCGGCGGCGAGCACTTCGAGAACCTCGTTCCAGGTACCAACAAAGTCACTACAACCGTTACTGATACCCCCGGTACTGACAACACTACGACTGTCACGCTGACCGCACCAAATGCTGTTAACGAAGGTGGCCAGATCACGTACACCGCTACGCTCTCCAACAAAGCAGGCAGTGACGTCACGCTGAAGTTGGATAACGGTTCGAGCATCACGATCAAAGCCGGCGACACTGTCGGCACCGTGACCGTGCCTGCTCCAAGCGATGACGTGTTTATCGACAAGAGCACTCAGATCGTCAAAATCACCGACGCTTCTGGCGGCAACTTTGAGAAATTGGAAGTTGCGGGCAACGGTGCGACCACCACGATCAATGACACCATCGACAAGGTTGATGTAGTTCTGACCGCCACCACCACCGTCGGTGAAGGCGGCAATATCGTTTACACCGCCAGCCTTGTGGATAAAAACGGCGCGCTGGTGACTAACATCACCAACCCGTTGACCGTCACCTTGGATAACGGCCAGAGCATCACCATTGGCGTAAATCAGTCGAGCGGATTTGTTTCGGTTGTTGCGCCGGATGATGTGTACAAAGGCGATCAGACCGTCACCACTGCTATCAAGACTGTCACTGGTGGCGAGCACTTCGAAAATCTGGTGCCAGGCACCACGCCAGTTAACACCACCGTTACTGATACTCCGGGCACCGACAACACCACCACTGTTACGCTGACCGCGCCGAGTGCAGTTAACGAAGGTGGTCAGATTACATACACCGCCACGCTCTCCAACAAAGCAGGCAGTGACGTCACGCTGAAGTTGGATAACGGCTCAAACATCACTATCAAAGCCGGTGAAACTGTCGGCACCGTCACCGTCCCTGCGCCAAGCGATGACGTGTTTATCGACAAGAGCACTCAGACGGTCAAGATCACCGAAACCACTGGCGGCAACTTCGAAAAACTGGAAGTTGCAGGCAATGGCGCAACGACAACGATCAACGACACTATCGATAAAGTCGACGTGGTTCTGAGCGCCACCACTACTGTTGGCGAAGGCGGCAACATCGTTTACACCGCCAGCCTTGTGGATAAGAACGGTGCGCCGGTGACTAACATCACCAATCCGTTGACCGTGACGTTGGATAACGGCCAGAGCATCACTATCGGTGTAAACCAATCGAGCGCCAGTGTTTCGGTTGTTGCGCCGGATGATGTTTACAAGGGCGACCAAACCGTCACGACCGCCATCAAAACCGTGACCGGTGGCGAGCACTTCGAGAACCTCGTTCCAGGTACCGACAAAGTCACTACAACCGTGACTGATACCCCAAGTACTGACAACACTACGACTGTCACGCTGACCGCACCAAGTGCCGTTAACGAAGGTGGCCAGATCACCTACACAGCGACCTTGAGCAACAAGGCCGGTACTGACGTCACGCTGAAGCTGGATAATGGTTCAAGCATCACCATCAAAGCCGGTGAAACTGTCGGCACTGTGACTGTGCCTGCGCCTACCGATGATGTGTTCATCGACAAGAGCACTCAAACCGTCAAGATTACCGACGCAGCGGGCGGCAACT
>NZ_CVTK01000045.1:0-19462 GCF_900004785.1 Pseudomonas sp. 28 E 9 | reverse complement strand
GACAAGGTCGACGTTGTACTGACCGCCACCACCACCATCGGCGAAGGCGGCAACATCGTTTACACCGCCAGCCTTGTGGATAAAAACGGCGCGCCGGTGACTAACATCACCAACCCGCTGACCGTCACCTTGGATAACGGCCAGAGCATCACTATCGGCGTAAATCAGTCGAGCGGTTCCGTTTCGGTTGTTGCGCCGGATGATGTTTACAAGGGCGACCAGACCGTCACCACTACTATCAAGACTGTCACTGGTGGCGAGCACTTCGAAAATCTCGTCCCAGGTACCGATAAAGTCACAACAACAGTGACTGACACCCCAGGTACTGACAACACCACTACCGTCACGCTCACCGCGCCAAGTGCCGTTAACGAAGGCGGCCAGATCACCTACACCGCGACCTTGAGCAACAAGGCCGGTACTGACGTCACGCTGAAACTCGATAACGGTTCGAACATCACCATCAAAGCTGGTGAAACCGTCGGCACCGTGACCGTTCCTGCGCCAAGCGATGACGTGTTTATCGACAAGAGCACTCAGACGGTCAAGATCACAGACGCAACGGGCGGCAACTTTGAGAAATTGGAAGTTGCTGGCAACGGCGCAACCACTGCGATCAACGACACCATCGACAAGGTCGACGTTGTACTGACCGCCACCACCACCATCGGCGAAGGCGGCAACATCGTTTACACCGCCAGCCTTGTGGATAAAAACGGCGCGCTGGTGACCAACATCACCAATCCGTTGACCGTCACCCTGGATAACGGCAAAACCATCACCATCGGTGTGAACCAATCCAGCGGTACGGTCACCGTCGTGGCACCGAATGACGTCTACAAAGGCGATCAAACCGTCACCACTGCAATCAAGACTGTCACCGGTGGCGAGCACTTTGAAAACCTGGTGCCAGGTACTACAGCGGTTAACACCACTGTTACCGATACCCCAGGCACTGCTGATACCACTACCGTCACGCTCACCGCGCCAACCGCCGTCAACGAAGGTGGCCAGATCACTTATACGGCCACGCTCTCTAACAAAGCGGGCAGCGACGTCACTCTGAAACTGGATAACGGCTCGTCGATCACCATCAAGGCCGGAGACACCGTCGGCACCGTGACCGTGCCTGCGCCAAGCGATGACGTGTTCATCGACAAGAGCACTCAGACGGTCAAGATTACCGACGCAACGGGCGGCAACTTTGAGAAGTTGGAAGTTGCTGGCAACGGCGCAACCACCGCGATCAACGACACCATCGACAAGGTCGACGTTGTACTGACCGCCACCACTACCGTCGGTGAAGGCGGCAACATCGTCTACACCGCCAGCCTTGTGGATAAGAACGGTGCGCCGGTAACCAACATCACCAATCCGTTAACCGTCACCTTGGATAACGGCCAGAGCATCACCATCGGTATAAACCAATCGAGCGCCAGCGTTTCGGTTGTTGCGCCGGATGATGTGTACAAGGGCGATCGAACCGTCACCACCGCTATCAAAGGTGTGACCGGCGGCGAGCACTTCGAGAACCTCGTTCCAGGTACCGACAAAGTCACTACAACCGTGACTGATACCCCCGGTACTGACAACACTACGACTGTCACGCTGACCGCGCCAACCGCCGTCAACGAAGGTGGCCAGATCACTTACACGGCCACGCTCTCTAACAAAGCAGGCAGCGACGTTACGCTGAAACTGGACAACGGTTCGTCGATTATCATCAAGGCTGGCGACACCGTCGGCACCGTCACCGTCCCTGCGCCAAGCGATGATGTGTTCATCGATAAGAGCACTCAGACGGTCAAGATTACCGACGCAACGGGCGGCAACTTTGAGAAATTGGAAGTTGCGGGCAACGGTGCGACCACCACAATCAATGACACCATCGACAAGGTTGATGTAGTTCTGACCGCCACCACCACCGTCGGTGAAGGCGGCAATATCGTTTACACCGCCAGCCTTGTGGATAAAAACGGCGCGCCGGTGACCAACATCACCAATCCGTTGACCGTCACACTCGATAACGGCCAAAGCATCACCATTGGCGTAAATCAGTCGAGCGGATCTGTTTCAGTTGTTGCGCCGGATGATGTGTACAAAGGCGATCAGACCGTCACCACTGCAATCAAGACTGTCACCGGTGGCGAGCACTTCGAAAATCTGGTGCCAGGCAGCACGCCGGTTAACACCACCGTTACTGATACTCCGGGCACCGACAACACCACCACCGTCACGCTGACTGCGCCAAACGCAGTCAACGAGGGTGGCCAGATCACCTACACGGCCACGCTTTCCAATAAAGCGGGCAGCGACGTCACTCTGAAACTGGATAACGGTTCGTCGATTATCATCAAGGCCGGCGATACCGTCGGCACCGTGACCGTGCCTGCGCCAAGCGATGACGTGTTCATCGACAAGAGCACTCAGACGGTCAAGATTACCGACGCAACGGGCGGCAACTTTGAGAAGTTGGAAGTTGCTGGCAACGGCGCAACCACTGCGATCAACGACACCATCGACAAGGTCGATGTAGTTCTGAGCGCCACAACTACCGTCGGCGAAGGCGGCAATATCGTTTACACCGCCAGCCTTGTGGATAAAAACGGCGCGCCGGTGACTAACATCACCAATCCGTTGAACGTCACCCTGGATAACGGCAAAACCATCACCATCGGGGTGAACCAATCCAGCGGCACGGTCACCGTCGTGGCACCGAACGACGTTTATAAAGGCGATCAAACCGTCACGACCGCCATCAAAACCGTGACCGGTGGCGAGCACTTCGAGAACCTGGTGCCAGGCACCACAGCGGTCAATACCACCGTGACCGACACCCCTGGTAGCACCGATCTGACCAGCGTCACGCTGAGCGCGCCAAGCGCCGTCAACGAAGGTGGCCAGATCACCTACACCGCGACTTTGAGCAACAAGGCCGGCAGCGACATGGTGGTGCAGTTGGACAACGGTTCCAGCATCACCATCAAGCAGGGTGCGACCGTGGGCACGGTGACGGTTGCGGCACCGAGCGATGACGTGTTCATCGACAAGAGCACTCAGACCGTCAAGATCACCGGCACAACCGGTGGCAATTTCGAGGGTGTGACCGTTACACCGGGCGGCGCAACCACCACGATCAACGACACCATCGACGATGTGACGGTGGTGCTCAAAGCCACCGGCTCGGTCAGCGAAGGCGGGCAGATTGTCTACACCGCGTCGCTGGTCGACAAGAACGGCGCGGCAGTCACCAACCTCGGTTCCGACCTGGTGGTGAAGCTGGATAATGGCTCGACCATTACCATCGGCAACGACAAGTCGAGCAACTTCACCACGGCCACCGCGCCTAACGATGCGTATGTGGGTGCCAATGACGTCACGACCAAAATCAGCGGCGTCGTCAGCGGCGGCGACAAATATGAGCACTTGATGGTTGATGGCAGCACCGTCGTCACCAAAGTCACGGATGTGGTTACCACCACCACCCTCAGCCTCAGCGGCGACGCATCGGTGACTGAAGGCGGCACCGCGCATTACACGCTGAACTTGAGCAACCCGGCGCAAACCGATCTGACCGTCACGCTCAAGTACAGCGGCACGGCCACCGACGGCTCGGATTTCAACGGCGTGTACACCGTGAAGATTCCGGCCGGCGCCAGCAGCGTGCCGTTTGATATCCGCACGCTGGACGACAAAATCACCGAGCCGACGGAAAAAATCGTCATCACCATCGACAAGACCACCGGTGGCAATTTCGAGAACCTGGTGATCGACAAGGGTACCGTCAGCACCGATATCCTCGACAACGATGCGCCACCGGTCATCGACCTGGACGCCAACAATTCCAGCGGCGCCAGCGGCAACGATTACAAGACCACCTTCACCGAAGGCACCGCCGGGCAGGGTGTGTCGATTGCCGACACCGATATCAGGATCACCGACCCGGATAGCACAATGCTGACCGGCGCAACGGTCACCCTGACCAACGCGCAAGCCGGTGATAGCTTGAACCTGGGCAACAACGTCAATGGCATCAGCGTCAGCACCAATAACCAGACGGGCGCCATCACCCTGACGTTGTCGGGCAGCGCGACGCTGGCTGACTACATGCAGCGCATCCAGAACATCACGTTCACCAACAACAGCCACGACCCAAGCACCACGCCGCGCACCATTACCGTGACGGTGACCGACGGCGGCAACTACTCCAACGTCGCCACCACCACCGTGAACGTGCTGGCTGTCAACGATGCGCCAGTGGCAACGGGCGGGGCCGTAACCGGTACCGAAGACACTGCGCTCGCGCTGACCTGGGCCAACTTCGGCGTGACCGACGTGGACTCGCCACAAGCCAGCCTCGGCGTGAAGATCACCGACCTGCCGGTGGCCGGCAAGCTGCAATACCTGGCGGCCGACGGCACCACCTGGGCCAACGTGACCAGCGGCCAGACCTTTACCAAAGCCCAGGTCGATGGCGGTCAGTTGCGCTTCATGCCCAACGCCAACGAGTCCGGCGCCGACGGTTATGGCGGCACCGGCATCGGTAACAAGCAGGCCGATTACGCACAGTTCAAGTTCCAGCCTACCGACGGCAAGGACCTGGGCAGCAGCGCCACGGTGAAAGTCGATATCACCCCGGTGGCCGATGCACCGACCCTGAGTGTGGCTGACAATAACGTCACCTCGACCGGCCTGATCAAGCAGAGCTGGAGCAGCATCTCGGGCCTTGGCACCAACGGTAATGGCGCCGCACCGGACGTACTGAAAAAAGCCATTGATGGCGCCGGCACGCCCAACAGCAGCGCGGTCATAACCAACGTTGAGTCCACCGAAAACGTCAATGCCGGCTCGGGTGCCAAAATCTCCGGCCTGATGTACATGGAGGCCGGCAAAAACTACACCTTCAGCGGCGTCGCCGATGACAGCCTGGTGATCAACGTCGGCGGCAAGGAAGTGGCCAGCGGCCTGTGGGGCACCAACAGCGGCAAGTTCAGCGGTTCGTTCACGCCAACGGCCAGCGGCTATTACAGCCTTGAGATCTACCAGGCCAACCAGGCGGGACCTGGCAGCTTCGACGTCAACCTGTCGATCAACGGCGGGACGGTGCAGAACCTGAGCACCGGCACCGTGCCGCTGTACACCGGTATCACCGACCTGACCAACGCCGGCGTGACTGTGTCCGACCTGCATGGCAGCAATGGTGACGGTTACTACGTGGGCTACAAGCTCAACGAAGGCCTGGAAAACGGCAGCGTCAAACTGTCCAAGATCACCAGCGCGCTGACCGATACCGACGGTTCAGAAACCCTGGCCGTGAAGATCGGTGGCATACCGGCAGGCTCGGTGCTTACCGACGCAGCGGGACACACCTTTACCGCGACCAAGACCGTGGGCGAAGTCAACGTCAACGGCTGGGACCTGGGCTCCCTGACCATCAAGCCGCCGACCTATTACAGCGGCCAGTTCAACCTCACCGTGACCTCGACGTCTACCGAAAGCATCGGTGGGTCGGCAAGCACCACCGCGCAATTGCCCGTCACCGTGTACCCCGCCATCTACAGTTCGGTCACCGGCACCTCGGGCAGCGACTCGATCATCGGCACCGATGGCAACGACATTGTTGTGGCCGATATCGGTGGCCTGAACGTGGTGCAGGGCAAGAACTACAACATTGCCTTCATGGTGGACAGCTCCGGCAGCATGAGCACAGCGTCGATCAACGCGGCGAAGTCGTCGCTGACCACGGTGTTCAACTCGCTCAAAGACAGCCTGGGTGCCAACACCTCAGGGACCGTGAACATCTTCCTTGCGGATTTCGACACTCAGGTGAACAAATCCATTGCGATCAACCTCAATGATCCAAATGCGTTGACGCTCTTGAAGGCGGTGCTGGACTCAATGTCGTCAGGTGGCGGCACGAACTACGAGGACGTATTCAAGACCACGGCCAACTTCTTCCAGAGCGGCCTGGCCACTGGCAACACCGGTGCCACCAACCTCACCTACTTCATCACCGACGGCCAACCGACGTACTACCAGAGCGGCGAACAGACCAACCCGATGGTGGTCGACTTCTACAAGAGCAGTACCACCGATGGACGCCTGGACGACTACGTCAACGCCAACAATTATGTGTTGGGTAACACGTTCAGCATCAATGTGAATGGCACCAACCTGCAATTGATCGACAGTGACGGCCAGGTACACCAGTGGGTGCAAACCCGCAACGGCGGCTGGTACGACAACGGCGTGTGGGGCACCGTGCATGCCCAGGGCGACGGCACATTCGAGGTCTCGTACCGCAACGGCAGCGGCAGCGGCACTGACACGGCAACCAGCGATAACGCCAACAGCGGTTTCTTGCTGCTCAAAGGCCTGTCGCAAGTGGAAGCGATCGGCATCAACAACGAGGTCAGCCTCAATGATTTGAAGCCGTACGACAGCGATGGCAAGCCGCAAAGCAACATCGATCCGAAGGACCTGGCCAACGCCATCCTCGGCCACACCGAAGCAACGCTGCCAGGCGCGGACACCGTCAGCGGTGGCGACGGCAACGACATTCTGTTTGGCGACCTGGTGAGCTTCAGCGGCGTGACCGGTGAGGGTTACAACGCGCTGCAGGCTTTTGTGGCACAGAAAACCGGTATGGCCGTCTCGTCGGTCACCACCTCGAACGTGCATCAGTACGTCACCGAGCATTACGCGGACTTCGACGTATCCGGCGCCAAGGACGGCAATGACACGCTGATCGGCGGTGGCGGCGATGACATCCTCTTCGGCCAGGGCGGCAACGACGTGCTGGACGGCGGCAAGGGCAATGACATCCTCTTGGGCGGCACCGGCAACGACACGTTGATCGGTGGCCTGGGCAACGACATCCTGGTCGGCGGTTCGGGTGCCGACACCTTCTTGTGGAAGGCCGGTGACATCGGCAATGACGTGATCAAGGACTTCAAGGCCTCGGAAGGTGATCGGATTGACCTGCGCGACCTGCTCAAAGGCGAGACGGACAGCACCATCGACAACTACCTCAAGATCACCACGGTAGAAGGCGTGTCGACCCTGCAAGTGAGCAGCGAAGGCAAGCTCAACACCGCTGGCGGCGTGGCCAATGCGGATGTGACCATCAAGCTGGAAGGCAACGATTGGTCTCATACCAGCATCAACTCGCTGATCAGCGGTGCAGATCCGACCATCAAGATCGATCACACCGCCTAAGCTTGGTAAATCGGCCGCCCTCGAGGCGGCCGATTTATCCGGGCGATACGTTGCTGGCCCTGGCGGCCGGTTGCATCGCATACTCGCGTTTATCAACACACGGCCAGCCTATGGGGCTAAAGGTGTGTGGCTCATCTTCGAGGGGTTCTTATGTTTTACGTGCAACGTGATGCACAGGGCGCGTTGAGTCGCGTAGAGGCCGCCGCCTTTGCCGAATCCACCGACACACTGCCGGCCGATCACCATGAGATCCAGGCCTGGTACGCCAACGAAGTGGTGGAAACCAGCCTGGCCCAACTCAAGCAGAGTGACCTGGAGATGATCCGGGTGCTGGACGACTTGATCCAGGTGCTCACCCGCAAGGGCGTTATCAGCGTGACGGACCTGCCGCCCGCAGCCCAGGCCAAACTGATGGACCGTAACCAGGCGCGGGAAGCGTTGGGCGGGTTGAGCCAGTTGATCAATGATGATGAGAAAGGGCTTATCTGAGCCCTGAATGTGGGGCTTGCCCTGATACCGTCTGTAGGAGCGAGCTTGCTCGCGAAAAACTCACAGGCACCGCTGTCATTCAGGAAGCACGCGTTATCGTTGACGTTTTTCGCGAGCAAGCTCGCTCCTACAAAAAGCCTTTGATCGTTCCCACGCGGAGCGTGGGAACGATCAAATCAGGGCAAACACCCTCCCACATGTGTTCTGCGTTATTTCCAGGGCGCCGGCTCGCCGAACAGCTGGCCCTGCACACCAAAAATCCCCATCTCGCGAATCACCTTCAGCTCACCCTCGGTCTCCACACGCTCGGCAATCAACGGCAGGTCGATACTGTGGGCCGCGCGCTGGATGGCTTCGATAAACAGGCGCTTGTCGCTTTCCTGGTCGATGGCGCGGATGTAGCTGCCGTCGATTTTCAGGTACGCCAGGCCCAGGCGCGCCAGGTTGCCGATCATGCTGAATCGCCCACCGAAACGCTGAAGACTCAGGGAGAAGCCCAGTTCGCGCAGGCGCTGGGTCATCTGTTCCAGCACAGGCTGCTCCGGCAATTGCTCTTCACCGATTTCCAGGGTGAGGCGCGAACCCAGGTTGCTGTGCTGACGCAGCAGGTCATAAATGCGCTGCAGGGACTCTGGGTCCTGCAAGGTCGCGGCAGAGAGGTTCAGCGCCAGGTTATGGCTGTGGCCCGTCATCTGTTTAAGCACCTGCTCCAGCATCAAGCGGTCCAGCCGGGCAGACCAGCCGAAACGCTCAAGCCATGGCAGGAAACGCCCGGCGGGCAGGGTATGGCCATCTACGTCCTGCAAGCGCGACAGCACTTTGTAGTGCAGGACCAACTGCGGGTCCTGGCTGGCGACGACCGGCTGGAAGTACAGCTCGAAACGCTGCTGCGTCAGCGCCTGGTCCAACAGCGTGTGCCAGGCATGATGATCGTCACCGACGCGGGCGGCGGCACTGTGATCGAGGCACACCCAAGTGCTGTCACCCTGCCCTTCGGCCTGCGCCAGAGCTTGATCGGCAAGGGTCAGCAGCGCCTGCGGCGCATCGCCATGATTGAACGGTGCCAGGCCGATATAGGCCACGGGCGCGACGTCGCTGGCGCCGGTTGCCTGCAGGCTGAGCAACGTACTTTCCAGGTTCTGCGCCAATTGCAGCGCTTCTTCACGCGTCAGCCCGGGCGCCAGCACGGCGAACTCGCCGCCACGGATGCGGGTTACGAGGTTGTGGGTTTCCGGGTACGGTTCGCACTGGCGCAGCAGCTGTTCACCAACCGCTTGCAGCAATTGGTCGGTACGCTGGCCACCCAGGCGCTGGTTCAAGCCGGCCAGGTCCTTGACGCGCAACACCAGCAGGTAGCCGGAGTTGGTTTCTTCGGGGTTGCTGACGCGGGCGTTGAGCTGCATCTCGAAATAACGTCGGTTGGCCAGACCGGTGAGGTTGTCCTGGTAGGATTCGGTGCGCAGCTTTTCGCTGCGCTCGGCCTGCTCCTGGAACAGTGCCTTGAGCTTTTCCACCATCTGGTTCATCGCCTGCACCACCCGGCGCAGTTCCGGCGTGCGCGGCAGGTCGGGCAGGCTGAGGAATTCTCGACGGGCGATCGCATGGGACTGTTTGACCATGTAGTCCAACGGTTTCAATTGGCGCCGCAGCAACAACCCGCCAAGCACCACGCTGACCGCACCGCAAAGCAGCAACCAGCCGAGGCTGCCCAGGGCACTCTGCCAGAGCTTGGCCAGGGCGAACATTGGATGGCTGACCACCTCGACGCGCGCCGCCTGCTCCCAACCGCGGCTCACCAGCGCATCGCCACCGGCCGGCTCCAGGCCGATCAATTTAACGAACCAGGCGGGCACGCCGTTGTTGTCGGGAATGCCGCTGCGCTCAACGATGGTTTTGTCCGTGGCCAGGTCCACCACGCGGATACTGGCGTAGTAACCACTGTCGAAGATCGAGCTGACCAGCAGCTCCACCATGGCCGGGTCATCGATGTTGGGGGTGAGCGACAGCGCCAGCGCCGTCGCGGCATCCTGCGCATGGGAGCGCAACTGGTTGACGTATTGCGTGCGCGAACTTTCCAGGCTGACCATGAAGCTGCCGCTGAAGGCGACCACCAGGAACAGACAGATTGCGATCAACAGCTGTTTGAACAAAGACATCCGATCAGTTACTCCTAGTTGTCAGGCTCGGCTGGAAAGCCTTCCGCACGCATTTTTCTCAACACATCCTGCCAGCGCGACAAGCGTTTGGTATCGCCGACCTTCTTGTTGCCCTTGGCGCCGGGCAGGTACAGGCCCTCGGCGTTGAATGAATACACCGGGATCAAATCGGTACGGCGGGTAGCCGGCAGGATGTCGTCCATCAGGCTGTCGAGCACCAGCGGGATCGCGTCGGGGGTGGAATAGTAGGTCAAGACCATGTGCGCACGATTCTGACGCAAGGCCTTGACGTAGGTAATGCGCAATTTGTCGCTGGACACACCCAGGTGACGCAAACTGAAATACTTGGCGATCGCGTAGTCTTCACAGTCACCGGCGCCCTTCCAGAGGGCTTCGATGGGTGTCTCCCAATAATCGACCGCGTGCCAGAGATCGATGTCTTCGACGTAGGTCATTTGTTTGTTGAAAAACAAGTTAACGACCTTGAGCTGTTCTTGTTCGCTGACCTGCTTTTGACTGGCCAACAGCCGCTGCCAGGCATCAATACGCGGCTGGCCTTCGCCCAATGGCCCGTACAGGGCGCTGGCCTTGCGGCTGATTTGCGAGAAATCCCAATCGGCATGCAGCCCGCCAAGCATCAGGCCGGCCAATAAGATCGCTGATAAAAGCCAGCAAAGAACTCGATAGGGAATAAAACTTACCGCCAAGGCGTTCAGTCCATGAAGAGAGACGGAATTTCAGCAGATGGTGAAGCTTCGTCCCGGAAAAAACAATGGCATAGTGAGATCATCGCTCGGTAGAGCGACTTTGTAACCCCATTATGTGAGACGCACAAAATACCCGCTGTAAGCCCTTACAAACGGAAACTCTGGTGGTTTGACAAGTGCTCGGGCCATCCCTAATGTTCATTGGATCCAATAAACACACTCTATTATTCAACAAAGGAGGCCAGCGTAACCGTGACGCCGAAGCCGAACCCTTTAAGCAGCATCAAGGTCAGCGGGCCTATTCCCGCTCATCTTGCCCGCGCCGTTATTGAAGAAACGTTGCGCAACGCCATTCTCGATGGACGGTTGCCCTGTGGCACCGCTATGCGCCAGCAAGAGCTCGCCAGCCTGTTCGGCGTCAGCCGCATGCCGGTGCGCGAAGCATTACGCCAGTTGGAAGCCCAATCCCTGCTGCATGTGGTGACGCACAAGGGGGCAGTGGTCGCCCCGTTGATTGAGGACAATTCGGCAGAGACCTATGCCCTGCGCATGCTGTTGGAGTCCGAGGCTTTGCGCTTGTCGATCCCATTGCTCACCGAGGCTGATATCGCGGAGGCAGAGGCCTGTATCAATGCGCTGGAGCGTGAGAAAGACTACAGCGAGATCGGCCGCCTCAATCGCCTGTTTCACATGGTCTTGTACGGCAAGGCGCCAAACCATCGCCTGCTCAAACTGGTGGAACATGGGCTGAATGAGGAAGAGCGGTTTCTGCGCTTCAACCTCGAGGCAATGGGGCTGGGCGAGACGTCACAAGAGGACCACCGCGAACTGCTCAGCCTGGTGGTGCAGAAAAAAATCGACGAAAGCATCCTGACATTGCGTAATCACTTGATGCGAGGCATGGAGGTCATCAATACATACCTCAATGGCCTCGACACTGCGGATCAAGAAGGCACGTTATAAGGCGTGCGCAGCGCTCTTCCAGCCTCTACACCGCGCGGCACCTTTCCCTGTCCGGAAGCGTCCCGCGCCGGTAACGCCGTAAACACCTCGCAAGCCTTAACTATCGGCGTTAAATAAAGAAATCTCTCACACTTAAAATAACCATTTCTCTCGGAAGCTTTTTTCGAAAAAACATCTAATACATTAACAAGTTCATCCAGACGTTTAATCAGCTTACTATCGCTCGCCAACCCAATAAACCTATCAATCAGCAGGCCGCATAGTGAGCCCGCACTAGTGGCGTGGGCACACTTTAACGTTAATCTTTTATCTAACAACTACAACACTCCATCACTGCAACTAGAGCAGTCGCAACAACTTTATAGGCGTCAACCATGCACCATCATTTTCTTGAACAAAAAAAACTGCAACTGTGCAACCACCCGTTATTTCCAGAAATAACTTCACTTGGCAAACTGCAACACTTTATGGAGAGCCATGTGTTTGCGGTTTGGGACTTCATGACCCTGACCAAACGCCTGCAACAAGATCTTACTTGTACCCAGATCCCCTGGCTTCCGCCCGTCAATCCACAGGCCGCACGCCTGATCAATGAAATCGTGCTGGGTGAGGAGTCGGATGAGCACCCGACGCGGGGCCATTGCAGCCACTTTGAGCTGTACATGGATGCCATGGTGGAGGTCGGCGCCGACACCCGCGCCATCGCACATTTCATTGATCTTCAACACCAGGGTGTTGAGGTCGGCGCGGCGCTGCAAAGGGTCGGAGCGCCCTCTGGAGTGCCGCGCTTCGTCGACAGCACCTGGCAACTCGCACTCAGCGCGCCCACCCACTGCGTAGCGGCGGCCTTCCTGCACGGACGTGAAGGCGTTATAGCCTCAATGTTCGAGCGCCTCCTGAGCAGCAGCCCCTTCATTGCTCGTCAGGCCCCCACCTTGTGTTACTACCTCAACCGCCATATCGAACTGGACAGCCAGGAGCATGGGCCGGCGGCAGAACAGGTGCTCCAGCATTTGATCGACGCAGATCCGACTCGCCGGCAACAAGCCCACAGTGCTGCCCTTGATGCCCTGGAAAGTCGCATTGCGTTCTGGGATGACGTACGGGCCTCGATGGCAGAGGTACACCCATGAGCCCTATCGACTACCGCTCCTTCGCCGAAGACTGGGAACGTCGGGCAACTATCCGTACGCGTCCGCGCCGCATCATGGAAGACGACGACAGGCTGATCTATCCCCTGTGCCGCCAACCCCTGGTGCTGACTGCAACCTTCCTCGACCACTGCCCGCAATGGCGTGACTTCGTGCTGGCGCAAAGCTTTTATCGATTCATCCATGACATCGTGATTTTCGAAACCGAGATTGTCGATAAGACTGCCCGAAGTATTGCCAAGAATCGCTTCTCGCTGCCTCTGCCCCTCGCCTGCCGCTACGACGCGATGACCGTCGTGGTGGATGAGGATTACCACGCATTGGTAGCACTGGACTTCCTGCAGCAAGCCGTCGAGCTGACCGGTATCCAGCCGCTCGACCTGCCCGGGCAGATCGAACTCAGCCGTGCCCTGCCGGCAGCGCAGGCGCAGGCACCGGAGCACTTGCGCGATGCGGTGGAGTTGATCGTCGTGGCCATCGCCGAAAACACCGTCACCCATGACGTGGCGGCCTTTTCCAAGGACGACAGTGTCAAGGCGTCCGTGCGCGGGCTGATGGCCGACCACCTGTTTGACGAGGGGCGCCACGCACAGTTCTGGACACAGTTGGTACGCATCTATTGGCAGTCGGCAAGCGCGCAGGATCGGGACAGTATTGCGGCTGTGCTACCGACGTTCCTGAGCCATTACCTGACCAACGACCTGCAGAAAGGCTTCGACCTGCAGTTGATCCAACACCTGGACATCAGTGTCGATGTTCGTTCGGCGCTGCAGGATGAAATCGTGGCGCTGGACTTTCCCATCACCCACCAGCACCCGCTGGTTGGCAACATCATGAGCTTCCTGCATCACAGCGGCCTGCTGCACACCTGCAGCGTGGCACGCGCCCTGGACGACTACTTGCCCGCGCCGGGGAGGCTGGCATGAGGCGCCTGACGATTGAATGGGGCGTTACCGTTGACGCGCTGGAAGCCCTCAGGCACGTGCTGGAACATTACGGGCATGCCGTTGGGGGCGAGTCGGTCGACCTTGTGATCGAGGACGGTAGTCAGCCACCGTCAGCCCTGTCCAGAGACGCGGCCTGGATGAGCCTGCGCCTGGTTATCGGCCCCCCGTCCGAACATGGGCTGCCCAGGCTGCAGTTTCGCTGCTACGACCGCGAGCGGCGCCTGGTGGCCGTACACGATGTTGCCCGGGAGCCCAGCGGCAACGGCCAGCAGCTGCGGCGTCGGGCGGCGCACGCCTTGGTGGAGTGGGCAGCGTCATTGGTCAGCGGATTCTCAAGGGATCCGGGCTTTTTCTGCCCAATGACCCACTCCGACGCACTGCCTGAACAGGGTTTGCAAGGGCTGGAGGCGCTGGCGTTCATGCATCGATTCAATCGTACGGCAGATACCGCGCTGCTTCGCGCGGCACAGGTGCCCATGATCGAACGCCTGCAGGCCAGCCTTGGCGCCTTCGCCAATCGCACGGCGTTGAATATCGCGGGTCGCGTGGTGACGTATCGCCAACTGCAGGAAAAAGCCATGGCGATTCAGCAACGCTTGCTGCCCCTGCTGGAGAGCAAAGAGACCCCATCGGTGGTGGGTGTGTGCCTGGAAAAATCTACCGAGCTCTACGCGAGCATTCTGGCCGTGCTGGGTTGCGGCGCGGTGTATGTGCCACTGGCCCCGGATCACCCGGTAAAACGTCAGCACCGCATGTTGATAGACGCAGATGCCTGCGTGCTGCTGGAAAATGGCCTGCACCCGCTGCGAGAACATTTCGTGTCACTTGACGTGAGTAGGCTCGCCCCGCGTGACATCGACCCTGCTCAACCGCTGATGCGTCATCGTCCCCATGCCAATGCGCCGTGCATGGCACTGTTCACCTCCGGCACCACCGGGCAGCCCAAGGGTGTGCTGCTCAGCCAACATAATCTGGCGCATTTCACCGCCTGGCTCAGTACCTGTGTGGCGCTGGATGAGGAGAGTCGCGTCCTGCAATTTTCACCGCTGAGTTTTGATTCCTCGCTGATCGATATTTTCCCCGCCTTGATGGCGGGCGCAGAGCTGATTGTCCCCAGCGCAGAGCAGCGTCAGGATCCTCAGCAATTGGTCGAGTTGATTCGCCTGCAACGTGTCACTCACGCTTTTTTACCACCGGCGTTACTCAGCATCCTGCCACTGGACCGGGCTCTGGGCCTCTCCCACCTGCTCACCGGCGGCGATTTTTGCGAGCCCTACGTGATCGAGCAACTGGCAGGCCAATGCCAGTTACACAATTTCTATGGCCCTACCGAAGCCACAGTACTGGCAACCCATCGAACATTTCGGCTCGGTGACAGCAATCGCAACATCGGTTTGCCCATTGCCAACAGCCAGGTCCTGATCCTCGACGACCACCTGCAGCCGGTGGTTGAGCAAGTGATGGGCGATCTGTACATCGCAGGCCCGGGCGTCAGCCAGGGTTACATGAACGATCTGCCGCACGCTGACTCGCCGTTCGTCAAGCTGGCGCTGCCTGATGGACAATGGCTGCAGGCTTACCGTAGCGGCGATCTGGCGAAATGGACGCCGGACGGTATCGAGTTGGGCGGTCGACGGGATGATCAGGTCAAGATCCGCGGCTTTCGAGTCGAGCCTCAGGAAATCGAGCAGTGCCTGCGCAGCAGTCGGTTGTTTCGCCAAGTCGCCGTGGTGATTGATCAGGCCTGCAGAATCATTGGCTTTGCTGCCCAGCCCGAACCCGGCGCCACCCTGGCCAGGCTGAAGGATCATGCCCGACAGTGGTTGCCCGAGCATATGCAACCGGTCGCCTGGAGCGAGCTGCCGAGCCTGCCATCTTCAAGCAACGGCAAGATCGACCGCACGGCGTTGCGGGAGGTGCCGGGTACCCGCACCGAGAAAATCACTCGTCGCAGCACCCACACGCCAGTCCAGGCGCAGTTGGTGCAGTTGTGGGGGGAGTTGCTGGGGTTGTCTGCCGGCGAAGTATCGATCGACGACAGCTTTTTCAGCCTGGGTGGCCATTCGATCCTGCTGTCCACCTTACTGCTGCGCTTGCGCGAGCAATTTGGCCGCAGCTTTTCCCTGAGCCAGTTTTTTGAAGCGCCGACGATTCGTACGCTTGCCTTGCAGCTGGAGGGCGAAGCGCTGCCGGATATATCTTTCAGCCAGATGGAAAGCGATGCATCCCGAGCCCTGAAGCTTGAGGTGCTGCCCGAGACCCGCGCCGGAGACCCACGCAAAGTGATTGTCACGGGAGCCAACAGCTTCGTCGGCGTGCATATCGTCCAGGCATTGCTGGCGGGTGGAGCGCAAGAAGTCGCGTGCCTGGTGCGAGCGCTCCCCGGCCAGTCGGCGGCGGACCGATTCACCCAGGCGCTGCGCGAATATCGACTGGAACAATTGGACCTGCGCCGAGTGCAGGTGTACGCCGCGGACCTGCGCCAGCCGCGCCTGGGCCTGTCCTGTGAGGCATTCGAACACCTCGCCCGTCATCATGGCGTGCTTGTGCACAATGCCGCGCAGGTCAACCATGTGATGGACTACACAGCACTGGCCAGGGACAACGTCGAACCGGTGTTTGAATGCCTGCGCCTTTGCGAGACCTACTGTAAGAAGGTCTTCAATTTCATTTCGACGCTGTCGGCCTGCAGTACCCTCGACACTGAGCGGTATGTGCTTGAAGCGCCCGCCAGCGGCGCGTTACCGCTCTATGTCAAAAATGGCTACAACCTCTCGAAATGGGTGGCCGAGCGATTGCTGGGGCGGGCAGTGGAGCAAGGGGCCTGGGTGAATATTCATCGACCGGGCAACATCAGTTTCAACAGTCGGAACGGCGTCTGCCAACCCGATAGAAATCGCTTGATGTTGATGCTCAAGGGGTCGCTGCAATTGGGTAGGGTCCCTCGAATGGAAGGGAATTTCGACTTGATGCCGGTGGATTTCCTGGCACGCTTCATTGCGTTTCACGGCCGGCGTTTTGTCGCGGGGCGAAACGTGTTCAACCTGCACAATCCACAACCGCTGAGCTGGGACCAGTACCTTGATGCGTTCAGCCAGGCCGGACACATTTTCGAACGGACAAGCCTTCAACAGTGGCAACGGGCGTTGCGCACTGTAAGCCATGACAATGCGTTGTTCGGCGTACTGGGCTTCTACCTTGATGGGGTGGGTGAGGACATCGGCGACACTTCGATGATTCATTACAGCAACGCCCAATGGGGGTTGGAGCAAATGGGCGCACACTATCCGCCAAAGAGCCCCGTGCTGTTACGCAAAGGCTGTGACTATCTGAAAGCCATCGGCTTTCTCTGAGCGGCACCAGGGCAGTCGGAACGGGAGCCCTCGCTCCGACTGCCGGCAGGATCAGATTTTGAAGCTATCGACCAATTGCTTCAATCGACTGGCCTGCTGGGACAGCGCATCGCAGTCCTTGAGCGTCTCGTTGAGATTGACCACGCCTTGCTGGTTCAGCAGGTTGATCTGGTTGATGTCGACATTGAGGGTTTCAACCACCGCCGTTTGCTCCTCGGTCGCTGCGGCGACCGATTGGTTCATGCCGTCGATCTCAACGATTCGCTGTGTCACGCTGACCAGACGCTCACCCGCCTGGTTAGCCACTTCAACGCTTTCTTCGCTGGAAACCTGGCTGGCGTTCATGGTGGTCACGGCTTCACGTGAACCCACTTGCAGGGAAGTGATCATCTTGTGAATCTCTTCTGCCGACTCCTGGGTACGGTGGGCCAGGTTACGCACCTCATCCGCTACCACGGCAAACCCGCGCCCGGCTTCGCCGGCACGGGCTGCTTCGATGGCCGCATTCAGCGCGAGCAAGTTGGTTTGCTGGGAGATGCCCTTGATTACATCGAGGATGTGGCCAATGTTGTCGGTACTGGCGTTAAGGGTCTCGATCTGAGTGCAGGACAGGCTGATTTTCTGCGACAGTTCCGACATCGCCTGAATGGTTTGCTCGACGACCTTGCGTCCATCGTCAGCTTGTTCACTGGCACCGCTGGCATGCTGAGACGCATCAGCGGCGTTACGTGCGATTTCCTGGGTGGCGGCGCCCAGCTCGTTGATCGCTGCAGCCACGCTGTTGGTACGTGCACTCTGCTCGTCAGAGCCGATGATCGATGCGTTGGACGATGCCATCACACGCTGGGACAAGTCATGCACCTGGCGTGTCGCCGAGGACACTTCGGAAATCGAGGCGTGGATACGCTCGACAAACTGATTGAACGCGCTGCCGACTTCGCCGAACTCGTCTTTGCTCGTAACGTCGAGGCGCCGGGTCAGGTCACCTTCGCCCTGGGCAATATCCTTCATCGCGACGCCCATGGTGGTCAGCGGGCGCAACAATACCTGAATCAACAGACTCAGCAGCACGGCAATCGCCACCACGGCGATAAGCATTGCTATCAATGCTGAGGTACGAAATTTACCCAGTGCGGCATAGGCTTTGTCTTTGTCGATAGACAGACCGATGTACCAGTCAGCCCCCGGCAAACCGCTGATTGGCGTAAACGAGAGAATGCGGTCCTGTCCATTGAGGACAACCTCCTGGTTAACCTTCTCGATGCGCACCTGGGTGCCTGGGTAGATATCCTTGAGGTTTTTCATCACCTGGTCCTGGTCAGGACTGACGATGACTTGGCCATCACCACTGACCAGGAACGCATGACCAATACCGCCGAAATCCACCGAGTTGATGATCTTCACCAAGGTTTGCAGGCTCAAGTCTCCACCCACGACGCCCAACAACTCTCCGTTCTTCTTCACCGGCATGGCGATCGTCACGATCTGGCCACCCACAGCCGCCATGTAAGGCGGGGTAAGCATCGGTTTGTCTGCCGCTACGGCTTGCTTGTACCAAGGGCGCTGACGCGGGTCATAGCCTTCGGGCATCTTCGCATCGGGACGCTGGGTGAACACACCGTTGGTTTGACCCACGTAGGTAAACTGGAAGTTGGAGGTGAACGCCGGTTGATCGACCAAACCCGGCAGATCGGCGCCACTCCCTTGATGAGCAACGTTTTGTGCCAGGTTCTCCAGAACCAGAATGCGGCCGCTGAGCCAGTTCTGCACGCTGCTGGCGGTAAGCTCGCCGGACTGCTGGATGGAGGACGCCAGGTTTTGCCTGATCGTGTTGCGCTGCAGGTAATCGTTATAGAGCGTGAACAGCGCGAAGGCCAGAACCACGACGCCTGACGCCGCCAACAGAATTTTATGACTGAACTTGAGATTCATTTCATCGACTTCTTTTGCCAAAGGGGGGTGAGCGTGCCGAGTGGAACATTCCATGTAACGCAATAGGCAGACTCTGCGACCGCTCTATCTCGGTGCACGCATGGCTCGTCAGGCTTTCGGCCAGAAAATGATAAATCTTAGAGTTTTGTGTGAATCTTCCGCTTTTAGAGCAAGGCGCCGACAGGCGGTAGAGACGCAGTCGATTATCAGCCTTTGGCGGCCTTAAACGACAAAACCCCTGTCTGCATTAGCAGACAGGGGTTCTGGAATTCAATCTTGACGATGACCTACTCTCACATGGGGAAACCCCACACTACCATCGGCGATGCATCGTTTCACTGCTGAGTTCGGGATGGGATCAGGTGGTTCCAATGCTCTATGGTCGTCAAGAAATTCTGTGTACCAGGCCGTTGCATTGGCAACGTACCGGTGAAATTCATGAGCTTCTACATAAACAAAACCCCTGTTTGCGTTAGCAAACAGGGGTTCTGGAATTTAATCTTGACGATGACCTACTCTCACATGGGGAAACCCCACACTACCATC
>NZ_CVTK01000001.1:0-358 GCF_900004785.1 Pseudomonas sp. 28 E 9 | reverse complement strand
ACGAGTCGCCCTCCAATGAACCGTATCCTCCCGTACTTTCGAATCCGCCCAATCATGTTGACGATGTTTATCTTGAACTGGCACGCGCCACAGTGCGAACTCGCGGGATTGGTATTTGGATAGCTCCTTTTATGTTTCTGCTGTCCATGGTTACACCTGCAGGCATGATTAGCTATGTTGTCACGGAGCAACACCTCCCTCCCTTAGTGCTAAGTTTGCTAGGTCCCATCGTATTTATTACTGGCATATGGCTAGGCATTTATATCTGGCGAATGGACGTTGCCCCTCCCCGCGACGAACCCATCCGTTTCAACCGCTTGCGACGCAAAGTCTATGTCTACCGCTTTTACCGCGACGG
>NZ_CVTK01000043.1:227426-304830 GCF_900004785.1 Pseudomonas sp. 28 E 9 | reverse complement strand
GGCGGCTCAATCACCGGCGCAGGGGGCGGCGTGGCAGGCGGCGTAACAGGGGCGAGCGGCGCGGGTGCGTCGCCAAGCAGGTCCCAGTCTTCGGGAATGACCGCACCGGGCACCGCCGGCGATTCGGCAACCGGCACGGCAACCGGCGCCGGCGGACGAAAGTCATGTTGCTCGGAAGGCACGTGGTCTGCCACGGTGGGCGGTGGCACGGCAGTGGGACTGAGGAAATCGAACAGGTCCGGCAGGGTCTCCATCGACGAAGCGCCATGAAACTGAGGCGCGATCATCGGAGTCGGCGCGGGCGGGCTCGCCACCGCGCCCATCAACGCCTCAAAGCTGTTCGGCGAATCACCGGCGAACGGCTGGCTGTCGACGACCTGCACATTGAAGTCGATGCGCGCCTGGATTTCGTAATCGCCGATGCGAATCAACTCGCCATCCTGCAGCGGCTCGCTGTTACCACGGCGCATCCGGACGCCGGCGTTGACCAACTCCACACCGTTGGTACTGTTGTCGGTTAAATAGTAACGGCCATCTTTGTACTGAATAACGCAATGTTGCGAGGAGACAAGTCGTTCGGGATCGGGCAATACCCAGTCATTTTCCGAACTGCGGCCGATCGCCATCGAGCCCTGGTTCATGGACTTTTCGGCGCACTGCCCTGGGGTAATCTTGTGATAACTAGTGATAGTCAAACACAGCGACATCTTGCCTCCTTGCTGATACATCGCGCGCGGTCGAGATCAGGCTACGCTCGCCTGAATATCGCCGCCAGGTCGTCGGACCCAGCGTCCAAATCCGCATTTGCCAGCATGATCGCTGATCTTATCCGGCTTGCATGACAAAAATCCTCTACGGGCGCACCGTTCGACCCGTCAGTCGCGCAGGGTGTTAAACACCGCACATCTGTCACAGAGGGCGAATAGCTTACCTTGACAACGCATAAGTACTACACCAAAAATGCACAACTTCTTGAACATCAGTGATGTCACGGTAGTGGCACGCTGAGACTATGACCAAGAAAACATGCAAAGTTCACCGCGCAACTAATGCATGCATTGCCCGGCATCTAACGGGCTGATAGGGAGATCGAATTCAGTGGATGTGCCGTTGCTGCTCACCGCCGTTTCCGCGACTTCGCCCTGTGGCGAAGACATGGAATATGACGCGCAATTTCTGCAATTGGAACGTGATGCCAAGGGCCAGCCCGAGCGCAGCATGGGCGACTCCATCCTGCCCGCCGAGCCGCCGGAGTGGCGCAGCATCCAGCAGCAGAGCCTCGACCTGTTGCAGCGCAGCAAAGACCTGCGCATCACCCACTTTCTGCTGCAAAGCACCCTCGCCCTCCAGGGCGTGGCCGGCCTGGCCGAAGCGCTGACGCTGATCGATGCGTTGCTGCGCGATTACTGGGCCGACCTGCACCCACGCCTGGATGCCGACGACGATAACGATCCCACCGTGCGCATCAACGCCCTCACCGGCCTGACCTGCGACACCAATATCCGCCTGCTGCGCGAAAGCATCCTCACGCGCTCACGCACCTTCGGCCCCGTGACGCTGCGCGCGGCGCTCAACGCCAGCGGCCTGTTGAGCTTCCCCGATGAACAACTCGGCGCCCAGCAACTCAACGCCGCGTTCCTCGACAGCGACCCGGAGCAACTGCAGGCCACCCGCGATGCGCTGATTGCGGCGCGCGCCGCCTGCGAGGCCATCGAACAACAGGTCAACGAGCAGGTCGGTTCCGCCCAGGGCGTGGACCTCAGCGCCTTGAAGCAACCGCTCAAGCAGGCCCTGCAATTGCTCAATCAAGCGGTGCCCGGCACCGACAGCAGCGAACCCGAGGCCGTCAGTGAAGACAACGCCCCCTCGGTGGACTACGCCGCTGCCCCCGCAGCCCCGCGTCCGGTCGGCGACATCGCCAGCCGCGACGATGTGCTGCGCAGCCTCGACAAAATCCTTGCGTATTACACCCGGCACGAGCCTTCAAGCCCGCTGCCGGTGCTGTTGAACCGAGCGAAGAATCTGGTGCATGCCGATTTCGCGGCCATCGTGCGCAATCTGATTCCCGACGGCATGTCCCAATTTGAAAACCTGCGCGGCCCTGACAGCGAGTAGGCCGCCGGACCGTGCAGTAACAACACCGTCGCTCAAGCGACCAGGAGCAGCAACGTGGCGAAGCAAAGTTCTCAGAAATTCATCGCGCGCAACCGTGCGCCTCGAGTGCAGATCGAGTACGACGTCGAGCTTTACGGCGCCGAGAAAAAGGTCCAGCTGCCATTCGTCATGGGCGTGATGGCCGACCTCGCCGGCAAACCAGCCGAGCCGCTGGCACCCGTAGCCGACCGCAAGTTCCTTGAAGTGGACGTCGACAACTTCGACTCGCGCCTCAAGGCCATGCAGCCACGCGTGGCGTTCCACGTACCCAACGAGCTGACCGGCGAAGGTAACCTGAGCCTGGACATCACCTTCGAAAGCATGGACGACTTCAGCCCGGCCGCCGTGGCGCGCAAGGTCGACTCGTTGAACCAGTTGCTCGAAGCCCGCACCCAGCTGGCCAACCTGCTGACCTACATGGACGGCAAGACCGGCGCTGAAGAAATCATCATGAAGGCGATCAAGGACCCGGCACTGCTCCAGGCACTTGCCAGTGCGCCCAAGCCTGCAGGGGAGCAGTAAGCATGACTGACAATACCGTTCGCGAAGGCGCATCCAACCTGGGCGCCACCGAAGAAACCAGCGAGTTCGCCTCGCTGTTGATGCAGGAATTCAAGCCCAAGACCGAGCGCGCCCGCGAAGCCGTGGAGACCGCCGTGCGCACCCTGGCCGAACAGGCCCTGGCGCAAACCGACCTGGTGTCCAATGACGCGATCAAGTCGATCGAATCGATCATCGCCGCCATCGACGCCAAGCTCACCGCCCAGGTCAACCAGATCATCCACCATCAGGATTTCCAGCAGCTGGAAAGCGCCTGGCGTGGCCTGCACTACCTGGTCAATAACACCGAGAGCGATGAGCAGCTCAAGATCCGTGTGCTCAACATCTCCAAGCCCGAACTGCACAAGACCCTGAAGAAATTCAAGGGTACGGCGTGGGACCAGAGCCCGATCTTCAAGAAAATGTACGAAGAAGAATACGGTCAGTTCGGCGGCGAACCTTACGGTTGCCTGGTGGGCGACTACTACTTCGACCAGTCGCCTCCCGATGTGGAACTGCTGGGCGAGCTGTCGAAAGTCTGCGCCGCCATGCACTCCCCGTTCATCGCTGCGGCTTCGCCGACCGTGATGGGCATGGGCTCGTGGCAGGAACTGTCGAACCCGCGCGACCTGACCAAGATCTTCACCACCCCGGAATACGCCGGCTGGCGTTCGCTGCGTGAATCGGAAGACTCGCGCTACATCGGCCTGACCATGCCGCGCTTCCTGGCGCGCCTGCCGTATGGCGCCAAGACCGACCCGGTGGAAGCCTTCGCCTTCGAAGAAAACACCGACGGCGCCGACAGCTCCAAGTACACCTGGGCCAACGCCGCGTACGCGATGGCGGTGAACATCAACCGTTCGTTCAAGCACTACGGCTGGTGCTCGCGCATCCGTGGCATCGAGTCCGGCGGCGAAGTGGAAAACCTGCCGGCCCACACGTTCCCGACCGATGACGGTGGCGTGGACATGAAGTGCCCGACCGAAATCGCCATCAGCGACCGCCGTGAAGCGGAGCTGGCGAAGAACGGTTTCATGCCGCTGCTGCACAAGAAAAACACCGACTTCGCCGCGTTCATCGGTGCCCAGTCGCTGCAGAAACCGGCCGAATACGACGACCCGGACGCCACCGCCAACGCCAACCTGGCCGCGCGCCTGCCGTACCTGTTCGCCACCTGCCGTTTCGCCCACTACCTCAAGTGCATCGTGCGCGACAAGGTCGGCTCCTTCAAAGAGAAGGACGAGATGCAGCGCTGGTTGCAGGACTGGATCCTCAACTACGTCGATGGCGATCCTGCGCACTCCACCGAGACCACCAAGGCCCAGCACCCGTTGGCGGCTGCCGAAGTGATCGTGGAAGAAGTCGAAGGCAACCCGGGGTATTACAACTCCAAGTTCTACCTGCGCCCGCACTACCAGCTTGAAGGGCTGACGGTGTCGCTGCGTTTGGTATCGAAGCTGCCTTCGGCCAAGAGCGCCTAAAAAATCGGGACTGGCTCGCTCCCTGTAGGAGCGAGCTTGCTCGCGAAAAACGTGAAGGCGCTGCGTTCATCCAGGATGCCCGCGTCACCGTTGACGACCTTCGCGAGCAAGCTCGCTCCTACAGGGGTCGGCGGCGTTAACAAATACAGTGGCTGAGTCCACACAGGGAGAAAACATGGCTGTTGATATTTTCATCAAGATCGGCGACATCAAGGGCGAGTCCATGGACAAGGCCCACAAGGACGAAATCGACGTGCTGAACTGGAGCTGGGGCATGGCCCAGTCCGGCAACATGCATGTGGGCGGTGGCGGTGGCGCGGGCAAGGTGAATATCCAGGACCTGTCGCTGACCAAATACGTCGACAAGGCGTCGCCGAACCTGATGATGCACTGCGCCAGCGGCAAGCACATCGACAAGGTCAAGCTGACCGTGCGCAAGGCCGGTGGCGAAAGCCAGGTCGAGTACATGGTGATCAACCTGGAAGAAGTGCTGGTCACCTCGCTGAGCACCGGCGGTTCGGGCTCCGATGACCGCCTGACCGAAAACGTCACCCTGAACTTCGCCCAGGTGATGGTCGACTACCAGCCGCAGAAAGCCGACGGCACCAAAGATGGCGGCGCGATCAAGTTCGGCTGGAACATCCGTTCCAACACCAAGCGTTGATAGCCCCTGCAGCCGTGGCTTTGCGCCACGGCTGCAGACATTTTGTCCCTCCCGCAACCCGTCCGTGGAGCTGCTTTGGTGGTAACTGAAATCGCTTCCCGCGACCGTCTGCAACCGTCCCTGCTGGACCGGCTGACCGACGACGACCCAACCAATCCCAAGGAAAGCGCCGACAAACGCGTGCTGTCCCTGACCCAATTGAAAGCCTCGGTACTGCGCGACCTGGCGTGGCTGCTCAACACCACGTCATTGCTCGATGCCGATGCCACGCTGCACACCCCGGCCGGTACCTCGGTGGTCAATTACGGCCTGCCGGCACTGGCGGGCAACAGCGTTTCCAGTGTCGATATCAAGGCCCTGGAAGCCCTGATCTACCAGGCCATTGCCACCTTCGAGCCGCGCATCCTGCGCCACACGCTGCGGGTCAAAGCCCGTGTCGGCCAGGGCGAAATGAACCACAACGCCCTGAGTTTCGAAATCGAAGGCGACCTGTGGGCCCAGCCGGTTCCGTTGCGCCTGTTGCTGCAAACCGACCTGGACCTGGAATCCGGGCATGTGCGCGTGGTCAATGCCGACCAGCGGAGACGCCCATGAACCCGCGCCTGCTGGAGCTGTACAACCAGGAACTGCACCACGTGCGCGAAAGCGCCGCCGAGTTCGCCAAGGAATACCCGAAGATCGCCAGTCGGCTGACCCTGTCCGGCATGGACTGCGCCGACCCGTACGTCGAACGCTTGCTCGAAGGCTTTGCCTACCTCACGGCCCGCGTGCAACTCAAGCTCGACGCCGAGTACCCGACCTTCACCCACAACCTGCTGGAAATCGCCTACCCGCACTACCTGGCCCCGACGCCGTCGATGACCGTGGTGCAATTGCAGACCGACCCCGACGAAGGCTCCCTCGCCGGCGGCTTCCCGCTGCCCCGCGACACCGTACTGCGCGCCGCCCTGGGCCGTGAAACCCAGACCTGCTGCGAGTACCGCACCGCGCACCCGGTGACGCTGTGGCCACTGCAGGTCAGCAATGCCGAGTACTTCGGCAACCCGTCCGCGGTGCTCGGCCGCCTGGCCGCCAGCGAACCGAAAGCCAAGGCCGGCCTGCGCCTGACCCTGCGCACCGGCGCCGAATTGCCGTTCAACAGCCTCGATCTGGATAACCTGCCGCTGTACCTCAGCGGCGCCGATGAGCAGCCGTTTCGCCTCTACGAACAACTGCTGGGCAACGCCTGCGCGGTGTTCGCGCGCAAGCCCGGTGGCGACTGGGTTGAGCGCCTGCCTCAGGATGCCTTGCGTTCACGCGGTTTCGACGATGCCGACGCGGCCATGCCGGTGGTGGCGCGGGCGTTCCAGGGCTATCGGTTGCTGCAGGAATACTTCGCCCTGCCCCATCGATTCCTGTTCGTCGAATTCGCCGAACTGAGCCGTGCGGTCAAGCGTTGCGACGGCCAGGAGCTGGAGCTGATCGTGCTGTTCGACCGTCACGAACCCAGCCTGGAAGGCAGCGTCGGCGCGGCGCAGTTCCTGCCGTTCTGCACGCCGGCAATCAACCTGTTCCCCAAGCGCGTGGACCGGATTCACTTGTCGGATCGGGTCAACGAACACCATGTGATCGCCGACCGTACACGGCCGATGGATTTCGAGATCCACTCCCTGAGCGGCATCACCGGCCACGGCACCGGGCCGGAGCAGCCGTTCTTGCCGTTTTACGCCGTGCGCGATCCCTCCCGCTATGGGCGCGACCAGGCCTATTACACGGTACGCCGTGAACCGCGCGTGCTGTCCAGCGACCAGCGGCGCAACGGCCCGCGTTCCACCTATGTGGGCAGCGAAACCTTCGTCAGCCTGGTGGACAGCCGCCAGGCGCCGTATCGGCATGACCTGCGCCAGCTCGGCGTCACGGCGCTGTGCACCAATCGTGACTTGCCGTTGTTCATGAGCGTGGGCAACGGCAAGACCGATTTCACCCTGGCCGACAGTGCCCCGGTGCTCTCTGTGCGCTGCGTCGCAGGCCCCAGCCGCCCGCGCGCCAGCCATGCCCACGATGCCAAGGCGTGGCGCCTGATCAGCCAGCTATCGCTCAATTACCTCTCCTTGAGCGAACAGGGCCAGGGTGCCGGCGCCTTGCGCGAACTGCTGCGCCTGTACGGCGACAGCAACGACGCCGCGCTGCAATTGCAGATTGAAGGCTTGCGCGAAGTCAGCAGCAAGGCCGTGACCCGACGCCTGCCGATGCCCGGCCCGATCGTGTTTGGCCGTGGCCTGGAAATCACCCTGGAATTCGATGAAAACGCGTTTCGCGGCACCGGGGTGTTCCTGCTCGGCGCAGTGCTGGAACGCTTCCTGGCACGCTACGTGTCGATCAACAGTTTTACCGAGACGGTGATCCGTACCACCGAACGCGGCGAGATCATGCGATGGAAAGCCAAGCCCGGACGGCGTCCGACCCTGTGAGTACCCTGGACGCGATGCACCAGGAGCCCTGGGAATATGACTTCTTCCAGGCGCTGCGGCGTATCGAGTGCGAATCGCCAGAGTTGCCGCGCCTGGGCCATTCCCTGCGCCTGGCCGATGACCCGCTGCGCCTGGGGCAACAGGCAGACTGCACCTTCGCCCCGGCCACCCTGGCGTCGGTCGACCCCGGCGGCGACGGCAAACCGGCGCGGCTGGAGCAATTCTTTTTCGGCCTTGGCGGCCCCAACGGCCCGCTGCCGCTGCATATCACCGAGTACGTGCGCGAGCGCCAGCGCAACAACGCCGACAGCACCAGCAAGCAGTTCCTGGATGTGTTCCACCATCGCTTGCTGACCTTGTTCTACCGCGCCTGGGCCGAGGCGCGGCCGACAGTCAGCCACGACCGGCCGGACGACGACTACTGGTCCGCACGCCTCGCTGCCTTGAGTGGCCGCGGCATGCCCAGCTTGCTCAACCAGGGCTTGATCCCCGACACGGCCAAGCTGCATTACAGCGGGCACTTGTCGGCGCAAACCCGCTACCCGGATGGCTTGAAGGCCATCCTCAGCGAGTACTTCGGCCTGCCGGTCGCGATCGAGGAATACGTCGGCCAATGGCTGGAACTGCCCGAACGCAGCCGCGTCGGCGTGAGCGCCAACCGGCTGGGCGTGGATTTCTGCCTCGGCAGCCACGTGTGGGACCGCCAGCACAAATTCCGTATTCGCCTCGGCCCGCTCAAGCTCAACGACTACATGGGCATGCTGCCCGGCCATCCGCCGTTCAACGAACTGGTGGCCTGGGTGGCCGAGTACCTGGGCCATGAACTGGACTGGGATTTGAACCTGGTTTTGCAACAACCTGAAGTCCCGGCACTGCAGCTCAACGGCCAGTTTCGCCTGGGTTTCAATACCTGGCTCGGCCAACCTGCGCATGACGCCAACGACCTAATCCTGGCCCGGCATTACGCCGACCACGCCACCACCTCAAGGAATCCAGAGCATGGGTGAAATCAGTCGCGCCGCACTGTTCGGCAAACTCAACAGCGTGGCCTACAAGGCCATCGAAGCCGCCACCGTGTTCTGCAAACTGCGGGGCAACCCGTATGTGGAACTGGCCCACTGGTTTCATCAGTTGCTGCAACTGCAGGACTCGGACCTGCACCGCATCATCCGCCAGTTCAACCTGGAACCAGCACGCGTGGCCCGTGACCTCACCGAGGCCCTGGACCGCCTGCCGCGCGGCTCGACCTCGATCACCGACCTGTCGTCCCATGTGGAGGAAGCGGTGGAGCGCGGCTGGGTGTATGGCAGCCTGATGTTTGGCGAAAGCCAGGTGCGCACCGGTTACCTGGTGCTGGGCATTCTGAAAACGCCGAGCCTGCGCCATGCGCTGCTGGGCTTGTCTGCCGAGTTCGACAAGATCAAGCCCGAAGCCTTGAGCGAGCGCTTTGACGAGTACGTCGGCGACTCGCCGGAAAATGCCTTGAGCGCCAGCGACGGCTTCAATGCCGGTGTGCCAGGCGAAGCCAGCGGCGCCATGGCCCCCAGCGCGATGGGCAAGCAGGAGGCGCTCAAGCGCTTTACCGTCGACCTGACCGAACAGGCCCGCAGCGGCAAGCTCGACCCCATCGTGGGTCGCGATGAAGAGATCCGCCAACTGGTGGACATCCTCATGCGGCGCCGCCAGAACAACCCGATCCTCACCGGTGAAGCCGGGGTGGGCAAGACCGCTGTGGTCGAAGGTTTCGCCCTGCGCATCGTCGCCGGCGACGTACCACCCGCGCTCAAGGACGTGGAACTGCGCAGCCTCGACGTGGGCCTGCTGCAAGCCGGCGCCAGCATGAAAGGCGAGTTCGAACAGCGTCTGCGCCAGGTCATCGAAGATGTGCAGGCCTCGCCCAAGCCGATCATCCTGTTTATCGACGAAGCCCACACCCTGGTCGGTGCCGGTGGCGCCGCCGGCACGGGCGACGCGGCCAACCTGCTCAAGCCTGCGCTGGCCCGGGGCACCTTGCGTACCGTGGCCGCCACGACCTGGGCCGAGTACAAGAAGCACATCGAAAAAGACCCGGCCCTGACCCGTCGCTTCCAGGTGGTGCAGGTTGCCGAGCCCTCGGAAGACAAGGCACTGCTGATGATGCGCGGCGTGGCCTCGACCATGGAGAAACACCACCAGGTGCAGATCCTCGATGAAGCCCTGGAAGCCTCGGTCAAGCTGTCCCACCGCTATATTCCGGCACGCCAGCTACCGGACAAATCCGTGAGCCTGCTGGACACCGCCTGCGCCCGCGTCGCCATCAGCCTGCATGCCGTGCCGGCCGAAGTGGATGACAGCCGCCGCCGTATCGAAGCACTGGAAACCGAGCTGCAAATCATCGCCCGCGAGCATGCCATCGGTATTGCGATTGGTGCGCGCCAGACCAACAGCGAAGCGCTGCTGAGCGCTGAACGTGAGCGCCTCGCCACACTGGAAAGCCGCTGGGCGGAAGAGAAAACCCTGGTGGACGAACTGCTCGCTACCCGCGCGACGTTGCGCGAGAAAGCCGGCGCCGTAGACAGTGGCGACGACGCCTTGCGCGAGCAACTGGTCGACCTGCAGCAGCGCCTCAGCGCACTGCAAGGCGAAACCCCGCTGATCCTGCCGACCGTGGATTACCAGGCCGTGGCCTCGGTGGTCGCCGACTGGACCGGCATCCCGGTGGGCCGCATGGCACGCAATGAACTGGAGACGGTGCTCAACCTCGACCAGCACCTGAAGAAACGCATCATCGGCCAGGACCACGCCCTGCAGATGATCGCCAAGCGCATCCAGACCTCCCGCGCCGGCCTCGATAACCCGAGCAAGCCGATTGGTGTGTTCATGCTCGCCGGCACTTCGGGCGTGGGCAAGACCGAAACCGCCCTGGCCCTGGCCGAAGCCATGTACGGCGGCGAGCAGAACGTGATTACCATCAACATGAGCGAGTTCCAGGAAGCTCACACGGTGTCGACCCTCAAGGGCGCGCCGCCGGGCTATATCGGCTACGGCGAAGGCGGTGTGCTGACCGAAGCGGTGCGGCGCAAACCGTACAGCGTGGTGCTGCTGGACGAGGTGGAAAAAGCCCACCCGGACGTGCATGAAATCTTCTTCCAGGTGTTCGACAAGGGCGTGATGGAAGACGGCGAAGGCCGCGTGATCGACTTCAAGAACACGTTGATCCTGCTGACCACCAACGCCGGTACCGAGCTGATTTCCCGTGTCTGCAAGGACCCGGCAAACATCCCCGCGCCCGAGGAAATCGCCAAGGCCCTGCGCCAGCCGCTGCTGGAAATTTTCCCGCCGGCATTGCTCGGTCGCCTGGTGACGATTCCGTATTACCCGCTGAGCGACGAGATGCTCAAGGCCATCACTCGCCTGCAACTGAACCGCATCAAGAAGCGCGTGGAAAACACCCACAAGGTCGCCTTCGACTACGACGACGCGGTGGTCGACCTGATCGTCTCGCGCTGCACCGAAACCGAAAGTGGCGGGCGCATGATCGACACTCTCCTCACCAACAGCCTACTGCCGGACATGAGCCGTGAATTCCTCACGCGCATGTTGGAAGGCAAGGCGCTGGCGGGGGTGCGGATCAGCAGCCGGGATAATGAGCTGCACTATGACTTCAGCGACGCGGCATAAACGCCGCAATGCCTGACACCTGTAGGAGCGAGCTCGCTCGCGAAGAACTTGAGATCGCCGCGTTCATTCAGGATGCCCGCGTCATCGTTAACGACCTTCGCGAGCAAGCTCGCTCCTACAGTTGAAATTGACGGATGAAATGATGCTATTCAACCAAGCCTCACGCCTGGCCCGGATCACCAGCCCCCTCGGGCCGGATGTGCTGTTGCTCAATGAAATGGGCGGCGGCGAAGAGTTGGGACGGCTGTTCAACTACGAGCTGCAACTGACGTCCCTGGACGCCAACATCGACCTCAACCAGCTGCTGGGCAAGCCAATGAGTGTGGGCCTGCAACTGGCCGACGGTGGCGAACGGCACTTCCACGGCATCGTCGCGCGCTGCAGCCAGAACATCGACAAAGGCCAGTTCGCCAGCTACCAGGTGACGCTGCGCCCATGGCTGTGGCTGCTCAGTCGCACCTCCGATTGCCGGATTTTCCAAAACCTGAGCATCCCGCAGATCATCAAGCAGGTGTTTCGCGACCTGGGCTTTTCCGACTTCGAAGACGCCTTGAGCCGGCCGTACCGCGAGTGGGAATACTGCGTGCAGTACCGCGAGACCAGCTTCGATTTCGTCAGCCGCTTGATGGAACAGGAAGGCATCTACTACTTCTTCCGTCACGAGCAGGACCGCCATGTCCTGGTGCTGGCCGACGCCTATGGCGCCCACACCACGGTGCCCGGCTACGCCTCGATTCCGTATTACCCCAGGGACGAGCAGCAGCGCGAACGCGACCATATGCATAACTGGCACCTGGCGCAGGAGGTGCAGCCCGGTTCGCTGGAGCTCAACGACTATGACTTCCAGCGGCCCAGCGCGAGCATCGACGTGCGCTCGGCCATGCCACGTCCGCACACCGCCGGCGACTACCCGCTGTACGACTATCCCGGCACCTACGTGCAGAGCGCCGACGGCGAACACTACGCGCGCACCCGCATCGAAGCCCTGCAAACCCTGCATGAACAGATCGAGTTCGCCGGCAATGCCCGCGGCCTGGGTTCGGGCCATTTGTTCAGCCTCACCGGCTTCAGCCGCCAGGACCAGAACCGCGAATACCTGATCGTCGGCTGTCGCTACTACATCGTCCAGGAAAGCCTGGAAACTGGCAGCGGTTCGGGCTCGGCGCAGTTCGAAAGCAGCCTGACCTGCATCCCCGCGCAACAGAGCTACCGCAGCCTGCCCGCCACTCATCGGCCCGTGGTCAAAGGCCCGCAAACGGCACTGGTGGTCGGCCCCAAGGGCGAGGAAATCTGGACCGACCAATACGGCCGCGTGAAGGTGCACTTCTACTGGGACCGTCACGATCAATCCAACGAAAACAGCTCATGCTGGATTCGCGTGTCGCAGTCCTGGGCCGGCAAGAACTGGGGCTCGATGCAGATTCCAAGGATCGGCCAGGAAGTGATCGTCAGCTTCCTCGAAGGCGACCCCGACCGCCCGATCATCACCGGGCGGGTCTACAACGCCGAGCAGACCGTGCCTTACGACCTGCCGGAAAACGCCACCCAGAGCGGCATGAAAAGTCGATCCAGCAAAGGCGGCACGCCGGCCAACTTCAATGAAATCCGCATGGAGGACAAGAAAGGGTTGGAGCAGTTGTACATCCATGCCGAGCGTAACCAGGACATCGTGGTGGAGGTGGATGAAAGCCATTCGGTGGGGCATGACCGGAATAAGAGCATTGGCCACAACGAGACAGTAACCATTGGCAACAACCGCCTGCGTATCGTCAAGCAGGAAGACATTCTCTCGGTGGGCGAGCGCAAGACCGACAGCATCAGCCAGAGCTACGTCATTGAAGTGGGCGAAAACCTGCGCCTGGTCTGTGGCGAAAGCATTCTGGAGTTGAATGCCAGCGGGCAGATCAACCTCACCGGCGTGCAAATCAGCTTCTACGCCAGCGGCGATGCCGAGTTCAATACCGGGGGCCTCCTGCACCTCAACAATGGTGGCGGTGCAGGCGCCACACCGGATGGCCAGGGCGTGAAAGCCAGTATAGACGCCAATATCAAAGCCGCGTTCCCCACGCCTAAAAGCTCCTGACGAGACCTGTTTGCCATGACGTATCGAATCAATGAATTCCAGTTTCAACTGCCTGCCGGCGAGTTGCAGGATGCGACGATCAACATTCTCAAGTTCCCGGAACTGGGCACCTCCCTGATCGTCAGCCGCAGCTTGCTCGCTGACGGCGAAACCCTGCACAGCAACTTCAATGACCAACTTCAGCGCCTGGAAAAACAGGTGCAGGATTTACGTTATCAACCGGGTGTCGATGTGCGTTTGGGCGCGGCTCAAGAAGTGGCAGGGATTGAATTGCGCAGCCAGTTCAACAAGGGCAATGACAAGGTGTTCCAGTATCAATTGGCACTGGTGATTCCAGGCACGCGCAAGATGCTTGCCCTCAGCTACGTGAAGGCGGATGCGCTGGGTGACGCCGAGGCGGCGCATTGGGCCTTGATAAAAAACTCACTGTCGTTCGACGCTATCTCTTGATGAGCTGCCTGCATGTCTGACGCGTTATGGGCGGCCCGGATGGGCGATGCGCTTTCCCACACTTCGATGATGGCCGACATCCTCGGCGGTGTGCTGGAGGTGGCGGCCAATATCGCGATTACTGCTGTAGCAACTGCCGCAGTGGTCGCGGCCACCGGCATTACCGTCGCCACCGGCGGGCTCGGCTGCTTCCTGCTGGGCGCGGTGGTGGGCACGATTGTCGGCCTGGCCATGAGCAAGACCGGGGCGGACAAGGGCCTGACGAAGTTATGCGATGCCTTCAGCAATGCCCTTTTTCCGCCTACGGTGCAGGCCAATATTCTCACCGGCTCCACCGACACCCTGACCAACAACATTCCCGCCGCCCGCGCCGCCGGGGCGATCAGTTCCCATGTCGCGCCGGCCGGCACCGAGCTGGAAGAACCTGCGCCTGCGCCCGAAGCCAGTTATTTGGACATGGCCGAGAGTTTCTTCTCGCAGATGTGGCGGCCGACCGTTGCGACACCGGCGCCCGGCGCCGTGCCCAAACCGCTGGACCTGGTGGTGTGCATGAAACACCCGCCGATGCCGCCGCAGTTTCTGGCCGAAGGCTCGGACAAGGTCACGATCAACGGCCAGCCGGCAGTGCGCAGCGGTGATCGCAGCACCTGTGATGCGACCGTGGTGTCGTCCGGCCTGATTTCTTCCAACGTGACCATCGGCGGCGGCTCGGTGGTGGTGCGCGAGATTCGCAGCGGCAAGACGCCGGGCGTGGGGCTGGCGGTCACCGCGTTGTTGATGCTCAAGGGTGGCAAGGGCAAATTTTTCAGCAAGTTGCCCTGCATGCTGATCGGCGGTGCGACCTCGATGGCCGTCAGCAGTGCGATGGGAGCGATGGCGAATGCTGCCATGGGCTCTTCGAATCCGGTGCATGCGGCGACGGGCGCGAAGGTATTGGGCGATGTCGATGAGCTGGACTTCGTGCTGCCCGGCATCTTGCCGATTGACTGGCAACGTTTCTATAACAGCCGCGACGAACGCACCGGCAGTCTGTTTGGCGCGGGCTGGAGCGTGCCGTATGAGGTCTGCGTCGAAATCCGGCCTCATCCCGACGGCGGCGAGACGCTGGTATACACCGACGAGCAAGGGCGCCCCATCGACATGGGCTCGATTCCCTTGGGCGGTGCGGTGTTCAGCGCCGGTGAAGGGCTCGCTGTGCGGCGGCACCTCAATGGGCAGTTGCTGATTGAGAGCGATGATGGCTTGTACCGTCTTTTTGAACTTACGACGCATCCGTCACGACTGCGCCTGGCTCAGTTGGGGGACCGCAACGACAACCGCATCCATATTGATTATGACGAGGCCGGACGCCTGGTACGGCTGCGCGATACCTTCGACTTGGTGCAGGTTGAGCTGATTCGCGACGGCGAACAGGTCAGTCGCATCGAACGGGTGTATCCCGATCAACGCCGTGAGGCGCTTGTTGGGTATGGCTACGACACCGCCGGCAATCTGGCCGAGGTGCGTGATGCCACCGGGCAGGTGCGGCGGCGCTTCGCCTACGACAGCGACCGGCGCATGGTGGAGCATCAGTTGCCGACCGGGTTGCGTTGTTTCTATGAGTGGGCTTTGGTTGAAGGCCTGGAATGGCGCGTGGTGCGGCACTGGACGGATGAAGGCGACGCGTATCAATTCGACTATGACTTGAACGCCGGCCTTACCCGCATCACCGACGGATTGCAGCGCGTCAGCACCCGGCACTGGAACACGCAGCACCAGATCATTCGCTACAGCGACAACCTCCGCCAGACCTGGCTGTTCGAATGGAACGATGAGCGCCAATTGCTCAGCGCCACCGACCCGCAGGGTGGGCGCTACGAATACAGCTACGACGAGTCCGGCAACCTGATCGGCGAAACCGACCCACTGAGCCGCAGCGATTCGACCTTGTGGCTGGAGCATTGGGCACTGCCGCTGGTAGAGACCGACGCCGCCGACAACAGCTGGCAGTATCGCTACGATCAGCGCGGCAACTGCATCGCCGAAACAGATCCGCTGGGCTACGTCACCCGGTACCGCTATGACGCCCATGGCCAGGTCGTGGAAATCATCGACGCAACCGGCAAAAGCAAGAAACTGCGCTGGAACCCGTTCGGGCAATTGGTCGAGCACATCGATTGTTCGGGTTACCCGACGCGTTTCAGCTACGACGAGCGCGGTTATCTGCAAGTCATCACCGATGCACTGGGTGAGCGCACGCAATTCAGCTACGACGCTCAGGGGCGCTTGCTAAGCACTCAATTGCCGGATGGCCGTATCGAGCAGTACCAGCGCGACATCAGTGGTCAACTGCTGGGGTATACCGACCCGGCCGGGCACACCACGCTCTACCAGCACAACCGGCGCGGCCAGGTCAGCCAGCGCACCGACGCCCATGGCCGGCAGGTGAAGTTCGGCTACGACAGCTACGGGCGCCTGCAAGCGCTGATCAACGAGAACGGTGAGCGCTATCGGTTTGCCTGGGACGCTGCCGACCGCCTGGCCGAGCAGCAGGACCTGGACGGCAGCGCCAAGCGTTACGACTACGACCTGCTGGACAACATCACCACGGTAACCGCCATTGCGGCGCCTTATGGCAACGGCCTGGCGGTGGTCCCCGAGGCACCACCCGCGCCCATTGTTCATCGGCTGGAGCGTGATTCTGTTGGCCGGCTGGTGGCGAAAGTCACCGACGATGGCCGCACTGAGTACAGCTACGATGCGGTGGACCAGCTCACGGCGGTGACTTTCACCGATCTACAAGGCAATGCACAGGCCTTGGGCTTCGCCTACGACGCCCTCGGCCAATTGCTTGTCGAACGGAGCGCGGCCGGTACCCTGAAACACCACTACGATGAACTCGGCAACCTGATCCAGACCCAACTGCCCGACGGCCGTTGGCTCAACCGCCTGTACTACGGCAGTGGGCACCTGCACCAGATAAACCTCGACGGCCAGGTCATCAGCGACTTCGAACGCGACCGCCTGCACCGCGAAGTCCTGCGTACCCAAGGCCAGCTCAGCACCCGCAGCGAATACGACCGCAGCGGTCGCCTGCGTTCCCGCCAGCGCCGTCTGGCGAGCCAGCCATCGTTGATGCCGGCGGCCGCGCAAAAGCAGTTCGAATACGATCCCGCCGACAACCTGATCGGCAAACTCGACCAGCAACCCACCGCGCAACACCGCCAACTGCTGCACTACGACGCCACCGGCCGCATCATCGCCAGCCAGGACAGCCTGCACGGCCAGCGCGAAACCTTCGCCTACGACGCCGCCGCCAACCTGCTCGACGGCCCGCAGGCGGGTGCCGGGTTGGTGGTGCATAACAAGCTGCTGACGTATCAGGACAAGCGTTATCGCTATGACGCGTTTGGACGGATGATTGAAAAGCGCAGTGCCAAACGCGGTGTGCAGCGGTTTGCGTATGACGCTGAAAGCCGGTTGGTTGAAGTGCGCAATGACAACGGCAGCGTGGTCAGAATGGCGTATGACCCGCTGGGGCGCCGGATTGAAAAAACCGAGCATGGCAGTGATGGGTATCCGCTGGGGGAAACGCGATTTACCTGGGATGGTTTGCGGTTGCTGCAGGAGCACAGGCACAGCCAAACGAGTCTGTATGTTTACGAAGATGAAAGCGGTTACGAGCCCTTGGCTCGTGTGGACGGCTTTGGTCCACTGCAGAAGATTCGCTATTACCACAACGACCTGAACGGGTTGCCCGAGCAACTAACCGAGGCCGATGGGCACAGCGTCTGGCAGGCGACTTATCGGGTGTGGGGCAACACGCTGGAGGAAGTGCGCGAGCCTTATTACATTGAAGAGCAGAACCTGCGGTTCCAGGGGCAGTATCTGGACCGGGAGACGGGGCTGCATTTCAATACGTTCAGGTTTTATGATCCGGATGTGGGGCGGTTTACGACTCCGGATCCGATTGGGTTAGCAGGGGGGTTGAACCTCTATCAATACGCGCCAAATCCCATCGGCTGGATTGACCCGTGGGGTTGGAGCTGTGTCCAGTTTAAGCGCTGGAAAAGAGGCCAAGCGATAGACAAACCCCTGCCCAGCGGTAAGGCTCCCGCATGGGATGTGGTAAGAAATCGATACTGGAAAAATCGCTATGAAGCGTCAAAAGCCTCAGGTGAGTTCAGCCCAGCTAATATGAGCCGTATGAAGCGCGGCTCTGCCCCGTTGGACGCAAACGGAAACTCGATGGAGTTGCATCATCACAACCCTCAACGTAAAGGCGGTGTAGATGTGAACAACCCTCGAAATCTGCGTGAAGTGACTCGGGAACAGCACGCTGCGCTTGATGAGTTTAGACATTTAGGAACCAAATAATGACAGCTATAGAAATCATCAAGCAATTCGTTGAAGGGGCAATTTCACCTAAAGCATTTGAAGAAAAAATATACGCAGACCCAGCAGTCGAAGCGTTGCTCAAAAATGAGGACAACCTCCCGGCTTATGTCACGGAGCCTGATCTATACACCTACGCAATCAGTCAGGATTATCAGAATTTAGAATCCATCTACAACGTTCAGACACTTCTATCTACTGTTCTAACCAAGAAGAACATCACCCATACTGTGGAAAAAAAGTACGAAAACCTATTCAACCTAACGCTAAAAGTGCAGCCAAAATGGCTGTCGCTGTCATCGGACTATCTATCCAAGCTAGTCGAAGAGCGAAAAAATCTCAGCCCTAAAGAGTTGCAAGTCTGGCTGAAGGAAAAAATAAAAACCGATTTTCGGTGCCTGAAAGCCCCTCCGAAATGGCTTCAAAGCCCCGTATGGCCGATGGCTGATGGGAAGCCTATGGTTTTCCTGGGTCAGCTCGACATAAGCGAGTTGAGCCATGACAACGCTCAGGTTTACCTGTTTTTTGATGAAGGGAAACAGACCTTCCATACCGTTACCCAAGCTTGCTGATCTGTGTTACTGCCTTGGCCTTTGCTAAAGATTCGCTTGGCTAAGAGAGCTAGCGGATTGATCCAGGCACAGTTGTCAGATGACCGCTAGCTCAATCGTCTGTACTACGGCAGCAGTCACCTCCATCAAATCAACCTCGACGGTCGCGTAATCAGCGACTTTGAGCGCGACCGCCTGCACCGCGAGATCCTGCGTACCCAAGGGCCATCGCGAATACGACCGCAGCGGCCGCCTGCGCTCCCGCCAGCGCCGTCTGGCGAGTCAGCCATCGTTGATGCCGGCGCCAGCGCAAAAACAGTTTGAATACGACCCCGCCGACAACCCGATCGGCAAACTCGACCAGCAACCCGCTGCACAACACCGCCAACTGCTGCACTACGACGCCACCGGCCGCATCATCGCCAGCCAGGACAGCCTGCACGGCCAGCGCGAAACCTTCGCCTACGACGCCGCCGCCAACCTGCTCGACGGCCCACAGGCGGGTGCCGGGCTGGTGCCGGGCTGGTGTTGCATAACAAGCTACTGACGTATCAGGACAAGCGTTATCGATATGACGCGTTCGGCCGGACTGTCGAAAAACGCCGCGCGAAACGGGGCGTGCAGCGGTTTACCTACGATGCTGAAAGCCGTTTGGTTGAAGTGCGTAACGATGACGGCACCGTCGTGCGAATGACCTACGACCCGCTGGGCCGACGCATCGAAAAAACCGAGCATGGCAGTGACGGGTATCCGCTGGGAGAAACGCAGTTTGTGTGGGATGGACTGCGGTTATTGCAGGAGCATAAATACAGCCAGACCAGCCTCTATGTTTACGATGATGACGGCTACGAACCGCTGGCCCGCGTCGACGGCCTTGGCCCGCTACAGAAGATTCGCTACTACCACAACGATCTGAACGGGTTGCCGGAACAACTGACCGAGGCCGATAGGCATAGCGTCTGGCAGGCGACTTATCGGGTGTGGGGGAACACGCTGGAAGAGGTGCGGGAGCCTTATTACATCGAGGAGCAGAACCTGCGGTTCCAGGGGCGGTACCTGGATCGGGAGACGGGGCTACACTACAACACTCTCAGGTTCTACGACCCCGAAATAGGGAGATTCACGACTCCAGATCCGATCAGTTTACTGGGCGGCATAAACCTGTACCAATATGCGCCAAATCCAATTACATGGGTTGATCCATGGGGCCTGTTTAACTGGAACTATAAAAATATGCCTGGAATCGATGGATTCCAGAAACACCATATTATTCCTCAATCGCTGGCTGATCACCCTACTCTGAAGAAGGCTGGATTCGACATACACAAAACTTCCAACATCATTTACTTGCCTAGTGAAGAGGGCAAGCACAAATATCGCACTATTCACAAAGGCTCACATCCGGGTTACAACAAAGCTGTTCGGGCACAACTCAATGAAATATCCCTCGCGGGCAAGGCTGGAAAATGGAAAAAAGCCCAGTACGCGCAGGCAGTGAGGGAGGTTGTCAGCTCTGAAAGGTCGGGATTACGCAATGGGCGTACTCGGTTGAATAAAAACTCAACTCAAGCAGGTCGCTGCGGGAAATAATATGTACCTATTAGAAATCAGTGAAAATTATTCAGAAATTTACTGGTTCAAATACGACCAGAAAAAATCTCCCGACCATCTATTGTTTATTAGTGGAGAAGAGCAATCATCAATTGCTACCACTCCAACCTTTAGAAATAAAAATAAGATCAGCGCATCTCGCTTAATGTCCTTCGATCTTCTTCAAAGTGACACGCTTGAATTTGTAAGCGAGGCAATGGCCAACGTACTGCGCAAATTCCCGACAGACGTTCAGCTTTTTCCTGCCAACGTTTATCTAAAAGAAGAAAAGCTGGAAGGTTACTATGTATTCAATGTGATCCAGATACTTCCTTGTATTGATTTGAATAACTCTCAATATGGTCCCATGTTCAGCTTTATGCCGGAAGGTCCTCTGAGATTCACCACTCTTCAAAGTCTGCCACCTGCTAGCTTAGGCAATCACCATATCGTGAGAGCTAAGGAAAGTTCACAACGCATCTTTGTTTCCCAGCAGTTCAAGCAGCAATGCGAAGCATCCCAACTTAAAGGTCTTCGATTCGTAGACTGTTCCAAAGGTATCCAAGTCTGAACAATAAAGGGGACGGACCTATTTAATCCGGATAGGGACTATAAATAAATCCGACCCCTTTATCGCTGGCAGAAAAGCCGGCCGTGGTAAATGATTTCCCATTGGAGAAGAACATGAGCGCCCTCGACAACGCATTTAAAGAACTGCGCCGCGTCCACAAAATATTCGATATCGAAGGCCGCTTCGAAAAGCGCAGTCAAGCCAATGCAAAATGGCCGCAGACGTTGCCGCGCTCGGCAGAGACCGATTATTTCTACGATAACTGCGAGCCAGTTGATGTTGAAGTTGAAACCGGTTTGACGCCGATATGCTTCTTCAACTTGAGCAGCTTGGAAGACGGCCAAGTTGGCTATAAATGGACTGGCGACTCGAACAAGACCCAGGCAAACGGGAATTGGCCCGCCCAGTATCTGGTTTTCATGGACGATATTGGCGGCGGTAAACCGGTTATCGCCGTCACGGATACTCCCGGCACTTCGGTGTGGGCGAGCTACGATGTCGTCGAGCCGTTCAAGATTGCCGACTCCCTGGCTGATTTCCTCTTGGCGTTCGCCAAAACTATAGAAATTGTTCATGGAAAATTCGACATTTTTGACATTTACAACGATGACGACGAGCTTTCCCCCAAATTTGTAAAATTGTTGACCAAAGAAGTCAGCCCGTTGCTGGGTGAAGAGAACTTCGAACGCTTCTTCGATTACTTCTACGGCTAAGAAGGTTCTGCCAAAGGAAGGGTTCTGATCACGCCACTTCCCGGCAACGTGCGACCTGTCCACTGTCTTGAGGATCCGCGACTGATCAAGCGACTGGCGCAGTGGTCGCGGTCACCGGCATTACCGTCGCGATTAAAAAATGGGCACCCAACCCAGTCGGCGTGCCCATCTTCTTTACCGCCCCGCCTCCCTTCGAGACGGTACCGCTTAACTTATGGGTTGACGCTGTCTTTAAGCGACTTGCCCGGCTTGAACGCAACGGTATTGCTGGCTTTGATCTTCACCGGCTCACCGGTTTGCGGGTTCTTGCCGGTGCGGGCGCCGCGGTGGCGTTGCAGGAAAGTGCCGAAGCCAACCAGGGTGACGCTGTCCTTGCGGTGCAGGGCGCCGGTGATTTCTTCGAGAACGGCGTTGAGGACGCGGTTGGCCTGTTCCTTGGTGAGATCGGCCTTTTCAGCGATGGCGGCGGCGAGTTCTGGTTTACGCATATGTGAAGCCTCTTTGACGGTTTTTTGTTGTTATGTCCGTGCTGCTCTCTGGTGGAGCAGCGCCAAGGCGCCGCAGGCTCTACTCTGCGGCAGACGGGAGTGAGGATGGCATGCCCTCGCACGCTCCGCCAGCCTCGCCGCGACCTTTCTACGGGTAAGAAGAGGCTGATTCCGACAGAACGACCGACATTTACGCCAGCAGCGGCGGAAGTTCCTTATTCAATGCCAGTTTTTCCATGACGGCGTTGCCGGTCAGCGCGTAGCCCAGCAAGCGACCGCTGGCGTCGCGGCACAGGGCCTTGATGTCGGCGCCCTCGCCTTCGACACTCCATACGCCTTCGCTACCGCGTGGAGGCGGTGAAACCACCAGCGGGCAGACCGGGGTCTTCACGGTGATCGGCATCGGCCCGTAGCTCACGGCGGTCGCGTTGCCGGCCAGGGTCTGGGCCAAGGCACGGGCGCAGGTCATCAGGGGCATGACGTACAGCAGGTTCAAGCCATCGACCTCGGCACAGTCGCCCAGGGCGTAGATATTGGCGTGGGAGGTTTTGAGGTGGCGGTCCACCAGGATGCCACGGTTGATCTGCAGGCCGGCCGCCGCCGCCAGGTCTGTGCGCGGGCGCAGGCCGATGGCGGAGACCACCAGGTCGCACTGGATCACTTCGCCGTCCGACAGATGGGCTTCGAGGCCATCGGCGTTGCGTTGCAGACGATTGAGCACCGGCCCCAGGTGGAAACGCGCGCCAATGCCTTCCAGCCCGGCCTGCACCGCAGCCGCAGCCGCCGGATGCAGCAGGGTCGGCATGACTTGCTCGCACGGCGCGACCAGGTCGACTTCATAGCCGCCAAGGATCAGGTCGTTGGCAAATTCGCAGCCGATCAGGCCGGCGCCGAGCAACAGCACGCGACGTTTGCCGGCAGCGGCGGCGCGAAAGCGCGCATAGTCTTCAAGATCGTTGATCGGGAAAACCAGCTCGGCAGCATCACCCTCGACCGGAACACGCACGGTCTCGGCACCCCAGGCGAGGATCAGGTCGCGGTAGGTCACCGATTCCTCACCGATCCACAAGCGCTTGTGGCCCGGGTCAATGCCGCTGATACGGGTGTGGGTGCGTACCTGGGCCTTGAGTTGCTCGGCCATGGCGCCAGGTTCGGCCATGCTCAGGCCATCGGCTTCCTTGTTCTTGCCAAAACCGGTGGAGAGCATGGGCTTGGAGTAGGAGCGCCCGTCATCCGCGGTGATCAGCAGCAATGGGGTGTCGCTGTCGAGCTTGCGAAACTCCCGGGCCACGTTGTAACCGGCCAATCCTGTGCCGATGATCACGACAGGTGAGTTCATTCCTTTCTCCTTGCAGTAAGTTTCGTAAACTTCAAATTAGCCGATTTCGATCATTTCGAAATCCATTTTGCCTACGCCGCAGTCCGGGCACAGCCAGTCTTCCGGGACGTCCTGCCACAGGGTGCCCGGAGCGATTCCGTCATCCGGCCAGCCATCTTTTTCGTCATAGATCAGGCCACAGACGATACATTGCCACTTTTTCATTACGTACTTCCTCAGGGTCCAGGCATCTTGGCCGACGGTCGATAGACCAGCGCTGCCGCTCGGCTCAGGGCGTTTGTACTGATCGCAGCCGGCAGATGCAAGTAGGATTGGCTTAAACGGCGGGTTCAGCCCGGCAAAAGTTCAGGACGCCATGGTAAGCTCGCCGCCTCTTTTGCTGCCAATATTGACTTGCCGTGCCGCACTCAATCGCCCCTTCCGATGCTTGCCGATGGCTGCCCCAGAGCCTTCTGAGCCCGATGCCTGCGCCCTTGACCCTCGATTGGCTGTTCGATGAAGGCTCGCTGACGCGGCGGCTGACAGGGCTGTCCGCCGGCAATTTCAGCGTGACGCCGCTGCTCGAAGGCTGGCAACCGTTGCGCGACGATGAATGCGCGGCGCTGGCCCTGCCGCCTGCCACTGTCGGCTGGGTACGCGAGGTGTATTTGCGCGGGCATGGCCAACCCTGGGTGTTTGCCCGCAGTGTCGCGTCTCGCGGGGCATTGCAGGGCGACGGCTTGCATATGGATGAGCTGGGCAGCCGGTCGCTGGGCGAGTTGTTGTTCTGCGACCGCGCCTTTACCCGTCAGCCGATCGAGGTGTGCCATTACCCGGCACATTGGCTACCCGCTGCGGACCAGGCCGACGGGCTGTGGGCGCGCCGCTCGCGCTTCGATCGCGGGGCGCTGAGCGTGCTGGTGGCGGAAGTCTTCCTGCCGAGTGTGTGGCAGGTGCTGCATGACCATCCGGAGAACCGCTGATGTACCAACGTGTGCTCAAATCCTTGAATCGCCTGAACCCCAGGGCCTGGGATTTCATTCAACTGACGCGCATGGACAAGCCCATCGGTATCTACCTGCTGCTGTGGCCGACGCTATGGGCGCTGTGGATCGCCGGCAAGGGCTCGCCGTCGCTGCTCAATATCGTGATTTTCGTGCTGGGTGTGGTACTGACCCGTGCCGGTGGCTGCGTGATCAACGACTGGGCCGACCGCAAGGTCGACGGGCATGTGAAGCGCACCGAGCAACGTCCGCTGGTCAGCGGCAAGATCAGTTCGAAAGAGGCGCTGGTGTTTTTTGCGCTGCTGATGGGCATCAGTTTCCTGCTGGTGCTGCTGACCAACGCCAGCACTATCCTGCTGTCCCTTGGCGGGCTGGCGCTGGCGGCAAGCTATCCGTTCATGAAGCGCTACACCTATTACCCGCAGGTGGTGTTGGGCGCGGCGTTCTCCTGGGGCATGCCGATGGCGTTCACGGCCGAAACCGGGCATCTGCCGGCCGAGGCGTGGCTGCTGTACATCGCCAACCTGTTGTGGACGGTGGGTTACGACACCTATTACGCGATGACCGACCGCGACGACGACTTGAGGATCGGCGTGAAATCCACCGCGATTCTGTTCGGTGATGCTGACCGTGTGATCATTCTCACCCTGCAGGGCATGGCGCTGGTGTGCCTGTTGCTCGCCGGGGCTCGGTTCGAGCTGGGCGGCTGGTTTCACTTGGGGCTGCTGGCGGCGGCAGGCTGTTTTGCCTGGGAGTTCTGGTACACCCGGGACCGGGACCGCATGAAGTGCTTCAAGGCGTTTTTGCACAACCACTGGGCCGGGTTGGCGATTTTTGTGGGGATTGTGGTGGATTACGCGGTTCGCTGAGAGGGTTGCGGTGGCTGTAGCGACGCCATCGGGGGCAAGCCCCCTCCCACATTTTAAGGTGTTCACCCATCAACTGTGGGAGGGGGCTTGCCCCCGATGATTTCAGCAGCGCCGCGCAGTCAAGGCTTGATGATATGCCAAGCCCCACCCTTGCCATCCCCGGTCTTGTCACCGGCTTTCTTGTCATCCTTGTAGGTGTAGACCGGCTTGCCTTTGTAGGCCCATTGACTGGTCTGATCGTCGCGAGTAATCACTGTCCAGTCGCCAGCCTTGGTATCCGTAGACTCCGCCTTCAGCGGCGGCCAGTTGGTCGCGCACTGGTCCTTGCACGCGGACTTGCCGTCGGCGTCCTTGTCGAAGGTGTAGAGCGTCAGGCCTTTGTGATCCACCAGCATCCCGTCTTTCGTCATCGCAGGTTCTGCGGCAAACGCCAGGCCCGGCAGCGTCAACGCAGCCGTTACCAGCATGGCTTTCCAGGAAATCGTGCTGTAAGTCATCGGAACCTTCCTTTTGTGGTTGTCAGGATTCGGACCCAAAGGGTAGTCCAGAGTGCCGTGAATTGCCCAAGGGACTAAATTACTGTCACACGACTGCAATAATTCCGTTATCTAATGCGGCGCAAGACAGTTAAATGACAAAGAGGATTTTTGAGCATGGTTGGCAGGAGCATTCTGATTGTTGACGACGAAGCGCCCATTCGCGAGATGATCGCCGTTGCGTTGGAAATGGCCGGCTACGACTGCCTGGAGGCGGAGAACTCCCAGCAGGCCCATGCCATTATCGTCGACCGCAAGCCGGATCTGATCCTGCTCGACTGGATGCTGCCCGGCACTTCCGGTATCGAGCTGGCCCGGCGCCTCAAGCGTGACGAGCTGACCGGGGATATCCCGATCATCATGCTCACCGCCAAGGGCGAAGAGGACAACAAGATCCAGGGCCTGGAAGTCGGCGCCGATGACTACATCACCAAGCCTTTCTCCCCGCGAGAGCTGGTAGCGCGCCTCAAAGCCGTGCTGCGCCGAGCCGGCCCGACCGACGGCGAAGCCCCCATCGAAGTCGACGGCCTGATCCTGGACCCGATCAGCCACCGCGTGACCATCGACGGCAAGCCGGCTGAGATGGGCCCGACCGAATACCGTCTGTTGCAGTTTTTCATGACCCATCAGGAGCGCGCCTACACCCGCGGCCAACTGCTGGACCAGGTGTGGGGCGGCAATGTGTACGTGGAGGAGCGCACCGTGGACGTGCATATCCGCCGCCTGCGCAAAGCCTTGGGCGATGCCTATGAGAATCTGGTACAAACCGTGCGCGGCACGGGCTACCGGTTTTCCACCAAGGGCTGAGCCAGCTGATTGTAGACTCAAGAGCCTGACTTAACAGCTGACAAGGACGCATGTTCAAGTGAACCAAAACTGGCATGGCACCCTGATTCGCCACATGCTCCTGCTCGTCACCGGTTGCCTGCTGGTCGGGTTGATCAGTGGTTATTACGGCTGGAGCCTGGCCATCGGCATCGCGCTGTACCTGGGCTGGACCCTCAAGCAACTGCTGCGCCTGCATGAATGGCTGCGCCAGCACAAACCCGACGAAGCACCGCCCGACGGCTACGGCCTGTGGGGCGAAGTGTTCGACAGCATTTACCACTTGCAGCGCCGCGACCAACGGGTGCGCGGGCGCCTGCAGGCGGTGATCGACCGGGTACAGGAGTCCACCGCCGCGCTCAAGGACGCGGTGATCATGCTCGACAGCGACGGCAACCTGGAATGGTGGAACCGCGCCGCCGAGACCCTGCTGGGCCTCAAGACGCCCCAGGACAGCGGCCAGCCGGTGACCAACCTGGTGCGCCACCCGCGCTTCAAGGAATACTTCGAGCAGGACAACTACGAAGAAGCCCTGGAAATCCCCTCGCCCACCAACGACCGCGTGCGTATCCAGCTGTACCTGACGCGCTACGGCAACAACGAGCACCTGATGCTGGTCCGTGACGTGACCCGCATCCATCAGCTGGAACAGATGCGCAAGGACTTCGTCGCCAACGTCTCCCACGAGCTGCGCACGCCGTTGACGGTGATCTGCGGCTACCTGGAGACGCTGCTGGACAATGTCGACGAGATCAACCCGCGCTGGAGCCGCGCCCTGCAGCAGATGCAGCAGCAAGGCTCGCGCATGCAAACCCTGCTCAATGACTTGCTGCTGCTGGCCAAGCTTGAGGCCACCGATTACCCCTCCGATAACCACCCGGTGGCGGTGCAAAGCCTGTTGAAAACCATCAAGAACGACGCCCAGGCGCTCTCCGGCGAACGCGGCCAGCAGATCACGCTGGACGCCGACCCGACGGTGCTGCTCAAGGGCAGCGAAGGCGAGCTGCGCAGTGCGTTTTCCAATTTGGTGTTCAACGCGGTGAAGTACACCCAGGACAAGGGCAACATCCGCATCCGCTGGTGGGCCGACGAACAGGGGGCACACCTGAGCGTGCAGGACTCCGGCATCGGTATCGACGCCAAGCATCTGCCACGCCTGACCGAACGCTTCTACCGCGTCGATTCCAGCCGCAACTCCAATACCGGCGGCACCGGGCTGGGCCTGGCGATCGTCAAGCATGTGCTGCTGCGCCATCGGGCACGCCTGGAAATCAGCAGCGTGCTGGGGCATGGCAGTACCTTTACCTGCCACTTTCCGCCGACGCAGGTGACGCGCTCGCAGCTCGTCGGGAATGACGAATAACTCAGCCATGGCACTAATTTAAATGTGAGAGGGGGCTTGCTCCCGATAGCGGTGTATCAGTAGCAGATGTGTTGACTGACACGCTGCTATCGGGGGCAAGCCCCCTCCCACATTGGTTTTGCATGAATTTGGGCAATGTATTCCAGGCCCCGCCCGGCAGCAGCCACTAGGCAAGCGCCCCGTCAGCCGCTACATTGGCCGACTTGCGCCTGCCTTTCAGGCCTGCTTTCCCCCTATTGAACATACGGAACCTGCAAAACCCCATCATGGACCCTTCCCCTGGCATCACCCTCGCGACACTTTTCGCCGATTTCGGCATGATTCTTTTTGCACTGGTCCTGGTACTGCTCAACGGCTTCTTCGTTGCGGCGGAATTTGCCATGGTCAAACTGCGCTCGACCCGGGTCGAGGCCATCGCCCACACCAACGGCTGGCGCGGGCAGATCCTGCGCACCGTACACAGCCAGCTCGACGCCTACCTGTCGGCCTGCCAGCTGGGTATCACCCTCGCCTCCCTGGGCCTGGGCTGGGTCGGTGAACCGGCGTTTGCGCACATCCTCGAGCCGTTGCTGGGCGCCGCAGGCGTCGAGTCGCCGGAGGTGATCAAGGGCGTGTCGTTCTTTGCCGCCTTCTTCGTGATTTCCTACCTGCACATTGTGGTCGGCGAGCTGGCCCCCAAATCCTGGGCCATCCGCAAACCCGAATTGCTGTCGCTGTGGACCGCCGTGCCGCTGTACCTGTTCTACTGGGCGATGTACCCGGCGATCTACCTGCTCAACGCCAGCGCCAACGCGATCCTGCGCATCGCCGGCCAGGGCGAGCCCGGCCCGCATCACGAACACCATTACAGCCGCGAAGAGCTCAAGCTGATCCTGCACTCCAGCCGTGGCCAGGACCCGAGCGACCAAGGCATGCGCGTACTCGCCTCCGCCGTGGAAATGGGCGAACTGGAAGTGGTGGACTGGGCCAACTCCCGGGAAGACCTGGTCACCCTGGATTTCAACGCCCCACTCAAGGAAATCCTGGCGCTGTTCCGTCGCCACAAATTCAGCCGTTACCCGGTGTATGACGCCGTGCGCAACGAGTTCGTGGGCCTGTTGCATATCAAGGACCTGCTGCTGGAACTGGCGGCCCTGGACCATATCCCCGAGTCGTTCAACCTGGCCGAACTGACCCGCCCGCTGGAGCGCGTGTCGCGGCACATGCCGTTGTCGCAGTTGCTGGAGCAGTTCCGCAAAGGCGGCGCGCACTTCGCCCTGGTGGAAGAAGCCGATGGCAAGATCATTGGCTACCTGACCATGGAAGACGTGCTGGAAGTGCTGGTCGGCGATATCCAGGATGAACACCGCAAAGCCGAACGCGGCATCCTCGCCTACCAGCCGGGCAAACTGCTGGTGCGTGGCGACACGCCGCTGTTCAAGGTCGAACGCCTGCTCGGCATCGACCTGGACCACATCGAAGCCGAAACCCTGGCCGGCCTGATCTACGACACCTTGAAACGGGTGCCGGAAGAGGAAGAAGTGCTGGAGGTTGAAGGCTTGCGGATCATCATCAAGAAGATGAAAGGGCCGAAGATCGTGCTGGCCAAGGTGCTGATGCTGGATTGACTACCAATGTGGGAGGGGGCAAGCCCCCTCCCACATTGGTCAGGCGGTGCTCTGTAGATCACGCACCCGGCACAAAGTGCTTCTGCGCGGTGCCACGGGCGATCAGGCGGGAGATGTAGTCCAGCTTCTGCGCATCCTGGTCGATAAACCGGAAGGTCAGTTGCAGCCAGTCGCTGTCGGGCCTGGGCTCGTAGGCAACGATGGCGTGCAGGTAGCCATTGAGGCGTGCCACTTCAGCATTCTCGCCCTGCTCGAGGTCGAGCACGGCGCTTTCCAGTACTTGGGGCAGGACCTCACCGCGACGCACCACCAACAACGCCTCCTTGATGCTCAGCGCCTTGATCACGCATTGCTGGGTGCCGCTGGACAGGCGCAACTGGCCCTGGCCACGGCCGCTGGCGGGCGATGCGGCCGGGACAGCGGCAACAGGCGCGCTGTTGAGCAGGCCTTTATTCGGGGCTGCCGCCACCGGCGCCGGCTTGACGGCTTCGGGCCTGCCACCGGTCAGTGCGCTCAGGGAGTCGTTGCCGAACGCCGAGCTCATCTTGGTCGGCGCGCTGGCGATCAACGCGTCGAGGCGGCCGATCTTGTGCAGGGCCTGCTTGACCTTGTTCAGCAACTGTTCGTTGGTGAATGGCTTGCTGACGTAACCGGACACGCCGGCCTGGATGGCCTGCACCACGTTTTCCTTGTCACCGCGGCTGGTCACCATCACGAACGGCATGGCCTTCAGGTGGGCTTGCTCGCGGCACCAGGTCAACAGCTCAAGCCCGGACATCTCCGGCATTTCCCAGTCGCACAGCACCAGGTCGAAGGTCTCGCGCATCAGAATGGATTGCGCCTTCTTGCCGTTCACCGCATCTTCGATCTTGATCCCCGGGAAGTAGTTGCGCAGGCACTTCTTCACCAGGTCGCGAATAAACGAGGCGTCATCCACCACCAACACACTGACTTTACTCATCGACCCTTCATCCTATAAAACCTTGGCTGGCAGCATGCCCATGATGGCATTTTGCCAAAACTCTGCAGTCACGTTAGGACTTATTACGCCCCGTCCGCAATCAATTCCGCTCGCCACAAACGAAAACGCCCGACCAATGGCCGGGCGTTAATTTCTCGGGCAACCTTACTTATCGTCAGATTCGCCCGGAACATTAGGGATAAGATCAGCGCTGCCTTCAACTTCGGCTTTCATGCGCTTGAGGCCCATGTGCCGAACGTCGGTGCCGCGTACCAGGTAAATCACCAATTCCGAGATATTGCGCGCGTGGTCGCCGATGCGCTCCAGCGAGCGCAGCACCCAGATGATGCTCAGGACGCGCGAGATAGAGCGTGGGTCTTCCATCATGTAGGTGGCCAGCTCACGCAAGGCGGTCTTGTATTCGCGATCGATGACTTTGTCGTACTGGGCCACCGACAGCGCCAGGTCCGCATCGAACCGCGCAAACGCGTCGAGGGCATCGCGCACCATGTTGCGCACCTGGTCGCCGATGTGGCGCACTTCCACGTAACCACGCGGCGCTTCGCCTTCTTCGCACAGCTGGATGGCGCGGCGGGCGATCTTGGTGGCTTCGTCGCCGATACGCTCGAGGTCGATCACCGATTTGGAGATGCTGATGATCAAACGCAGGTCGGAAGCCGCGGGCTGGCGGCGGGCCAGGATGCGCAGGCATTCTTCGTCGATGTTGCGTTCCATCTGATTGATCTGGTCATCAATCTCACGCACCTGCTGGGCCAGGCCCGAGTCGGCCTCGATCAGCGCGGTGACCGCATCGTTGACTTGCTTCTCCACCAGGCCGCCCATCGCCAGGAGGTGGCTGCGCACTTCCTCGAGCTCGGCGTTGAACTGCGCGGAGATGTGGTGGGTAAGGCCTTCTTTGCTAATCATGTTGGCGTCCTTGGAGCGTCCGGTAAGGTGCGGAGAACCGCAGCGTCAGTGCAATCAGAACCACGGCTTCCTAGCCGTAGCGACCGGTGATGTAGTCTTCGGTCTGCTTTTTCGCCGGATTGGTGAACAGGGTATCGGTATCGCCGAACTCCACCAGCTTGCCCATGTACATGAACGCGGTGTAATCGGACACCCGCGCGGCCTGCTGCATGTTGTGGGTCACGATGACGATGGTGAACTTGGACTTGAGTTCGTAGATCAGCTCTTCGACCTTGAGCGTGGAGATCGGGTCGAGGGCCGAGCACGGTTCGTCGAGCAGCAGCACTTCAGGTTCCACGGCGATGGTACGGGCGATGACCAGACGCTGTTGCTGACCACCGGACAAACCAAGGGCCGACTCGTGCAGGCGATCCTTGACCTCGTCCCACAGCGCTGCGCCCTTGAGCGCCCACTCGACCGCTTCGTCGAGGATGCGTTTTTTGTTGATGCCCTGGATGCGCAGGCCGTAGACCACGTTTTCATAGATGGTCTTGGGGAACGGGTTGGGCTTCTGGAACACCATGCCCACGCGGCGGCGCAGCTCGGCCACGTCTTCGCCCTTGCGGTAGATGTTGGTGCCGTAGAGGTTGATGGCACCTTCCACGCGGCAACCGTCCACCAGGTCGTTCATGCGGTTGAACGTGCGCAGCAACGTGGACTTGCCGCAGCCGGACGGGCCGATGAAGGCGGTCACGCGCTGCTTGGGGATGTTCATGCTGACGTCGAACAGCGCCTGCTTGTCGCCGTAGTAGAGACTCAGGCCCGGCACTTCGATGGCCACGGTTTCCTGGGCCAGGCTCAGGCTTTGCTTGTCGCGTCCCAGGGCCGACATGTTGATGCCGTGGGAATGGGTTTCGTGTTGCATGGGATGCTCCCTGTGCTACCAATTCATTTCATTGAACCGCCGGGGGCGGCTTACTCAAATTCTGTGTATGGCGCGGTCCAGTGTGGGAGGGGGCTTGCCCCCGATGGCGGTGTGTCAGCTTGCACATGTGTTTCTGATACACCGCTATCGGGGGCAAGCCCCCTCCCACATTGGATCGTGTCAGCTGTCCAGCGCTTTGTATTTCTCGCGCAGGTGGTTACGAATCCACACCGCCGACAGGTTAAGCGTGGCGATCACCATCACCAGCAGCAGGGCGGTGGCGTAGACCAGCGGTCGCGCCGCCTCGACGTTGGGGCTCTGGAAGCCGACGTCATAGATATGGAAGCCCAGGTGCATGATCTTCTGGTCTAGGTGCAGGTACGGGTAGTTGCCGTCCAGCGGCAGCGACGGGGCGAGCTTCACCACGCCGACCAGCATCAGCGGCGCCACTTCACCGGCGGCACGGGCCACGGCGAGGATCATGCCGGTCATCATCGCCGGGCTGGCCATCGGCAGCACGATCTTCCACAGCGTTTCCGCCTTGGTCGCGCCGAGCGCCAGGGACCCTTCACGCACGGTGCGAGGAATCCGCGCCAGGCCTTCTTCGGTGGCCACGATCACCACCGGCACCGCCAGCAGCGCCAGGGTCAGCGAGGCCCAGAGCAGGCCCGGCGTGCCGAAGGTCGGCGCCGGCAGGGCTTCGGCGAAGAACAGCCGGTCCACCGAGCCACCCAGTACGTACACGAAGAAGCCCAGGCCGAACACGCCGTAGACAATGGCCGGTACGCCCGCCAGGTTGTTGACCGCGATGCGGATGATCCGCGTCAGGGTGTTCTGCTTGGCGTACTCACGCAAGTACACCGCCGCCAGCACGCCGAACGGCGTGACGATCATCGCCATGATCAGGGTCATCATCACGGTGCCGAAGATCGCCGGGAAGATCCCGCCTTCGGTGTTGGCTTCCCGTGGATCGTCGCTCAGGAACTCCCAGACCTTGCTGAAGTAGAAGCCGATCTTGGTCAGGGTGCCCATGGCGTTCGGCTGATAGGCGTGCACCACCTTGCCGATACCGATTTCGATTTCCTTGCCGTTGCCGTCCCGGGCCGTCAGCGCGTCGCGGTTGAATTGGGCGTGCAGGTCGGCCAGGCGCGCTTCGATGTCCTGGTAGCGGGCATTCAGCTCGGCGCGGTCGGCGTCCATGTCAGCCTGGGCGGCGGCGTCAAGCTTGCCTTCCAGCTCCAGCTTGCGACCGTGCAGGCGAACGCGCTCCAGCCCGGCGTTGATCGCGCCGATATCGGTTTTTTCCAGGCTCTTGAGCTGGGCGGCGAGCTTGTTGACGCGCTCCACACGGGCTTGCAACTCCGGCCACGCGGCCTCGCCTTCGGCGATGATCTTGCCATCCTGCTTGACGTTGACCAGGGTGCCGTAGAAGTTGCCCCATTCACGCCGCTCGATGGTCATCAACTGCACCGGCTTGGTCTGGTCCTTCAACCATTCGCCGACGATCCAGGTGAAGTCATTACCGTTCAAGTCGCGATTGCCGACCTTGATCAGCTCGCGGGTCATGAACTCCGGGCCCTCGTCGGGCACCGGCAGGCCGGCGCTTTTCAGCCGCTCGCGCGGCACTTCTTCCTTCTGCACCACTTCGCCGATGACGATATGGTTGGCCTGGCCCGGTACGCTGTAGTTGGCCTGGATCAGGTCGGCCGGCCAGAAATGGCCCAGGCCGCGCACCGCAATCACCGCCAGCAAACCAATGGTCATGATGACCGCGATGGACACTGCGCCACCGCTGATCCAGACGCCGGGGGCGCCGCTCTTGAACCATCCATTCAGGGAGTTCTGTTTCACAGACTTCTACCTTTCTTAAAGCGACGAATATTTCTTGCGCAGACGCTGACGGATCAGCTCGGCGAGGGTATTCATGATGAACGTGAACAGCAGCAGCACCAGCGCCGAGAGGAACAGCACGCGGTAGTGACTGCCGCCCACTTCCGACTCGGGCATTTCCACCGCGACGTTGGCCGCCAGGGTGCGCAGGCCTTCGAACAGGTTCATCTCCATCACCGGCGTGTTACCGGTGGCCATCAGCACGATCATGGTCTCGCCCACCGCGCGGCCCATGCCGATCATCAGCGCGGAGAAAATACCCGGGCTGGCGGTCAGGATCACTACGCGGGTCATGGTCTGCCAGGGCGTGGCACCCAGGGCCAGGGAACCCAGGGTCAGCCCGCGCGGCACACTGAACACCGCGTCTTCGGCGATGGAGTAGATGTTCGGGATGACCGCAAAACCCATGGCCAGGCCGACCACCAGGGCGTTGCGCTGGTCGTAGGTGATGCCCAGGTCATGGGAAATCCACATGCGCATGTCGCCGCCGAAGAACCAGGTTTCCAGGTACGGGCTCATGTACAGCGACAGCCAGCCCACGAACAGGATCACCGGGATCAGGATCGCGCTTTCCCAGCCATCCGGCACCCGCAGGCGGATCGATTCAGGCAAACGGCTGAACACAAAGCCGGCCACCAGGATGCCAATCGGCAACAGCATCAGCAGGCTGAAAATCCCCGGCAGATGCCCTTCCACATAAGGCGCCAGGAAAAGGCCGGCGAAGAAGCCGAGGATCACGGTCGGCATCGCTTCCATCAATTCGATCACCGGCTTGACCTTGCGGCGCAGGCTCGGGGCCATGAAGTAAGCGGTGTAGATCGCGGCGGCTACAGCCAGCGGTGCGGCGAGCAGCATCGCGTAGAACGCGGCTTTCAGCGTACCGAAAGTCAGCGGCGCCAGGCTCATCTTGGGTTCGAAGTCGGTGTTGGCGGCGGTCGATTGCCAGACGTACTTGGGTTCGTCGTAGTTCTCGTACCAGACCTTGCTCCACAGCGCGCTCCACGACACTTCCGGGTGCGGGTTGTCGAGCAGCAACGGTTGCAGCGTGCCACCGGCTTCGACGATGACGCGATTGGCCCGTGGCGACAGGCCGAACACGCCTTGGCCGTCGACCACTGGATCGACCAGCAAGGTACGGTGCGCAGTGCTATGGAACACGCCGAACTGGCCGGAAGCGTCGAGGGCGGTGAAGCCTTTGCGACGCTCTTCGGCGGTAATTTCCACGATGGGCGCAGTGCCCATCTGGAAGGTACGGATCTGCTTGAGGCGTTGCTCGCCATCCGGATCGCGGGCCATGAACCACTGGGCCAGCCCACCCTTGGAGTTACCGATGATCAGCGAGATGCCGCCCACCAGCTGGGTACTGGCGGTGACTTCGGCATTGCCGTCTTCCAATAATTTGTATCGACCGTTGAGGCTTTTGTCGCGCAGGCTGAATACATCGGCCAGCGCACGGCCGTTGATCACGTACAACCACTGCTGGCGGGGGTCGATGAAAATCGCTTTGACTGGTTCGGTCATCTGCGGAAGCTCGATACGCTTCTGCTCGCTGGTAACTTCGCCGGTCATCATGTTTTCTTCGCGGCTCAGATTCAGTACGTTCAAGTACGAACCGGCGGAACCTGCGACCACGAGCGACGAATCGGTGGCGTTAAGCGCGACGTGCTCCAGCGCGCGGCCCTGTTCATCAAGAACAATCGGCGTTTCACCGTAAGGGTATTCAATCGCCGGGGTGATGGTTTTCTTGCCGTCCGGGTACGACACCTTATAGGTGTGACGGAACACCAGGGACTGACCATTGGACAAACCGAGGATCACCAGCGGGCTGCCCGGCTGGTCTTCACCAATCGACACTACGCTCGCGCCTGCCGGCAGCGCCAGGTCGACACGCTTGAGTTCGGCACCGGTAGTGACATCGAAGAACAGCGCCTGGCCCTTGTCGGAAACCCGCATGGCGACCTGGTTCTGTTCTTCCAGAGAAATCATCAGCGGCTTGCCGGCGTCCTGGATCCAGGCCGGTGTGAGCGCTTCTTCCTTGGTCAGCGAAGCACCCTGGAACAACGGCGCGACCACGTAGGCGAGGAAGAAGAAAATCAGGGTGATTGCGCCGAGAACGGCGAGGCCGCCGACCAGCACATACCAACGAGTCAAACGGTCTTTGAGCGCGCGAATGCGGCGCTTGCGTTGCAGCTCAGGCGTATTGAAATCAATGCGCTTGGGGGGAGAAGTTGTCGTCATGGTGGAATTGGCCAGATCATTCATGCGCACACCCTAGCGATCCTGTATGACAGAAAGATGACAGTGCAGTGACGCAACAAATCCGCCGCGAAGCAGGGCTGGCAGCGGATAAAAAATTAGAAGTTTCTGTAGGAGCGAGCTTGCTCGCGAAGATCGTCAACGATAACGCGTCGTTTCTGAATAACCACGTTGCCCTATCGTCTTTCGCGAGCAAGCTCGCTCCTACAGAAAGGCCGGTTTTACCCAGCCCAGCTACTTAGTTGCCTTCTTTCAGACCCAGGTCAGCCAGGGCCTTGGCGGCAACTTTGGCTGGCAGCGGGATGTAACCGTCTTTCACGACAACTTCCTGGCCCTGTTTGGACAGCACCAGTTTCACGAACTCGGCTTCCAGCGGTGCCAGAGGCTTGTTCGGGGCTTTGTTGACGTAAACGTAGAGGAAACGCGACAGCGGGTATTTGCCGTTCAGGGCGTTTTCTTCGCTGTCCTCGATGAACTCAGTGCTGCCTTTCTTGGCCAGGGCCACGGTTTTCACGCTGGCGGTCTTGTAGCCGATGCCCGAGTAACCGATGCCGTTCAGCGAGGAGCTGATCGACTGCACGACCGAGGCCGAGCCAGGTTGTTCGTTCACGTTAGGCTTGTAGTCGCCTTTGCACAGGGCTTCTTCCTTGAAGTAGCCGTAGGTGCCGGATACCGAGTTACGGCCGAACAGTTGAACCGGCTTGTTGGCCAGGTCGCCGGTCACGCCCAGGTCACCCCAGGTTTTCACGTCGGCTTTGGCGCCGCACAAGCGCGTCGAGGAGAAGATCGCGTCGACCTGTTCCATGGTCAGGTGCTGGATCGGGTTGTCCTTGTGCACAAATACCGCCAGGGCATCCACGGCTACCGGGATAGCGGTTGGCTTGTAGCCGTACTTCTGCTCGAAGGCCGCCAGTTCGGTGTCCTTCATCTTGCGGCTCATCGGGCCCAGGTTGGAGGTGCCTTCAGTCAGCGCAGGTGGCGCGGTGGCAGAGCCGGCAGCTTGAATCTGGATGTTGACGTTCGGGTATTCCTTTTTATAACCCTCGGCCCACAGGGTCATCAGGTTTGCCAGGGTATCGGAACCGACGCTGGACAGGTTGCCCGACACACCAGTGGTCTTGACGTAAGCCGGGATCGCCGGGTCAACGCCAGCAGCCACCGCGTTGGCGGTCGCGACGCCAGCAGCGACAAATGTCATTGCCGCCATCAAACGTTTCAGTTTCATGCCTTGCTCCTAGCAGATAGGGATAGTTGGATCGGGGCCAAGTATCGAGAGGCCGTGTGAACACTCTATGTCTACAATGTGACAGTTAGATGAAAGGCCACTATTGGGGGGAGGATTTGCACAACGCTCGCGTATTGCGGCAGCGGGGGGACGCAGAGCGTCCCAGGCGGCATTCCCACGCGGGAGCGTGGGAACGATCAAGCTTAGCGGGAACGCTTCCACAGATACCCGCCCACCACCATCCCCATCACACACAGGGCGGCGACATAGTAGGACGGGCCCATCGGGCTTTCCTTCATCAGCAGTGACACCGCCAATGGCGTCAGCCCGCCAAATACGGCATAGGCCACGTTGTAGGAGAACGACAGCCCGCTGAAACGCACCACGGGCGGGAAGGCTTTGACCATCACGTAGGGCACCACACCGATGGTGCCGACAAACAGGCCGGTCAACGCGTACAGCGGGAAAAGCCAGTCCGGGTGGGCCATGAGGCTGTGGTACAGCGTCCAGGAAGTGGCCAGCAACAACGCGCAACCGGTGACCAGCACACGCCCGGCACCAAAACGGTCGGCCAGGGCACCCGAGGCAATGCAACCCAGGCTCAGGGTCACGATGGCCAGGCTGTTGGCCTGCAACGCGACCGTAGGGCTGAAGTGGTAGACGGTCTGCAGCACGGTCGGGGTCATCAGGATGACCACCACGACGCCGGCCGACAGCAGCCAGGTCAGCAGCATCGACAGCACGATGGCGCCACGGTGGTCACGCAGTACCGCGCGCAACGGCAGCTCGGCAGCCAGGGTCTTGCGTTGCTGCATCTCGGCGAAGATCGGTGTTTCATGCAGCCAGCGGCGCAGGTACACCGACAGCAGGCCGAAGACACCGCCGAGCAGGAAGGGGATCCGCCAGGCGTAATCGGAAACCTGCTCCGGGGTATAGGCCGTATTAATCGCGGTGGCTACCAGCGAGCCCAGCAGAATACCGGCGGTGAGGCCGCTGGTCAGGGTGCCGCAGGCGTAGCCGATATGACGTGGGGGGACGTGTTCGGAGACGAATACCCAGGCGCCGGGTACCTCGCCGCCAATCGCAGCGCCCTGGATCACGCGCATCAGCAACAGCAGGAGCGGTGCCCACAGGCCGATCTGCGCGTAGGTCGGCAGCAGCCCCATGATCAAGGTCGGCACGGCCATCATGAAGATGCTCAGGGTGAACATCTTCTTGCGGCCCAGCAGGTCGCCGAAGTGCGCCATGATGATGCCGCCCAGCGGGCGAGCCAGGTAGCCGGCGGCGAAGATGCCGAAGGTCTGCATCATGCGCAGCCATTCGGGCATGTCGACGGGGAAGAACAGTTTCCCGACCACGGTGGCGAAAAATACGAAAATGATGAAGTCGTAAAATTCCAGCGCCCCGCCCAAGGCAGACAGCGACAGGGTTTTGTAGTCGTTGCGGGTCAGCGGGCGCGACGGTTGCGCACTGCTTGCGGGCACGGAGGACATGGCAAGGCTTCTCTTATAGTAATCAGCGTAAAGGACTGCACGCCCGTGACTTGCGGCGGGTCTGGCAAGATAGCAAATCGCCTGAAAAAGCACAGCGCTATGAAAACAGTTGCGCGCAAAAGCCCCGATACAGCGTCTATTTACCGACCAAATGAGCCTCAGGTGGTCGTCGTCGCGCCAGCGTCCCGATATACTCGCCCGTGCAAGCGCAGGAACCCCAGTCTTGACGGGCTGCTGTGCCAAAACGTTGTTGGGCGCCATCCAGCCGATTTGGCAGAGTTTCCCTTTAGTTCGCCTTACGAGAAACGCATCGAGCGGTGTATGTTGGTGCTGAAACGTTTTTCCAGAAGACGGCTATCCACTTGAAATACCCATGAAGCGTCACGGGTCAGAGGCCCTCGGCATGATCGAACTCGAACAAGAAGATCCTATCCCGCAAGGCGATCTCGCCCTGCAAATCACTGCACTTCCACGTGAAACCAACGGTTTTGGCGATATCTTCGGTGGCTGGCTGGTCGCGCAGATGGACCTGGCCGGCACGGCAATGGCCAGCAAGGTGGCCGGCGGGCGTGTAGCCACCGTGGCCATTGATCGCATGGCATTCCTGGTCCCGGTCGCGGTGGGCGCGCAGTTGTCCTTCTATACCCAGGCCCTGGAAATCGGCCGCAGCTCGATCCAGATGATGGTCGAAGTGTGGAGCGACGACCCGCTGTCCAGCGAATGGCGCAAGGTCACCGAGGCGGTATTCGTGTTCGTCGCCATCGACGGCAGCGGCCGCACGCGCTCGGTTCCGTCGCGCGCGCGTTAAACCTCATCGGGGTTTCACGGTCAATTGCCCCATTGCCTGCCATTGAGAGAGCTTTGTTATGCCGACGCCCCACGTTGAAACCGTGAAAATCGACGAGCTGGACTGCTGGCGCATCCGCCACAATGGCGCCGAATTGATGGTGGCCCAACAGGGCGCGCATCTCTTCAGTTATCAGCGCGATGGCGAGCAGCCGCTGATCTGGCCGAACCCCGAGGCGGTGTTCAAGCAGGGCAAAGGCATTCGTACCGGCGTCCCGGTGTGCTGGCCGTGGTTTGGTGTATTCGAGCGCAACCCGCAGAGCGTCAAGGCGATGCGCCAAAGCGATCAGCCGGCCGGCGCCCACGGTTTTGTGCGGACGGCGTTGTGGGAATTAGCCGCAACCAGGCTTGAAGGCCAGGCGTTGCGGGTGGACCTTGCGCTGCCCGTACCGGCAGGCGGCTTTCCTGGCTGGCCTCATCAGGTCGACTTGAGGTTGAGCCTGGTGCTGGACGACCAGCTGCATATCCACCTCACCAGCCATAACCGCGGCACTGACACCGTGACCTTCAGCCAGGCATTGCACACCTACTTCGCCGTCAGCGATGTGCGCAACGTGCAGGTCGAAGGCGTGGAGGGGTCAACCTATATCGATACCGCCGATGGCTGGACCGAGAAAACCCAGTCCGGCCTACTGCACTTCAGTGCCGAGACTGACCGTATCTACCTCGATACACCGGCCCGCCTGAGCATCCTCGACAAGGACTGGCAGCGTCGCATCCAGCTCACCAGCGAAGGGTCGAAATCGACCGTGATCTGGAACCCATGGACCGAACGCGCCAAGGCCTTCGATGACATGGCCGACGATGGCTGGCAGGGGATGTTGTGCATCGAGACGGCGAATGTGCTGGACGACGTGGTGGCGTTGGCACCCGGCGAAAGCCATACGCTGGGCGTGAGCATCGCCGCTGTCGCCCTGTAGACGAAGTTCGAAATGTGGGAGGGGGCTTGCCCCCGATAGCGGTGGTTCAGTCAGAACATTTTTGCCTGACATACCGCAATCGGGGGCAAGCCCCCTCCCACATTGTTATGTGTTGGCTGTTAGAGATCGGACTCCTTCACTGCCCGCACCTTCCCTGCATCCAGCGCATACGCTGCATCCGCCAGGTCGTTATTCACCTTCTCCACCTTCAAGGTTCCCGTAACCCACAGAGGCGTGTAGATATCATCCAGCTTCAAGCCCTTGGGATAGCGCACCAGCACCAGTTGGTTGGGCGGCGGTGGCGGCACATGGATGCACGCGCCGGGGTACGGCACGAGAAAGAACAGGGTGCTGCGGCCCTTGGCATCGGTTTCCAACGGTACCGGGTAGCCGCCGATACGGATGTGCTTGCCGTTCATGGCCGCCACGGTCTTGGTGGAATACATCACCGCCGGCAAGCCTTTGCTCTGCTTCAGGCCGCCCTTGTCGGTAAAGGTGCCTTGGGCTTCGGGCGAGTTGTGATCGATCTCGGGCATGGCTTCGAGGGCTTTCTGATCCGACAGCGGCATCAGCTCGAGCCAGTCGGTTTCCGGCAGTTCGCCGGCGTGGGCCAGGCCTGAGCCCAGCAAGAGGAGAGTGAACAGGAGACGGCGCATGGAGAGGCTCGGCAAGTACAAGTGCCGAGCATTCTAGCCCTCTGCGCCTGCGCAGCGCAGAGGACTTTGTCGGCTGATTACTTTCTTTTGATCAGACCGTAGATGACCAGCAGCACGATCGCACCGATCAGCGCACCGATAAAGCCTGCGCCTTGACCGGCCTGGTAGATCCCCAGCGCCTGGCCACCGTAGGTTGCAGCCAGGGAGCCGGCGATACCCAGCAGAATGGTCATGATCCAGCCCATGCTGTCGTCGCCAGGCTTGAGGAAACGCGCCAGCAGGCCGACGATCAAGCCGATAAAGATGGTTCCAATGATACCCATGGCATTTCCCTCTGATTGGTGTGTGTCATGCCAAAGCCTAGTCAGACTTTGGCATCCTGCAATCAGAGGGACGCCGAGCCTTAATGGTTCCCGCGACGATGCAGCTTATTGTTCGGCAATCAGCGCTTCGACCTTGAGGATCTGCGCCTGCAGGGTCGCGCGGTCCTTGCAGCGCAGGTTGGCATGACCCACCTTGCGCCCTGCCTTGAACGCCTTGCCGTAGTGATGCACATGGCAATCGTCGATCGCCATGACTCGCTCAACCGGCGGCACCACGCCGATGAAGTTGAGCATGGCGCTCTCGCCAACCTTGGCCGTGGAGCCCAACGGCAAGCCCGCCACCGCGCGCAGGTGGTTCTCGAACTGGCTGCACTCGGCGCCTTCAGTGGTCCAGTGCCCGGAGTTGTGCACGCGCGGGGCGATTTCGTTGGCCTTGAGACCGCCATCGACTTCGAAGAACTCGAACGCCATCACGCCAACGTAATCCAGCTGCTTGAGCACGCGGCTGGAGTAATCCTCGGCCAGGGCCTGCAGCGGGTGGTCGGTGCTGGCGACGGACAGCTTGAGAATGCCGCTGTCGTGGGTGTTGTGCACCAACGGATAGAAGCGGGTTTCGCCGTCACGGGCACGCACGGCGATCAGCGAGACTTCACCGGTGAACGGCACGAAGCCTTCCAGCAGGCAGGCGACGCTGCCCAGTTCGGCAAAGGTGCCGACCACATCGGCCGCAGTGCGCAGGACTTTCTGGCCCTTGCCGTCATACCCCAGGGTGCGGGTTTTCAATACGGCCGGCAGGCCGATGCTGGCGACGGCGGCGTCCAGGTCCGCCTGGGACTGGATGTCGGCAAAGGCCGGGGTCGGGATGCCCAGGTCCTTGAACATGCTCTTCTCGAACCAGCGGTCGCGCGCGATGCGCAGGGCTTCGGCGCTCGGGTACACCGGGACGAACTGCGACAGGAACGCCACGGTTTCGGCCGGGACGCTTTCGAACTCGAAGGTCACCAGGTCAACTTCGTCGGCCAGTTGACGCAGGTGATCCGGGTCGCTGTAGTCCGCGCGCAGGTGTTCACCCAGGGCTGCCGCGCAAGCGTCCGGCGCCGGGTCCAGGAAAGCGAAGTTCATCCCCAGCGGGGTTCCCGCCAGAGCCAGCATGCGGCCCAGTTGGCCGCCACCGATTACACCGATTTTCATCAATCAACACCCTCAGGCGATGCGTGGGTCTGGATTGTCCAGCACGCTGTCTGTCTGCTCAGCACGGAATTTTTTCAACACCGCATGGAACTGCGGGTGCTTGGCGCCCAGGATACTGGCGGACAGCAACGCGGCGTTGATCGCGCCGGCCTTGCCGATCGCCAGGGTTGCCACCGGAATGCCGGCGGGCATCTGCACGATGGACAACAGCGAATCCACGCCCGAGAGCATCGACGACTGCACCGGTACACCGAGCACGGGCAGGTGAGTCTTGGCTGCACACATGCCCGGCAAATGCGCCGCACCGCCGGCACCGGCGATGATCACCTCGATGCCACGGGATTCTGCTTCATCGGCATACTGGAACAGCAAGTCCGGGGTGCGGTGGGCGGAGACCACCTTCACTTCGTACGGAATGCCGAGTTTTTCCAGCATATCGGCGGTGTGGCTAAGGGTGGACCAATCGGACTTGGAGCCCATGATCACGCCAACCAATGCACTCATCGTCGTGCCTCTTCTCTCTGGGCGCCCGCAGGCGCGTCAAAAAACAACAAGCCACGCGGGAAATCCGGCGTGGCTTGGTGTACGAATTAAGGCCGGTTGGACCGGCCGAAGGCCGCGCAGTATACCGTAATAATCCAGATAAACAGCCCCTGGGATGACCATCTGTCTTGCCGCCCAAACCGGCGGTTTTATTGACTCAAGAGTCAGTCCAATACACCGCAAAACCCTGTGGGAGGGGGCTTGCTCCCGATAGCGGTCGGTCAGTGACATATTCAGTGCCTGACACACCGCAATCGGGGCAAGCCCCCTCCCACATTTGCTCTGCATTGGGCCTGAGATTGGGCGCGAGACTGGGCTCAGGTATTTTGCGCCGCGCCACCTTCCAGCTTGCGCCACAACAACCGCACATTCGCCTTGCGCACCAGCGCGCAGCGATACAGCCGAATCTCCAGCGGCACATGCCATTGCGCCCCGCCACACACCACCAACTCGCCGCGGGCCAGTTCCGCCCGCACGCTCAACTGCGGTACCCAGGCGATACCCAGACCTTCCAGCGCCATGCTCTTGAGGCTGTCGGCCATGGCGGTTTCATAGATGGTGGTAAAACGCAGCGCACGCTGGCGCAGCAGCAGGTTCACCGAGCGTCCGAGAAAGGCGCCGGCACTGTAGGCCAGCAACGGCACGCTACCCTCGCCTTCCAGATCGAACAGCGGCTTGCCGTCGGCATCGGCGGCGCACACCGGGAGCATTTCGGTGTTGCCCAGGTGCAGCGAGGGAAAGATCTCGGCGTCCATCTGCATGGCGGCATCCGGGTCGTAGAACGCCAGCATCAGGTCGCAGCCGCCTTCGCGCAGGGCGTGCACGGCATCGCCGACGTTGGTGGCGACCAGCCGCGTGGCGATGTTCAAACCTTCGTTGCGCAACTGGGCGATCCAGCGCGGGAAAAAACCCAATGCCAGGGAGTGAGCCGCCGCCACCTGCATGACCTCCCCCTGGCCGCCTTCCAGATGATGCAAATGGCGCAGCACTTCACCGAGTTGTTCGACCACCGTGCGCGCGGTGACCAGGAACAATTGCCCCGCCGCCGTCAGCTCCACCGGCGTGCGTGAGCGATTGACCAGGGTCAGCCCCAGCGCCGCTTCCAGGCTGCGAATACGTCGACTGAACGCCGGCTGGGTGACAAAGCGCCGCTCCGCCGCCTGGGAAAAGCTGCGCGTCGCCGCCAGGGCGCTGAAGTCTTCCAGCCATTTGCTCTCAAGGTTCATCACTGCCTCCCACGGGGAATGCACCATTTTGGCACACACGCCCGTCATGGTAACCGGGTCACATCGACATTATGCCGTTTGTGCATAGGCCAGTGTTTAACAGCATTGGCCCAAAAACTCTCAAAAGCCTAGCATTCACAGCGTTCCGGCCAGTTCCGGGTCCCTATCGAGATGATTTCCGTCATGTCCTCTGCTGCATCTTTCCGTACCGAAAAAGACCTGCTTGGCGTACTCGAAGTACCTGCCCAAGCGTATTACGGCATCCAGACCCTGCGAGCGGTGAACAACTTCCGCCTCTCGGGCGTTCCGATTTCGCATTACCCGAAATTGGTGGTCGGTCTGGCAATGGTCAAGCAAGCAGCAGCGGACGCCAACCGCGAACTGGGCCAGCTCAGCGAAGCCAAGCACGCGGCCATCAGCGAAGCCTGCGCCCGCCTGATTCGCGGCGATTTCCACGAAGAGTTCGTGGTGGACATGATTCAAGGCGGCGCCGGCACTTCCACCAACATGAATGCCAACGAAGTGATCGCCAACATCGCGCTGGAGGCCATGGGCCATCAGAAGGGTGAGTACCAGTACCTGCACCCCAATAACGATGTGAACATGGCGCAGTCGACCAACGACGCCTACCCGACCGCGATCCGTCTGGGTCTGCTGCTGGGCCATGACGCGCTGCTGGCCAGCCTCGACAGCCTGATCCAGGCCTTCGCCGCCAAAGGTGTCGAGTTCGGGCATGTGTTGAAAATGGGTCGCACCCAACTGCAGGACGCCGTGCCGATGACCCTCGGCCAGGAATTCCGCGCCTTCGCCACCACCCTGAGCGAAGACCTGGCCCGCCTGAAAACCCTGGCGCCGGAGCTGCTCACCGAAGTGAACCTGGGCGGCACCGCCATCGGCACCGGCATCAACGCCGACCCACGCTACCAGGCCCTGGCCGTACAACGCCTGGCCACCATCAGCGGCCAGCCGCTGGTACCGGCGGCCGACCTGATCGAAGCCACCTCCGACATGGGCGCCTTCGTGCTGTTCTCCGGCATGCTCAAGCGTACCGCGGTGAAGCTGTCGAAGATCTGCAACGACCTGCGCCTGCTGTCCAGCGGCCCACGCACCGGCATCAACGAAATCAACCTGCCGGCGCGCCAGCCAGGCAGCTCGATCATGCCCGGCAAGGTCAACCCGGTGATCCCGGAAGCCGTGAACCAGGTGGCGTTCCAAATCATCGGTAACGATTTGGCCCTGACCATCGCGGCCGAAGGCGGCCAGCTGCAACTGAACGTGATGGAGCCGCTGATCGCCTACAAGATCTTCGACTCGATCCGCCTGCTGCAACGCGCCATGGACATGCTGCGCGAACACTGCATCGTCGGCATCACTGCCAACGAAGCGCGCTGCCGCGAGCTGGTGGAACACTCCATCGGCCTGGTCACCGCGCTGAACCCCTACATCGGCTATGAAAACGCCACCCGCATTGCGCGAATCGCCCTTGAAAGCGGTCGCGGTGTGCTGGAACTGGTGCGTGAAGAAGGCTTGCTCGACGACGCCATGCTCGACGACATCCTGCGCCCCGAAAACATGATCGCTCCGCGCTTGGTCCCGCTGAAGGCCTAAGTGTTTGTTGCACCGCTCACCAGGTTGAGAGACTAGACACCTCTCACCTTTTGAGGGCCTGAAGGCTCGTTCTTCAGGCCCTTTTTTTTGCTCGAAATACCCCACGCGCCTCTTGTAGGAGCGAGCTTGCTCGCGAAAAACCTCAAGGCGCCGCGTTAATCCAGGAGGGACTCATCATCGTTAAAGACCTTCGCGAGCAAGCTCGCTCCTACAGACCTTTAGTCACCGCATGCAGACGGATTGAATGCTGCTAGGTATAGTGCCGCCCCTCTTCGTGTCAGAGATCGTCGGTAACGAGGTCCTGTACAGCGCGAAACCGCATGAATAACAACACCCGCAAAAGGATTGGGGTCGAACGTCGCGCACTGCCTGGTGCCGAGCGATGCGTCGCACCGTCCTGCGTTTGCCATTAGAAAAATCAGCGAGGAACACTCCATGCTCGAAGTCATCAACGACTTCCTCTCAGGGAAAGTACTGATCGTGCTCATTGTCGGGCTCGGCGGTTATTTCACGATCCGCTCGCGTTTCGTTCAATTGCGTCACTTTTTCCACATGTTCTCGGTGTTTAAAGACAGCCTGAAAAGCAGCTCCGGTCAACTCAGCTCGTTCCAGGCGCTGATGCTCAGCCTGGCCGGCCGTGTGGGCGCCGGTAACATCGCAGGCGTCGGCATTGCCGTGACCCTGGGTGGCCCGGGCGCCGTGTTCTGGATGTGGGTCACCGCGTTGGTGGGCATGTCCTCGAGCTTTATCGAGTGCTCCCTGGGTCAGCTGTACAAGCGCACCGATGCAGAAGGTGCCTACCGTGGCGGCCCGGCCTATTACATCCAGCACGGCCTGCACAAACGCTGGCTGGGGATGGTCATGGCGTTCCTGCTGCTGGTGACTTTCGGCTTTGCCTTCAACGGCCTGCAAGCCCACGCGGTTACCCACTCGCTGAATAATGCCTTCGGTCTCGACACCACTTACACCGGCCTCGCGCTGGCGGTGTTGCTCGGCCTGGTGTTCATTGGCGGGATCAAGCGTATCGCCTCGATCGCCGACCTGCTGGTACCGGTCAAGACGCTGGTCTACATCGCCGTGACCCTGTACGTGATCGTGCTGCAGTTCGACCACGTGCCGGCCATGCTTGCGACCATCGTCAAGAGCGCCTTCGGCCTCGACCAGGCCTTCGGCGGCCTGGTGGGCAGCGCGATCATCATGGGCGTCAAACGCGGCGTGTTCGCCAACGAAGCCGGTTTAGGCAGTGCGCCCAACGTGGCGGCGGTGGCCTCCGTGGAACACCCGATCGCCCAAGGTGTGGTGCAAGCGTTCAGCGTGTTCCTCGACACCTTCGTGATCTGCACCTGCACCGCGTTGCTGATCCTGCTGTCCGGCTTCTACACCCCGGGCTTTGAAGGCGACGGCATTGCCCTGACCCAGAACTCCCTGGCCGCCGTGGTCGGTGACTGGGGCCGCATGTTCATCTCGGTCGCCCTGGCGTTGTTCGTGTTCACCTCGATCATGTACAACTACTACCTGGGCGAGAGCAACCTGCGCTTCCTGGTCGGCAACAACCGCAAGGTACTGATGGGCTATCGCGCCTTGGTGCTGGTGCTGATTTTCTGGGGTTCGATCGAGAACCTGAGCACCGTGTTCGCCTTCGCCGACATCACCATGACCATGCTCGCGTTCGTCAACCTGTTCGCCCTGGCGTTCCTGTTCAAGATCGCCATGCGCATCCTCAACGACTACGACGGCCAGCGCGCAGCAGGCATCAAGACCCCGGTGTTCGATTCCAGCCAGTTCCCCGACCTGGATCTGGACCGCAAGGCCTGGCCGGCCAACCCGGTAAAACCCGAACCCGCAGCGTCGGCTGAACTGAGCGCCCAGGCGCAACGTTAATCACCGCCAGATGACACGCCGCCCGGCCTTGGGCATGCTCTGGGCCCGGCGGCGTTTTTCGTTCAGGAGATTTTTCATGCAAGCAGCCAATAACGTCATGGTGCTCTACACCGGCGGCACCATCGGCATGCAGGCCAGTGCCAATGGCCTGGCACCCGCTTCCGGTTTTGAGGCGCGTATGCGCGAGCAACTGGCCGACGCACCCGTGCCCACGTGGCGCTTTCGGGAGATGTCACCGCTGATCGACAGCGCCAATATGACCCCTGCCTACTGGCAGCGCCTGCGCAGCGCCGTTGTCGAGGCCGTGGACGACGGCTGCGACGCCGTGCTGATCCTGCACGGCACCGACACCCTGGCGTACAGCGCGGCGGCCATGAGTTTTCAACTCCTCGGTCTGCCGGCACCCGTACTGTTCACCGGCTCGATGTTGCCGGCAGGCGTGCCCGACAGTGATGCCTGGGAAAACGTCAGCGGTGCGCTGACGGCACTCGGGGAAGGCCTGGCACCCGGCGTGCAGTTGTATTTCCACGGCGCGCTCATGGCGCCCACCCGGTGCGCGAAGATCCGCAGCTTTGGTCGCCATCCGTTTGCCGCCTTGCAGCGTAACGGCGGCGTCTCCCAAGCCGACCTGATCCCCGCGGCCCTGCATTACCGCCAGCCCAAGTCTGAAGCCAGGGTCGGCGTCCTGCCGTTGGTGCCGGGCATCGCCGCCGACCTGTTGGATGCGCTGGTCGACAGCGGCCTCCAGGCGCTGGTGCTCGAATGCTTCGGCAGCGGCACCGGCCCAAGTGACAACCCGGCCTTCCTGGCCAGCCTGCAACGTGCGCAGGATCAGGGTGTAGTAGTGGTTGCGATCACCCAATGCCATGAAGGCGGCGTGGAACTGGACGTCTACGAAGCCGGCAGCCGCCTGCGCGGTGTGGGCGTGCTGTCCGGTGGCGGCATGACCCGCGAGGCGGCCTTCGGCAAGCTCAACGCCCTGCTCGGGGCCGGGTTGCCGACCCGCGAAATCCGTCGCCTGGTGGAACTGGACCTGTGCGGGGAACTGAACTGAGCGGCATGTAACTTGCTCCACTTCCAGCCACCCCATGGCTGGAAGTCCCCATGCTGCACTCCCATCTCACCACCCTCAATGCCGTGTCCCTGGTGCTCAGTACCTTCGAGGCCGAAGGCTTGCCCCATGCCGCGTTATTGGCCGGCAGCGGCATCTGCGCAGCGGACTTGCGCCGCGCCGACACGCGTATCGCCACGCACCAGGAGATGCAGGTGTGCGCCAACGCCGTGGCCCTGCAGCGCGATATCGGCCTGATCGTGGGGCGGCGTATGCATGTTTCCTCCTACGGCATGCTCGGCTATGCCCTGCTCACCAGTGCCACTTTCGGTGACGCTTTGCGCCTGGCCCTGCGCTATCCGGCGCTGTTGGGAACACTCTTCGAACTGAGCCTGGAGGAAGACGACGAACGTATCTGGTTCACCGCCGGCGATTACCGCGAGAGCCCCGCACTGACGGCCTTCAATGTCGAGTTGTGCCTGGGTTCGTTGAAAATTATCTGCGACGACCTGCTCGGCCATCCACTGCCCCTGTTGGGCGCTCGTTTCGAGCACGACGCGCCGGATTATCAAGCGCGTTACGTCGAGAGCTTCGATTGCCCGCTGCAGTTCCAGGCCACGGCCAATGCATTCGCCTTCGATAAACGCTGGCTTGCCCAAGCCCTGCCACTGGCCGACGCCGTGACCCACCAGGCCATGGTCGAGCGCTGCCGGAAACAGAACACCGAATTCACCGGACGCGAGGCATGGCTGGGGCGAATCCGTCAGTTGCTGGCCGCGCAACTGCACGCCGCACCCGGGCTGGAGGGCCTGGCCCGGCAAATGAACTGTTCCGCACGCACCCTGCGTCGACACTTGCACCACTTGGGCTGCAGCTATCAGGAACTGCTCGATGAGTTGCGCTTTGAACGCGCCAAACAGTTATTGGCTGACGACCTGTGGCCGATCCACCGGATAGCCGAAACGCTGGGGTTCAGCGAAACGGCCAGCTTCAGGCATGCGTTCGTACGCTGGAGTGGCGTCGCGCCAAGCCAATTTCGCGCATGACGCCCCGTTCAGGGGCCCATTGCGGACACACAGGTTGGCCACATTTATCCCCTTTTGGCCGCTCCTGCCATTCTCATAGACCGCCCGCGCCGCAAGACTGCATGCACCGACAGAGCCTGCGGAGAACAACACATGCTGACGATCTACTCGGACGATCACCACCTGCACCACGGCCGCTGTGAATTGATGGACGGGCAACTGATGCCCTGCTTTGAAATGCCCTCACGCGCCGACCACGTGCTGCAACGCGTCAAAGACCGTGACCTGGGCCCGGTGCAGGCGCCGCAGGACTTCGGTCTGGCACCGCTGCAACGTATTCACAGCCGCGACTATCTCGACTTCTTCAAAGGCGCCTGGCAACGCTGGACCGAGTACGGCCAGGATGGCGACCTGTTGCCCTACACCTGGCCCGCGCGCACGTTGCGCCGCGTGATGCCCGCCAGCCTGCACGGTCAGTTGGGCTATTACAGTTTCGATGGAGGCGCGCCGATCACCGCCGGCACCTGGCAAGCGGCCTACAGCGCGGCGCAAGTCGCCCTCACCGCCCAGGCCGCCATCACGCAAGGCGCCCACAGTGCCTTTGCGCTGTGCCGCCCGCCCGGGCATCACGCCGCCAGCGACTTGATGGGCGGTTATTGCTACCTCAATAACGCGGCCATCGCCGCCCAGGCGTTTCTCGACCAGGGTTGCAAAAAGGTCGCCATCCTCGATGTGGACTACCACCACGGCAACGGCACGCAATCGATTTTCTACCCGCGCAGCGATGTGCTCTTCACCTCGATCCACGGCCATCCGGAGGCGGAGTTCCCATTCTTCCTCGGGTATGCCGATGAGCTGGGAGAGGGTCCGGGAGAAGGGTTCAACTTCAACTATCCGTTACCGGCCGGCGCCGCCTGGGAAACCTGGAGCGCCGCGCTTGAACAAGCCTGTGTCGAGATCGCACGCTACGGTGCCGATGTCATCGTTGTCTCCCTGGGCGTGGACACCTTCAAGGACGACCCCATTTCGCAATTCAAGCTCGACAGCCCGGACTACCTGGCCATGGGTCGACGCATCGCGCAACTCGACACGCCAACGCTGTTTGTGATGGAAGGCGGCTACGCCGTGGAAGAAATCGGTATCAACGCCGTCAACGTGCTTGAAGGTTTCGAGGAAGCAGCCCGATGAACATACTCAAATCGCTCGTCCTGTGCGTCGCGGTGGCCAGCGGCGCGGCACAGGCCGAAGAGAAAACCCTGAAGGTCTACAACTGGTTCGACTACATCACCCCCAAGGCCCTGGAGGATTTCAAGGCGCAGAACCCGTCGATCAAACTGGTGTACGACATCTTCGACACCAACGAGGCGCTGGAAGCCAAGCTGCTCACCGGCAATTCCGGCTATGACGTGGTGGTGCCGTCCAACGTGTTCCTGGCCAAGCAGATCGAAGCCGGGGTATTCCAGCCCCTGGACCGTAGCCAGTTGCCCAACTGGAAGCATCTGGATCCCAAGCTGATGAAGCTGATCGAAGCCAACGACCCCGGCAATCAGTACGCCGTGCCCTACATGTACGGCACCATCCTGATCGGCTTCAACCCGGCCAAGGTCAAGGCGGCCCTGGGCGACGACGCGCCAGTGGACAGCTGGGACCTGATCTTCAAGGAAGAAAACATCAGCAAGCTCAAGCAGTGCGGGGTCGCGCTGCTCGATTCGCCCTCGGAGATCCTGCCGCTGGCCCTGCAGCATCTGGGCCTGGACCCCAACAGCAGCAACCCCAAGGACTACATCAAGGCCGAAGCGCTGCTGATGAAAATCCGCCCGTACATCACCTACTTTCACTCCTCCAAATACATGGCCGATATCGCCAACGGCGACATCTGTGTGGCCGTGGGCTATTCCGGCAGTTTTTCCCAGGCCGCCAACCGCGCCAAGGAAGCCAAGAACGGCGTGACCGTGGACATGCGCCTGCCCAGGGAAGGCGCGCCGATCTGGTTCGACATGCTCGCCATCCCCAAGGGTGCTAAAAATCCGGGCGACGCCTACACCTTCATCAACTATTTGTTGCAACCCAAGGTCATCGCACCGGTCAGCGACTTCGTCGGTTATCCCAACCCGAACAAGGACGCCACCGAGTGGGTCGACCCGGCGATACGCAACAACCCCAACCTGTACCCGACCGACGCGGCCATGACGACGCTCTATACCCTCAAGCCCCTGGACAGCAAAGCCGAACGCGCCAGGACCAGGGCCTGGACCAGGATCAAATCCGGCACCTGAAATACCTTGATTTGCCAAATGGTCCTGACGCACTCGCTGGTAGGCGGGTACCTTTTCATGCCTGCCATACCTGGCGCAAACGTGCCAGCGCCTGCGCGATGGCCGCCTCGGGCACGGCGGCAAACCCCATCACCAGGCCTGCGTGCTGGTCCGCTGGTGGGCTTGTGCCAGCCAGCCAATAGCTACTTAAACCGGTGATCTCAACCTCTACCGCACGGGCCTGCGCGAGCAACGCCTGCTCGCGGGCCAGGCTGTCCACTCGCACGGTCAAGTGCAGCCCGGCCGCAACGCTGGGCAAGGCGCCGACGCCGGGCAACCCATCGGGCCAACCGGCCAGCAAGGCGTTGCGTCGGTTCAATGCAGCGCGACGCATTCGGCGAATGTGGCGTTGGAAGTGTCCCGCCGCCATGAACTCTGCCATCACCGCCTGGGTGCTGACTTCGGAATGGCGCATGTCCACGGCGCGCCGCCGGGTAAACGCTTGCACAAGGGCCGCAGGCAACACCAGGTAGCCCAGGCGCAACGCGGGGAATGCCACTTTGCCGAACGTGCCGACGTATAACACGCGGCCACTGCGATCCAGCGCCGCCAGGGGCGACAGCGGCGCACCGCTGTAGCGGTACTCTCCGTCGTAGTCATCCTCGACGATCCAGCCACCCGTACGCTCGGCCCAGGCCAGCAACTCCAGACGCCGGGCCAGGCTCATCACCACCCCCAACGGATATTGATGGGAAGGTGTGACATAGGCCACACGGCAGTCATGCAGAGCATTGAGCACCTGGCAATCCAGGCCCTCGCTGTCTACCGGCACACCCTGCAATCGCCCACCGGCCAGGGCGAATGCATGGCCGGCCGCACGGTAACCCGGATTTTCCACCGCTACCCCATCACCCGGCTCAACCAGCAGCTGTGCACAAAGGCTGATTGCCTGCTGTGCACCACTGGTGATCACAATTTGTTCAGCCGTGCACTGCATACCCCGTGAGCTGCGCAGGTACGCGGCAATCAAGCCACGCAGGCGGCCGTCACCTGCCGGGTCGCCATAGCACAGCTGTTCCAGGTCCGGTTTGCGCCAGAACGCCCCATTCAGCTTGGCCCATACTTCAAACGGGAACAGGTCGAAGGCCGGCACGCCCACGCGAAAAGCACGAGGTGGACCTGAAGGCGGTTGAGGCAGGTGATGATTTTTTACCCGCGCCAAACCCGTGCTGTGGATAACTTCATCGTCAAGATGTTCCGGTAAATCCGCCCATTTTGTGGATAACCCTGGGGATAAGCCTGTTGAAAACCCTGTGGATACTTGTGTGGATAGTTTTTTCGGCATCGGCAATTGGGCGACATAGGTGCCATCTCCCACCCGACTTTCGATAAACCCTTCCGCATACAACTGATCGTAGGCGCGCACGACGCTGTTTCGAGAGATCGACAATGCCGCCGCCAGATCACGGGTAGCGGGTAACCGTGTACCACTGACCAAGCGTCCATCCAGCACGCGCTGGCGCAGGGCCTCATACAGTTGGCGCGTCAGGCCCTGGCGGCGGTCCAGTTCGATACCGGCAGGGTTGAAGGATAACGGCGGCGCGATGGACGGCATATTGGACCTATGAAAATAGCGCTAGATGGCTCTTACAACGAACCAATAGCCTGCCTAGGATGCAGGCATTCGCCAAGGAAAATTTCCCATGTACACCCCCCGCGCCTTTGCCATCGATGATTTGCCCCAAATCCAGCAATTGATCCAGCACACCCGTCTGGCGCAGTTGGTGACCGTGGGAGAAAACGGCCTGCAAGCCAGCCACCTGCCACTGCTGCTCAACCCCGATGAAGGTCCCAACGGCACGCTTTACGGGCACTTGGCCAAGGCCAACCCGCAATGGCGCGAGCTGCAAAATGGCCATGAGGCGCTGGTGATCTTCGCGGGGGCCGACGCCTATGTCAGTCCGGCGTTTTACCCGGCCAAGGCCGAACACGGCAAAGTGGTGCCGACCTGGAACTACATGGCCGTGCACGTCTATGGCAAGGCGCAGGTGTTCAACGACGCCGAGCGCTTGCTCAAGCTGGTCAGCGCCCTCACTGAGCGCCATGAACGTGGCCGCGCCCAACCCTGGGCGGTCAGTGACGCACCGGCGGACTACATTGACGGCATGCTCAAGGCCATCGTCGGTTTCGCCTTGCCCATCGAACGCGTGATCGGCAAGCGCAAGCTCAGCCAGAACCGCAGCGCCGCCGACGTGGCCGGCGTGCGCGAAGGCCTGGCCGCCAGTACCGATGTGCGTGACCAGGCCCTCGCCCGCTTTATTCCCCAAGGAGTTGCACAATGAGCCAGATCGACATTCGCCAAGTCACCGTCGCCGACCACACCGCCTGGCTCCCGTTGTGGCAGGCGTATCTGAAGTTCTACAACACTGAACTGCCGGACGCCGTCAGCCAAAGCACCTGGCAACGCCTGATCGACGCCCGCGAGCCGACTCATTCGGCACTCGCCTGGCAGGACGGCAAGGCAGTGGGCATGGTCAACTTCATCTACCATCGTTCCAACTGGAGCATCGAGAACTCCTGCTACCTGCAGGACTTGCTGGTGGACCCAGCCCAACGTGGCACTGGCGTGGGCCGCAAGCTGATCGAATTCGTCTACGCCACCGCCAAGGCCGATGGCTGCTGCAAGGTGCACTGGTTGACCCACGAGACCAACGCCACCGCGATTCAACTGTACGAACGCATCGCTGAACGCCCAGGTTTCATCCAATTTCGCAAGGGTCTTTAAGGAGCGCAGCATGGTCACTTCCCCCGCCGACTGGAAAGGCGCCCCCGCGCCTGCCGCGCAACTGCTTGAAGGGCGCTTCATTCGCCTGGAAAAGCTCGACCCGGCGCATCACGCCGAACAACTGTGGCAAGCCCTCGAAGGCCCCGGTGCCGACCCGACGTTGTGGGACTATTTGCCCTACGGCCCTTTTCCCGAGCGCAGCGCCTTCGATGCCTGGCTGAACAACCATGCCGCCGGCAGCGACCCGTATTTCTTCAGCGTGGTCGACCGCGCAAGCGGCCAGGTCCAGGGCATCCTCAGCCTGATGTCCATCGTCCCCGCTCACGGGCGTATTGAAATCGGCCACGTCACCTTTGGCGCACCGATGCAGCGTTCGCCAAAAAGTACCGAAGCGGTGTACCTGCTGGCCAGGTACGCGTTCGAGCAGGGCTACCGCCGCCTGGAATGGAAGTGCAACAACGGCAATGCGCGCTCCAGGTACGCGGCCGAGCGATTGGGGTTCAGTTTTGAGGGCGTGTTCCGCCAGCATATGGTGGTCAAGGGGCAGAACCGGGATACGGCGTGGTATTCGATGCTGGATTCGGAATGGCCGAAGATTGGCGCGGGGTTTGAGGCGTGGTTGTCAGAGAAGAACCAGGCCGGTTCCGGTCAGCTCAGAACACTGGCCGAATGCCGAACCTGAACCTCACCCGCAACACAAAACCCATGTGGGAGGGGGCTTGCCCCCGATGGCGGCCTCAGGGCTGCAGGATGTTGGATTGGGTTGAGTACATATCCGTTTCTGCGGTAACGGCTGCTATGGGTTCCGCTTTTACAGCGGCTCACTTTTGAAAAGCGCAAAAGTAAGCAAAACGCTCTTGCCCCACCACTCGGCACCTCGCTAATGCTCGGTGTGCCCTCTCTCCGGCTTGAATCCGTGGGCCGCCGCAATGGGCCATCCATGGCCCAGTGCGGCTAACCCGGCGTCCTGCCGGGTTACCCACGGATTCAAGCCTGCGTTCGGCCAGCGTGGTTTAACGGGGCGCCTAAGATCAAAAGCCAGAGCCAGAGCGACTCGCTTCGCATCGTGGTTACGGTTGGGCGCTACAGAGTTGTGTAGATACCCATGGCCATCGGGGGCAAGCCCCCTCCCACAGTTTTGATCTGCGGTGAATCAGTTGGAAAGGCGCTCGGCCAACACCGCAATATGCTCCGGCCCGATCCCGCAGCAACCGCCCAGATGACTGGCGCCACGCGCCTGCCAATCCGCCGCCCAGTGCAGGTAACCCGGCGGGTCGAGATCGTCGCGCAACGGGTCCAGGCCATCGTTGGCCGTGGCTTCCTTGGGTTGCGGCGGGAAGGCATTGGCGTAGGCGCCGATCTGAATGGCAACGCCCAATCGCTCGAAGGTTGCCCGCGCCGCGTCGATCGCCGCGCCGATCACTTCGGGCTGGCTGCAGTTGAACAGCAACACCTGCACGCCCAACTGCGCCGCCGCCTCGGCCGCCTCCGCCACCGGCTCGCCGGAACGCAGGCGCGGCACCTCATCGGTATCTTCATCTTTCAAGGTAAACGACAGCCAGAACGGCTTGCCATCCTGCGGCAGGCCGGCATGAATCGCTTGCGCTTCAACGATGGAGCTTTGGGTTTCCGCCAGCCACAGGTCAACGTGAGGCGCCAGGCCCTGCACCAGCGGTGTCAGTAATTCGCTGACCCGCTCAGGCAGGAACAGGTCGGGCCGATAGGAGCCAAACAACGGCGGCAATGAACCGGCGACGCGCACCGACTTGCCGGAGGCCTTCACCGCCCGTCGCGCCAACTCACCGGCCAATGCGGCCAGCGCCTGGCCCTCCTGCGCGAACCGCGCTTCGCCGATATGAAACGGCACCACCGCATAGCTGTTGCTGGTAATCACGTCGGCACCACTGTCGATATAGGCCGCGTGCACCGCCTCTACCGCTTGCGGCGCCTCACTCAGGGCCAGCGCCGACCATTCCGGCTGGCGGAACGGCGCGCCACGGCGTTGCAGTTCACGGCCCATGCCGCCATCGAGAATTACGGTGTTTGTTGTACCCATATGCTTTTTACTCATATGCTTATGAAAATAACTCACTATGAGAGTCGTTCTTATAACTATTTAATGCGTACCGTTCGGTTAATAACAACCTCTTTTTTATTCAGGTGCTCGATTTTGAAATTACGACCGCTGTTGGCCCTGGGCCTGACGATGTTGGCCGCTTCAACCCAAGCCTTTGGCGGTGCCACCCTGGACCGTATCGAGCAGAAGAAAGAGCTGGTCGGGGTGCTGATGGAAAGCTATCCGCCGTTTTCATTCCTCAACGAGCAGAACCAGCTCGACGGCTTCGACGTGGATGTGGCCAAGGCCGTGGCGCAAAAGCTTGGGGTCAAGCTGCGCCTGGAAACGCCTTCATGGGACGTCATTGCCGCCGGCCGCTGGAGCGGGCGCTACGACATTTGCATCTGCTCCATGACCCCGAGCAAGGCACGCGCCGAGGTGTTCGATTTCCCGGTGGAGTACTACGCCTCGCCCGCCGTCATCGTGGTCAATGCCAAGGATGATCGCATCCATGCAGCCAAAGACCTGAGCGGCAAGAAAGTCGGCCTCACCAGCGCCTCCAGCTATGAAAGCTACCTGAACAAGAACCTGGTGATCGAAGGCGCCGAGGACACCCAGTTGCAGTACCCGTTCGAGGACGTGCAGATTGCCCCGTACGACACCGACAACGTGGCATTCCAGGACCTCGGCCTGGGCGCGGGCGTGCGCCTGGATGCGATCCTCACCAACCTGGTCACCGCGCAGCCGCGCCTGACCCAGGACAAGCGCTTCAAGCTGGCAGGCGAGCCGCTGTATTCGGAGCCCAACTCGGTGGCCATCGAGAAAGGCGACGCGCAGTGGGACAGCAAAGTGCGTGAGGTCTTCGCCCAGCTCAAACAGGACGGCACCTTGAGCAAGCTGTCGCAAAAATGGATCGGCGCCGATATCAGCCGATGAGCTTTCGTATACGGCTTTACCTGACCTGGGCGGCGCTGTTGGCCTTGTTTGCGAGTTTCTTCCTGAGCTTTGACCTGAAGTTCTCGATCATCCTCGACAAGCTGCCCAACCTGGTCGGCCTGCACCTGGCGCCCAACGGCTTCCTGCAAGGCGCGGCGCTGACGCTGTTTTTGTGCCTGTGCGCCATCGTTGCGTCGTCGATATTGGGGTTTGTCACCGCCCTGGGGCGCCTGTCGAAAAGCGCGGTGGCGTTTGGCATTGCCAGTTTCTACGCCTCGTTCTTTCGCGGCACGCCGTTGCTGATCCAGATCCTGCTGATTTACCTGGGCTTGCCGCAGCTGGGCCTGGTGCCGGGCGCGATCGTCGCCGGCATCATCGCCTTGTCGCTGAACTACGGCGCCTACCTGAGCGAGATTTTCCGCGCCGGTATCCTCGGCGTGCCCCATGGCCAACGGGAAGCGGCGTTGGCCCTGGGCATGCGTGACCGGGCGATCTTCTGGCATGTCACCCTGCCCCAGGCCATGCGCACCATCATCCCGCCGGCCACCAACCAGTTCATCTCGATGCTCAAGGACTCGTCGCTGATCTCGGTGATGGGCGTGTGGGAAGTGATGTTCCTGGCGCAGTCCTACGGCCGCTCCAGCTACCGCTACATCGAGATGCTTACCACGGCGGCGATTATTTACTGGGTAATGTCCCTCGGGCTGGAGCTGATCCAGGCGCGCATGGAGCGGCATTTCGGCAAAGGGTATGTGCGCCGCGGTTGACGCTTAGAACCCCTTGCGTAGCACTTTGACACGGTACGCCCAGCCAATGGCGGATGAGCTTTTAATCGCACCCCACTAAGGACAACTCCCGCAAACCAGCGGTCAGTGGCCTGACAGTTATCCCTCGACGACCTCGCTACATTCCCGGCCTCATTCATCAGAGGTCGGGAATTCATGTCTTTTATACCCTCCAGAATCGCTGCGTTGATCAGCCTTGCAGTGGCCATCACTGTTCAACCCGCGCAAGCACGCGGCGATATTGAATACAGGCCGTTTTTCCATCAGCCTTACGATTCGGCCGAGACTGAGTGGGCCTTCGAACCCAAGCTCAATACGCCGCCTTCCCCGCCGCCCTACGCCGGTTACCTCATTGGACAAGCCACTTCCTACAACGGCGTGCAGGTCGCCAAGGTGCTGGAGCCCGCACTGCTTGATTTGCTGACCTCCGGGGAGCTGACCTCGGAAGAGATAAAGGACCTGCAGAAAGCAAATGAAGCACTCGCCGCACAGCCCGGCGGGATCGGCGCAGCCCTTGAACAATTGGCCGGCAGCCAAAACGCTAACCTGGCCACCGCCAGCCACACCGTCACCGGCCAGATCAGCAACCAATTACTGTCGACCCTGCGCGCCTTGCCTGCCGACGAGAACAATCACGTTTGGGTGCAGGGCCTGGGCAACGACGGCCACCTCGATTCACGCAGCGGCAGCGCCGGCCTGCAGCACCGCACCCGTGGACTGTTGCTGGGCGCCGACTGGGCGGTCGACCACGCCTGGCGTGTGGGGGTGATGGGTGCCAAATCCACGAGCAATCTTGACGCCCAGCGCTTTTCCGCCGAGCTGGACAGCTTGCATCTGGGTGCCTACGCCGTGCGCCAGGACGGACCGCTGGCCCTGCGCCTGGGTGCGATCTACAGCAGCCACGCCGGCACCAACCGGCGCAACGTCAATCTGCTCGATTACAAGGATCAGCTCAAGTCTCACTACGACGCCCAAAGCCAGACGCTGTTCTCGGAACTGGGCTATCAATTGGGCAGCCAGGACTTGCGCGTCGAGCCCTTCGTCGGCCTTGGCTACCAGCGTTATCACCGCGACAGTTTCAAGGAAAGCGGTGGCCTGACCGCACTCAACGTCGGCGCGCAGACCCAGCAGAACTTCAACAGCACGGTAGGTCTGCACCTGGCGACGGTGTACCGGTTCGATAATCAGGTCAGGCTGACACCCCACCTCAGCACCGGCTGGAAACATCTCTACGGCGCAGTCGACAGCCAGGTGCGCCAATCCTATCGCAACGCTCCAGTGGCACTGGACGGCTTCACCATCACGGGTACGTCACTGGATCGCGACAGCCTGGACGTGAACGCCGGCGTGGACCTGGCCTTGTCCAGCCAACACACGCTGGGCCTGAGCTACAGCGGCCAGGCGGGTACCCATAGCCGCAATCAAGGCGTCAAGGGGCAGTGGACGATGAGCTTTTAACCGAGCGTCGTAAGCGTCCTCTTCAATAACGAACCCTCTCACAATCCTCGGTACTACCGCCGACAGCGACGGACTTTTCCTTGCGTTAGTTTTCGACCTCCAGCACACGTGAGGTCGAAATCCAATGTCGCAAGTACCCACCCAGTCCGCAGTCTATCCCTCTCCAGCGTTCTATCCAGTATCGGCGACCGTGCAGGTGGAGGCCGGCAGCGCCATCGTCGGCGACGACATCTATAACCATGGCCTCATCAGCGGCAGGCATTATGGCGTGCTGGTCGATAACGGGAGCGCGGGGCCTGACGTTGGCAGCACGTTGCTGGTCAACAACGGCACCATCAGAGGTCGCGACGGCTATGGGGTGCACCTGCTAGGCAACTTCAACGACAGGGTCGTCAATAACGGCCTGATCAGCGGGGGCAACGGCATTGCCCTGGACATGGGCGGGGGCAACGACGTGTTGATTGTGCGCGGCCAGGCCCGATTCAGGGGTGAGGTGGACGGCGGCAGCGGTACCAACCAGGTCATCCTGGAAGATATCGAGGGCGGCACGTTCAACGGCGCCCGCCAGTTTCAGCATCTGGACGTCAATGCAGGCACCTGGACCCTGACCGGCGCACTGGAGGCCAACCAGCGCGGCCGGGTTCGGAGCGGCGCCACCTTGATCAACCAGAACCGCATCGGCGGCACGGTCACGGTTGAACAGGGCGCTACCTATGCCGGAGGCACGGTGAACGAGCTTGACGTCGCCGGTACGCTGTTACTCGACCCGATCTTGAAAAACCAAGATCGAATCAAACGCGACCTGAACATGACAGCGGGCTCGACCCTGGCTTTCAAGGTGGGCCAGGGCGAAGCACACAGCACCCTGAAAGTCGGCAACCGTGCCAGCCTGGCGGGCGCGACGCTGAATATCCAGATAGAGCATGAACATGATGAACTGCTCAACCGCCAGCTACGTGTCGTCGACGCCGCACAGATTGAAGGCCGTTTCGAGCGGCTCACCAGTCACCTTGCAACCCTGACCCCGGAACTGATCTACACAGCCACCGGCGTCTTTGTCAGCTTCAAGCACAAAAAGCCTGCCGCCGAGGCCTGAATCTCGGGCAAAAAAAAGGAGGGCACCTGCCCCCCCGAGGATTAAGCGGTCACGTCGAAGGCTGGATTCAGCCTTCGATCTCAATCAGGATCTCACCCGGGTTGACCCGGTCGCCCTTGGCCACATGAACGGCAGTCACCTTGCCGGCAATGGCGGCCTGGACTTCGGTTTCCATTTTCATGGCTTCAGTGATCAACACGGCCTGGCCGGCCTTGACCACGTCGCCCTCCTTGACCAGCACATCGACGATATTGCCCGGCATCGCCGTGCTGACATGGCCCGGTTCGGTAGCGTGCTTGCGCTTGCTGCCGCCGCTGCTGACGAATTCGTTGAGCGGTTCGAACACCACTTCTTCCGGCATGCCGTCGATGGACAGGTAAAAGTGGCGCTTGCCTTCGGCCTTCACGCCCACCCCGGTGATATCCACGCGGTAGCTTTCGCCGTGCACGTCGATGACGAACTCGGTCGGTACGCCTTCGCCGCTGGCACGGGCGACACCGCCGGCTTCCGGAATCGGCAGCAGCACCTCAGGGGCCAGGGTGCCGGCGTCGCGTTCTTCGAGGAACTTGCGCCCGATATCCGGGAACATGGCGTAGGTCAGCACGTCTTCTTCGGACTTGGCCAACGCGCCGATTTCACCGCGCAGCTTGGTCATTTCCGGCTTGAGCAAATCAGCCGGGCGAACGTCGATGACCTCTTCGCTGCCGATGGCCTGACGGCGCAGCTTTTCGTTCACCGTGCCCGGAGCCTTGCCGTAGCCACCCTGCAGGTAGAGCTTCACTTCGTTGGTGATGGTCTTGTAGCGCTCACCGGCGAGCACGTTGAAGAACGCCTGTGTGCCGACGATCTGCGACGTGGGCGTGACCAGCGGCGGGAAGCCGAGGTCTTCACGCACGCGCGGGATTTCGGCCAGCACTTCGCTCATACGGTTCAGGGCGCCCTGCTCTTTCAACTGGTTGGCCAGGTTGGAAATCATCCCGCCCGGTACCTGGTTGACTTGCACGCGGGTGTCGACGGCAGTGAACTCGCTTTCAAACTGGTGGTATTTCTTGCGCACGGCGTAGAAGTACAGGCCGATTTCCTGCAGCAGTTCCAGGTCGAGGCCGGTGTCGAACTCGCTGCCTTTGAGGGCCGCGACCATCGACTCGGTGCCCGGGTGGCTGGTGCCCCAGGCGAAGCTGGAGATGGCGGTGTCGATATGGTCGGCACCGTTTTCGATGGCCTTGAGCTGGCACATCGCGGCCAAGCCGGCGGTGTCGTGGGAGTGGATAAAGATCGGCAGGTTCTGCTCGGCTTTGAGCGCCTTGACCAGTTCGCCGGTGGCGTAAGGGGTCAGCAGGCCGGCCATGTCCTTGATCGCGATCGAGTCACAGCCCATGGACTCCAACTGCTTGGCCTGGGCCACGAAGGCGTCGACAGTGTGCACCGGGCTGGTGGTGTAGGCGATGGTGCCCTGGGCGTGCTTGCCGGCGGCCTTGACCGCTTCAATGGCCACGCGCAGGTTTCGTACGTCGTTCATCGCATCGAAGATACGGAACACATCGATCCCGTTGACCGCGGCCTTGGCGACGAAGGCTTTGACCACATCGTCGCTGTAGTGGCGGTAGCCCAGCAGGTTCTGGCCGCGCAGCAGCATTTGCAGGCGTGTGTTGGGCAATGCCGCGCGCAGTTGGCGCAGGCGCTCCCACGGGTCTTCTTTGAGGAACCGTACGCAAGCGTCGAAGGTGGCGCCGCCCCAGACTTCCAGGGACCAGTAGCCGACTTTGTCGAGCTTGTCGCAGATCGGCAGCATGTCATCGGTGCGCATGCGGGTCGCCAGCAACGATTGGTGAGCGTCGCGCAGGATGGTGTCGGTTACGAAGATCTTTTTGCTCATTGTTATATTCCTCACAGGCCTGCGTGGGCGGCGATGGCGGCGGCGATGGCCAGGGCCAGCTCTTCGGGTTTGCGCTTGATCGAGTAGTTGGTCAGCTCAGGGTGGCTTTCCACGAAGCTTGTATTAAATTGGCCGCTGCGGAATTCCGGGTTGCGCAGGATTTCCTGGTAATAGGCGGCGGTGGTCTTCACGCCTTGCAGACGCATGTCGTCCAGGGCGCGCAGGCCGCGGTCCATGGCTTCTTCCCAGGTCAACGCCCACACCACCAGTTTCAGGCACATGGAGTCGTAGAACGGCGGGATGGTGTAGCCGGTGTAGATCGCCGTGTCGGTACGCACGCCGGGGCCGCCGGGGGCGTAGTAACGGGTGATCTTGCCGAAGCTGGGCAGGAAGTTGTTCTTCGGGTCTTCGGCGTTGATGCGGAACTGCAACGCGAAGCCACGGTGCTGGATATCTTCCTGTTTCACCGACAGCGGCAGGCCCGAGGCGATACGAATCTGCTCGCGGACGATGTCGATCCCGGTGATTTCCTCGGTGATGGTGTGTTCCACCTGCACCCGGGTGTTCATCTCCATGAAGTACACCTCGCCCTCGGCGAGCAGGAACTCCACGGTGCCGGCGTTCTCGTAGCCCACGGCCTTGGCCGCGCGCACCGACAGGTCGCCGATGTAGGCGCGCTGTTCCGGGGTCAACTGCGGGCTGGGGGCAATTTCAATGAGCTTCTGGTTGCGCCGCTGGATCGAGCAATCACGCTCGAACAGGTGCACCACGTTGCCAAAGCTGTCACCGAGGATCTGCGCCTCGATGTGCTTGGGATTGACGATGCACTTTTCCAGGAACACTTCCGCCGAACCAAAGGCCTTGGTGGCTTCGGAAATCACCCGGGGAAAGGCTTGTTCGAGTTCTTCGCGGCTGTTGCAACGACGAATCCCGCGACCGCCACCACCGGAAGTGGCCTTGAGCATCACCGGGTAACCGATACGGTCGCCTTCGGTGAGGGCTTCATGGATGTCGGCGACGTTGCCTTCGGTGCCCGGCGTGACCGGCACACCGGCCTTGATCATGCTGCGCCGCGCTTCGGTCTTGTCGCCCATGCGGCGGATGACTTCGGCGGACGGGCCGATGAATTTGATCCCGCGTTCGGCACAGATGTCCGCCAGCTCGGCGTTTTCCGACAGGAAACCGTAGCCGGGGTGCAGTGCATCGCAGCCGGTTTCCACGGCCAGGTTCACCAGCTTGCGCGGGTTCAGGTAACCGGCCAGGGGCTCGGCCCCGATGCTGTGGGCTTCGTCGGCACGCTTGACGTGCAACGCGTGGCGGTCGGCGTCCGAATAAACCGCGACCGAGCGAATGCCCATCTCGGCGCAGGCACGCACGATTCGTACGGCAATTTCACCACGGTTGGCGATCAGGATCTTTTTTATCACTTGGAAATTCCCTTGAGCCGATTGCTGCGTCTTTGACCTTAGTAACAAGGTCAGCGCGTGACCAAATGTTTCATGACAGTCGCGAGACACACACTATGCGCACCGAGGGATTAACAAAAATCAATAATTATTGGGTTGTATATAAGTAAAGACTTATAGTTGCCGGGATGATTGCTGAGCGGGGAATTATTTAATGCGTAAGTCATTGATGCGTATGACATTGCGTCAGTTGCAGATTTTCAATGAAGTGTGTGATTTGCGTTCCTACAGCCGTGCAGCCGAGGAAATGTCCCTGACTCAACCGGCCGTCAGCCTGCAAATTCGCCAGCTCGAAGAGCTGATCGGCCAGCCGCTGTTCGACTATGTCGGCAAAAAGCTCTACATGACCGAGGCCGCCGAAGCCCTGCAACGGGCCAGCCGGGATATTTTCGGCCGTCTGGAAAACCTCGATATGCAGCTCTCGGACATGCAGGGCTCACTGCAGGGCCAATTGAAGCTGGCGGTGGAGTCCAGCGCCAAATACTTCGTGCCGCACCTGTTCGCCGCCTTCAAGCGCCAGCACCCGGAGGTGCAATTGCACCTGACCGTGGTCAATCGCGCCCAGGTGATCCGCCGGCTCTCTGACAACCGCGACGACCTGGTGATCATGTCCATGGTGCCCCAGGACATGGGCCTGGAATTCCTGCCGTTCCTGAATAACCCGATCGTTGCCGTGGCGCTGCCGGATCATCCGTTGAGCCTGAAAGGGCCGCTGCGCCTGCAGGACCTGGAACCCTACACCCTGCTCATCCGTGAACCGGGTTCCGGCACACGCCTGGCGTGCGAAGAGTACTTCAAGGAAAAACGCGTGCACTTCACCCAGACCGTGGAAGTGGCCTCGGCCGAGGCGCAGCGTGAGTGCGTGGTCGCAGGTTTGGGCGTGGCCCTGCTGACGCGCCACGCCTTGAACCTGGAACTGGCCACCGGCGGGCTCAAGGAACTGGCGGTGGAAGAACTGCCGCTGTACCGCAGTTGGTGCCTGGTGCAAGCCAAAGCCAAGCGGCTGTCACCGGTGGCCCATGCGTTCCTGGGCTTTATCCGCAGCGAACGGGTACAGATCAGCGCCCTGGCTGAGCGCTTCGCTGGGCAGCCAAGGGCGCCTGCCAATGCAGTTCCGGGTAGTCACTGATGCTCTGGAGCAGTTGGCGCTGGTCACAGCGGTCTTCGATTGCGCGACGGAACGCCATGCGGCGCTGGTCTTCCTGCTGACGACGGGTCTTGACGGTGCTGTTGCTGTCTTCGTAGGTCCGGGCCATTTTGGAGTCTCCCAATGCGAGTGCGGGGAGTACAGGATGGGGGCGAGGGATGACGGGGCGATGACAACCTGATGAAGATTCTGGACACACAAAAGATGCACATGTGGAAGAGTGCTCTCTGTAGGAGCGAGCTTGCTCGCGAAAAATTCACAGGCACCGCGTTCATTCAGAAAGCACGCGTTATCGTTGACGTTTTTCGCGAGCAAGCTCGCTCCTACAGACCGGCATTAGGGCAAGCCCCCTCCCACATTTTGGATCGGTGTACAGTTCAGTCGTCGAGGGCCTTGACCGACTTGGGCGACAACCGCAGGCTGCGCAAACTGCGCTTCACGCTCTTGAGGTGGTTGACCAGGCTTGGCCCGCGAGCCATGGCAACCCCCATCGCCAAAACGTCGATCACCACCAGGTGAGCAATGCGCGAGGTCAGCGGCGTGTAGATCTCGGTGTCTTCATGCACGTCGATCGCCAGGTTCACCGTAGACAGCTCCGCCAATGGCGTCTGGCTCGGGCACAGGGTAATCAGCGAAGCGCCGCTTTCACGCACCAGGTTGGCGGTGATGAGCAGGTCTTTGGAGCGACCGGACTGGGAAATACAGATGGCCACGTCGGTGGGCTTCAAGGTCACCGCCGACATCGCCTGCATGTGCGGGTCGCTGTAGGCCGCCGCCGTGAGCAGCAGGCGGAAAAACTTATGCTGGGCGTCGGCCGCCACCGCACCGGAAGCACCAAAGCCGTAGAACTCCACGCGCTGGGCCTGGGACATCGCGGTCACGGCCTTTTGCAGCTCCACCGGGTCGAGCTTCTCGCGCACTTCCATCAGCGTATGCAACGTGGTGTCGAAGATTTTCAGGCTGTAGTCGGCGACGGAGTCGTCTTCATGGATCGCAAACTGGCCGAAGCTCGCCCCGGCGGCCAGGCTTTGCGCCAACTTGAGTTTCAAATCCTGAAACCCGGAGCAACCGATGGCGCGGCAGAAACGCACGATGGTCGGCTCGCTGATGCCCACGCTGTGGGCCAGATCAGCCATGGAACTGTGCATCACAGCCGCAGGGTCAAGCAGCACGTGATCGGCAACCTTGAGTTCCGATTTGCGTAACAGGTGGCGCGACTGGGCGATATGTTGCAACAGGTTCAAAGGGCAGGACTCTTGTTATTGGCAGACGCCAGGGATGTAGCAAGCTTGTAGTTATACTACAAGAATTGCCGTTTTGCCCGCCTGATGCAGCACTAAATCGCCCTGCCCCCCACTGAAATTAAGGGCAGAGGCTTTGTAGCCACAGGGGCTGCCCCCGAGTCATTAAGGAAATTCCGGATTTTGCCGTAACAAATCTGCCAGCCCCTCGGGGTGCATCGGTCGGCTGATCAGATAGCCCTGCACCTCGTCGCACCCCTCGCTCCGCAGGAAATCCAGTTGCTGCTGATCTTCCACGCCTTCGGCCACCACTTTGAGCGCCAACCCGTGGGCCATGGCGATGATCGCCCGGGTAATGGCGGCGTCCTCGCGCCCCTGGCCGAGCCCGCGGATAAAGGTCTGGTCGATCTTCACGTAGTCCACCGGAATACGCTTGAGGTAGCTGAGGGAGGAATAGCCGGTACCGAAATCGTCGATAGCCAGCTTCACACCCAGCTCGCGCAACTGCCGGAAGGTCGTGATGATGTGCTCGACACTGTCGAGCAGCTGACTTTCGGTCAGTTCCAACTCGAGGTATTGCGGGTCCAGCCCGGTCTCTTCCAGCACCTGGCGCACCAGGCTGACCAGCTTGCCCTGGCGCAACTGATGCACCGACAGGTTCACCGACACGCGAATCGGCGCCAGCCCCTGACGCTGCCACTCACAGGCCTGCCAACAGGCCTTGCGCAACACTGACTCGCCCAACGGCACGATCAGGCCGGTTTCTTCGGCCAGACCGATAAAGTCCCCCGGCGGCACCAGGCCCCATTGCGGATGTTCCCAGCGCACCAGGGCCTCCACCGCATTGAGCTTGCCGGTGGCCAGGCACAGTTTGGGTTGGTAGAACACCGTGAGCTGGCCTTCGTCGATGGCCTTGCGCAGATGGTTTTCCAGCTGCAGGCGCTCCAGGGTGCTGGCTTGCAGGCTGTCGGTGTAGAACTGGAAATTATTCCCGCCCAGGTGCTTGGCGTGCTGCATCGCCATATTCGATTGGCTGACCAGCGCAGAAATTTCCCGCGCATTATCCGGCAGCAGGCTGACGCCCATGGAGGCGCTGACCACCAGCTCATGGCCCTCCACCGTCACCGGCACGCGCAGCTTTGCCAAGAGCCGGGTCGCCACGCGCGCCAGGCTCGACAAGTTGCCATAGGCATCGAACAGCACCGCGAATTCGTCACCGGACAGGCGGGCAATGGTGTCGGCTTCCGGCAGTGCGTTGATCAGCCGCCGTGCCATCTTCTGCAATAGCTGGTCGGCCACTTCATGGCCCAGGCTGTCATTGAGCAGCTTGAAACGGTCGAGGTTGATGTGCAGCAGCGCCAGGCTGCGCCCACCCTGACGCACGCGCTGATGCGCTTCGCGCAGCCGTTCGCGAAACAGCGAACGATTGGCCAGGCCCGTCAACTCATCGTAATGGGTGAGGTAGCGCATGCGCTCCTCGGACTCGCGCCGCGCGGACAGATCGGCGAAAAAGCCGACGATATGACTGACATTGCCGCGAGCATCGCGCACCACGCTCAGGTGCAGCCACTGCGGGTACAGCTCGCCGTTCTTGCGCGTCTCCACCAGCTCGCCCTGCCAGGTGCCGTGGCTGAGCAGTGCCTGGCGAATCACCGGGAAGTGCCGCCGGGCATCGCGACTGCAGGGTAACTCCACGACATTGCGCCCGAGCATGTCGTCGATGTCAAAACCGGTGACGCGGCTGAACGCCTGGTTGACCGCGATCAGCACGTAGTTGGGGTCGAGAATCACGATGCCTTCGCTGGCCGCCTCGAACACCGTCGAGGCAAGCCGTTGCTGTTCTTCCAGGGCCTTGCCGGCACTGATGTCGCGCCGCGTGCCGAGCATGCGGATCACTCGCCCACCGGGCGAACGCTCTACCGCACGCCCACGGTCCTCGATCCACACCCAGTGCCCGTCGCCATGGCGTATCCGGTATTCCACCTGATAATCCTCGCTGCGGCCCTTGAGGTGCTCCACCAGCGCGTGCTTGAGCAGCGGCAGGTCGTCGGGGTGCAGGCGCGGCTTGAGATGACTGAGCATCGCGGTGACGTACTCGGGTTCCAGGCCGAACAGTTCCTTGAGGTGGGTGTGGTGCACCTCATCGGTTTGCAGATTCCAGTCCCACAGGCCCAGTTCACTGGCTTGCAGCGCCATGGCCAGGCGCGCCTCGCTTTTGTTCAGGGCGAGGCTGGCGGCGTCCAGCTCCTGGCCGCGCAGGGCCATACGGTCTTGCAGGCCGGCCTGGGCGTCACGCAAGTCCTGTTCGACCTGGCGACGCTGCTCGACTTCGCGCATCAGCGCCTGGTTCAACTGCTCGCTGCGGCGCCGGGCCTGCTGCAAATGTTCGATCAAGGCCTGGTTCTGGAAACGTCGCAACAGCCCGCGCTGGATCAGGCGGTTGACCTGCCACGCCACCACGCTCAACGACGCCAGCAGGATCACACCGAGCACGCCCCAGCCCTGTTGCTGCGAGGTGCCGTTGCAGAACAGGTACGCGATGACCGGCAACAGGCACGGCAAGGCGAAGGACAAAAAGGCCCAGAGGCTGACGGCATACGCCACGCTGGCCGACAGCATCGCCGCGCCGATCAGGCCGAACACCCAGGCCTGTTGCATGAAGCTGTCGGTGGGCACCAGGGCGATGGCGGCGATCGACAGGGTCAGGCCGCTGACCGCCGAGCCGAGCAGGAACATCCGGCGCCAGACAGGTTGGGCCTGGCGGCTGGGCATGGCCGACTCAAAGGCCGCCACCTGGATGACCCGCATCGCCACCAGCGCCAGCAACCAGACCAGCCAGGCGCTGTCGAGCAGGTATTGCGCGGGGTTCCACAACAGCCAGGCGCAGACCAAACCATTGACCAGCATCAGCAGGGTTGGCACCAACGAGCCCTGATACAACAGGCGTGTCCGCTCCACCGCCATCTGGGTGGCGTAATGTTTGCGGATAACCTGCGCAGGCGCCGCCGAAGGGCCGAACAGGTCAGTGTCAAAGGTCATAGGCAGTGTTCTTATAATGGTGAGCCTGAACGTCGACGGAGCATACACAAGCAAACGCTCGGGCCAAACTGCTCCAGATCATAAAAAGCGCCCGGCTGTTGGGCGCAAAGCGTCGTTCCAGACAGCTTGAACGAGACGCCACGCGGGCTGTGGCGCATGACCGACCGGTCATCCGCGCTCCGCAGAATGTTGGCCCGCAGGCGGTTTTCCGTCGGGCGCCTGGCATTGGGGTTTGCCCGTCTTCCCCCGGCACCCTAGAATGCGCCGATGCGCGATGATCTCTCCCTTCTGCTGAACTCCCTCAACGATGCCCAACGCCAGGCCGTAGCAGCCCCCGTTGGCCGTCAGTTGGTCCTGGCCGGTGCTGGCTCCGGTAAAACCCGAGTGCTGGTGCACCGTATCGCCTGGTTGATCCAGGTCGAGAACGCGTCGCCCCATTCCATCCTGTCGGTGACGTTCACCAACAAGGCTGCCGCCGAGATGCGCCATCGCATCGAGCAACTGATGGGCATCAGCCCGGCCGGCATGTGGGTGGGTACCTTCCACGGCCTGGCACACCGCCTGTTGCGGGCGCATTGGCAGGAAGCGGGGCTGGCCCAGACGTTCCAGATCCTCGACAGCGACGATCAGCAACGCCTGGTCAAGCGGGTGATCCGCGAATTGGGCCTCGACGAGCAACGCTGGCCGGCACGCCAGGCCCAGTGGTTTATCAACGGCCAGAAAGACGAAGGCCTGCGTCCGCAGCATATCCAGGCCAGCGGCGATCTGTTCCTGGCCACCATGCGCAGCATCTATGAAGCCTACGAGGCAGCCTGCGCACGCGCCGGCGTGATCGACTTCTCCGAACTGCTGTTGCGGGCCCTGGACCTGTGGCGCGACAACCCCGGCTTGCTGGCCCATTACCAGAAGCGTTTCCGGCACGTTCTGGTGGACGAGTTCCAGGACACCAACGCCGTGCAGTACGCCTGGTTGCGCCTGCTGGCCAAGGGTGGCGACAGCCTGATGGTGGTGGGTGACGACGACCAGTCGATCTACGGCTGGCGCGGCGCGAAAATCGAGAACATCTATCAGTACTCCGAGGACTTCCCGGACGCGGTGACCATCCGCCTTGAGCAGAACTACCGCTCCACCGCCGGGATTCTCAAGGCCGCCAACGCCTTGATCGCCAACAACACCGGGCGCCTGGGCAAAGAGCTGTGGACCGACGGCGGCGAAGGCGAAGCGATCAACCTGTACGCCGCCTTCAACGAACACGATGAAGCGCGCTACGTGGTGGAAACCATCGAAGGTGCGTTGAAAACCGGCCTTTCGCGCAGCGATATCGCCATTCTTTACCGCTCCAACGCCCAATCGCGGGTATTGGAAGAAGCCTTGCTGCGCGAGCGCATCCCGTATCGCATCTACGGTGGCCAGCGCTTCTTCGAGCGTGCGGAAATCAAGAACGCCATGGCCTACCTGCGCTTGCTGGAAGGTCGGGGCAACGACGCGGCGCTGGAGCGGGTAATCAATATCCCGGCCCGTGGCATCGGCGAAAAAACCGTCGAGGCCATTCGCGAGCACGCCCGCCATGCCGATGTGTCGATGTGGGAGGCCATGCGCCTGCTCATCGCCAATAAAGGCCTGACGGGCCGCGCAGCCGGCGCCTTGGGTGTGTTTGTCGAGCTGATCGAGAACCTTGCGGCCAAATGCGCGGAAATGCCCCTGCATCTGATGACCCAGACCGTGATCGAACAGTCCGGGCTGATCGCCTACCACGAGGCGGAAAAGGGCGAAAAAGGCCAGGCCCGGGTAGAAAACCTTGAGGAACTGGTCAGCGCCGCCCGCGCATTCGAAAACGCCGAGAACGAAGAAGACCTTACGCCGCTCGCCGCCTTCCTTGGCCATGCTTCGCTGGAGGCGGGGGACGCCCAGGCTGACGAACATGAAGACAGCATCCAGCTGATGACCCTGCACAGTGCCAAGGGCCTGGAATTCCCGTATGTGTTCCTGGTGGGCATGGAAGAAGGCCTGTTCCCGCACAAGATGAGCCTGGAAGAGCCGGGCCGTCTTGAAGAAGAACGTCGCCTGGCTTATGTGGGCATTACCCGGGCCATGCAGAACCTGGTGATGACCTACGCCGAAACCCGACGCCTGTACGGCAGCGAGACCTACAACAAGGTGTCGCGCTTCGTACGTGAAGTGCCGAAGGGACTGATCCAGGAAGTGCGCCTGTCCAACAGCGTCAGCCGCCCGTTCGGCGGCGGCCAGCAGCAGAACTCCAGCACCATGTTTGCCGGTTCCGAGATTCCGGAAACACCGTTCAGCCTGGGCCAGCAGGTCAGGCACGCGATCTTCGGCGAAGGCGTGATCCTCAACTTCGAAGGCGCCGGCGCCCAGGCACGGGTGCAGGTGAATTTCGCCGAGGGCAGCAAGTGGCTGATGATGGGCTACGCCAAACTTGAGGCTGTCTGAAGTCTTCCCTCCTGTAGGAGCGAGCTTGCTCGCGAAGAACGTCCAGATAACGCGTTCATCCAGAATGCCCGCGTTATCGTTGACGATTTTCGCGAGCGAGCTCGCTCCTACAGAGAACCGTTCAACATGAAGGTTTTTGGCCCACCCTTGTTTTTAATAAGGGCGGGCCAATATCTGTAATAAGTCCTACAGACCATTCCGAATCAGTCCTACGCAAAAGCCCGAAACATTATGTCGCTAGCCACTGTCACTACACCTGTGCAACATGGCGCGCGTGCAATCCACAAATGGGAATTCCCTTTATGAAACGTTTTCTTAGCATCGCCATGGCGTTGTGCATCGGCTTGACGATGAGCCTCGACGCCAACGCCAAACGCTTCGGTGGCGGCAAGAGCATGGGCTCGGCGCCGACCCACCAGACCAGCCAGATGGCTCCATCCGCCGGTGCCGCCGGTGCCGGCGGTGCTGCAGCTACCGCAGGCGCAGCCGGTGCCGCTGGCGCCGCGGCCAAGGCCGGCGGTGCGTCGCGCTGGTTGGGCCCATTGGCCGGCATCGCCGCCGGTGGCCTGCTCGCGTCCATGTTCATGGGCGGCGGCTTCCAGGGCATGCAGATCTTCGACATCCTGATCCTGGCGGTCATTGCCTTCGTGATCTTCCGCTTTATCGCCGCCCGTCGCCGCAAGCAGCAGGAGCACCTGGCCCCGGCCGGCGCGCCGATGCAGCGTGAAGTGTTCGAGCAAAAACCCGCCATGGGTTCGATCTTCGGCGGTTCGGCAGCCCCTGCGGCCGCCCGTCCGGTGATCAACGCGCCGGCCTGGTTCAACGAAGAGCGTTTCATTGAAGCGGCCCGCAGCCACTTCCAGTCCATGCAGCAGCACTGGGACGCCAACGAAATGGACAAGATCGCCGAGTTCGTGACCCCGCAACTGCTGGAGTTCCTCAAGCGCGAACGCGCCGACCTGGGTGACGGCTTCCAGTCGACCTATATCGACGACCTGCGCGTACAGCTGGACGGTGTGGATGATCGTGCCGACAAGACCATCGCCACCCTGACCTTCAGCGGCGTGTCGAAGACCTCGCGTTTCGACCAGGGCGAAGTGTTCAGCGAAAGCTGGAACATGGAACGTCCGCAGGGCGAAAACCAGCCATGGCTGGTCGCCGGTATCCGCCAGAACGGCTGATACCCGCACGCGTGAGCAACTGGTAACAAAAACCCCGGACCTGTTCCGGGGTTTTCTATTTCACGGTTGCACTTATAGCGAGCTACTGTATAAAACGCCCCTATAAAACGCGCCATCAGCAAGAGGATCCCGGCCGTGGAAGAAATCATCGAACAACTGCGTGAAGCCAACGAACCGGTCCCGGTTCCCTTGGAGCTGCCTGACGAAGACCAACTGGTGGAAATCGAAGAACAACTGTTCATCGACATCCCCTTTGTATTCCGCGAATTCCTGCTGACCGTCAGCGACGTGGTCTACGGCAGCCTCGAGCCGGTGACCGTCACCGACCCGCAGTCCCACACCTATCTGCCGGACGTTGCCGCCAACGCCTGGGACGCCGGTGTTGACCGCAGCCTGATCCCGATTTGCCAGGACGGCGACGACTACTACTGCGTCGAAGAAGACGGCACCGTGGTGCTGTGGTCCGCCGAGGAAGAACTGGTCCAGGAAGAAACCTGGGAATCGGTGTGGCACTGGGCACGGGATGTCTGGCTGGAAAGCTGAGGCCCACACCTGGCCTTCTAGTGTTCCGGCGTATCCTTGTGGTTATCCAGCGTCTCCAGCAAGGCCACCTGCATCCGCGTATGCACGCGGATGAACCAGCGCCAGAGCACGGCCGCCACCGCCGCCGTGACCACCGCAATCAGTACCAGCAACTTGTTGGTCGGCAGGATACTGGCCGACAAGGCTGCCAGGAGCAGGAAGATCACCAGCAGCGACAGAATGGGGATCAGCTCCGCGATCACCCGTCGCACACGTTGGGTATGCCGCCCGGCCATTTCCGGCTTCACGCTCATCTCCGCCAGCAACATCGACAATGCCTTGAGCTTGCGGTACGCCGCGATCAGAAACGGCAGCGACAACAGCAATGCGCCACCCCAGATCAACGCCTTCTGCCAGCTTTGATCGCTGACCCAGCCTTCCAGATACCCGCCGATGCGCGCCGCGAAAAAGCTGCCGGCGAAGAAGATCGCGATCACCAGCGCCAGGTTCACCCCCACTTGCAGCACGATCTTGCGGATCATCGACGCCAGCATGGCGCCCTCGCCTTGCGGCTGAATACTGCGCAGCCATTCGCCATACATGCCGAATACCCGGCTCATGCGCTGGGGCATCACGGCGGCAATTTTCAGTGACAGCGGGTCGGCGCCGCGGATCAGGTACGGGGTGAGCAACGTCGTTATCGCCGAAACCGCCACCGCCACCGGGTACAGAAAGTCGCTGGTGACCTGCAGGGTCATCCCCAGCGCCGCGATGATGAAAGAAAATTCGCCAATCTGTGACAGGCCCATGCCCACCCGCAGCGAGGTGCGGCCATCGTTGCCGGCGATAAACGCGCCCAGCCCGCACGACAGCATCTTGCCCAGCACCACGGCCACGGTAATGACCGCAATCGGCCACGCGTACTGCAGCAGGATTTGCGGGTCGATCATCAAGCCGATGGCGACAAAGAAAATCGCACTGAACATGTCGCGAACCGGTTCGATCAGGCGCTCGATTTTAATCAGTTGGCGTGACTCGGCCATGATCGCGCCGATCAGGAAGGCCCCCAGCACCATGCTGTATTCAAGCTTGACCACCAGCAGGCAGAAGCCGAAACACAGACCCAGTACCGTGATCAGCAGCATCTCGTTGCTTTCGAACCTGGCGACGTAGGCCAGCAGGCGCGGCACCAGCAGAATACCGATCACCAGCGCGACAATCATGAACAGCGAGAGCTTGCCCACGGTGGAAAACACCTCGCCGGAGCTGACCGTGCCGCTGACGGCGATGCTCGACAGCAAGGCAATGATGCCGATCCCCAGGATGTCCTCGACGATCAGCACGCCGAATATCAGCTGGGCAAAACGCTGGTTCTTCATCTTCAGGTCATTGAGCGCCTTGACGATGATGGTGGTGGAGGAAATCGCCAGGATCGCGCCGAGAAACAACGAGTCCATGGTGTTCCAGTCGAACCATTGACCGATTTCGTAGCCGATCCAGATCATCAGGATGATTTCCAGGAACGCCGCGATAAACGCCGTGGCACCCACCTTGAACAGCTTGCGCAGGCTGAACTCCAGGCCCAGGCAGAACATCAGGAAGATCACCCCGAGTTCGGCCAGCGTCTTGATCGTGTCTTCATCGTGAATCAGGCCGAACGGCGGCGTGTGGGGGCCGATGATGAAGCCTGCGACGATGTAGCCCAGCACCACCGGCTGCTTGAGGCGATGAAACAGGATGGTGACGACCCCCGCCACCAGCATGATCACGGCCAAGTCCTGGATAAAGCTGATGGCATGCATGGCGTGGGGCTCCCTGGAATTGCTGGCGGTTTCTCACTTCCCGCGCGCGCAGCCGCTGAAAGAAAAGTCTGCCGTGACCGTAAGAAATGCCCGTGCAGGCGCGTTTGAAGGTTAACACCGCGACTTCCGCCGGAAAGCCGGTGCAATATATGGAAACAGATCGGCCCGGGCGTGACGGCAAGCCGCCCACCGGCGTCCCGTTAGGGATGGCTGCAAAGCTCCCAGCACCCGCAGAGGTGCCCAACCCAACCAATGCCTAAACCCGTGAGTGTGCTATGGAACCCGGAAACGCCCAGCTGTCGATGACGGTATTGATGACCCCTGACATGGCCAACTTCTCAGGCAATGTCCACGGCGGCACCCTGCTCAAGTACCTCGACGAAGTGGCGTACGCATGCGCCAGCCGTTATGCCGGTCGTTATGTGGTCACGCTGTCGGTGGACCAGGTGATTTTCCGCGAGCCGATCCATGTCGGCGAACTGGTGACCTTTCTCGCGTCGGTCAACTACACCGGCAACACCTCGATGGAAGTGGGCATCAAGGTGGTGACCGAGAACATTCGCGAGCGCTCGGTGCGTCATACCAACAGTTGCTTCTTCACCATGGTGGCGGTGGACGACCAGCGCAAACCGGCCGCCGTCCCCCCCTTGCAGCCGCAGAACAGCGAAGACAAACGCCGCTTCGTGCAGGCCCAGCAGCGTCGGCAGATTCGCCAGGAACTGGAAAGGCGTTATCAGGAAATCAAGGCCGACGCGCCTTAATTCCACGCTGCGAAGCGGATCTAATGTGAGACGGGCTTGCCCTAATTTTGTAGGAGCGAGCTTGCTCGCGAAAAACGTCAACAATAACGCGTGCTTTCTGAATGAACGCGGTGCCTGTGAGTTTTTCGCGAGCAAGCTCGCTCCTACAGAGGGCGGCGGGGGCTTGCTCCCGATAGCCATGAGTATCGACACAACGCCGCAGCGGCCAACGCTAACCACGATGCGCAGCGAGTCGCTCTTGATCTTAGGCGCCCCGTTAAACCACGCTGGCCGAACGCAGGCTTGAATCCGTGGGTAACCCGGCAGGACGCCGGGTTAGCCGCACTGGGC
>NZ_CVTK01000043.1:68694-227376 GCF_900004785.1 Pseudomonas sp. 28 E 9 | reverse complement strand
AAGAGCGTTTTGCTTACTTTTGCGCTTTTCAAAAGTGAGCCGCTGTAAAAGCGGAACCATTAGCAGCCGTTACCGCAGAAACGGATATGTACTCCGTCCAATCCAGCATCCTGGTCGGCCCAGAGGCCGCCATCGGGGGCAAGCCCCCTCCCACATTTGGATTTGTGGAGCATCAGCAAGATAGTCATAGGCTGCTGGGGCTTGCCCCCCCACATTGGGTTCTATGTATCTACAGGCTGATCGGCATCGCCTCAAAGCGTACCCGGGGATGGGCGATTCGATCCTGCGCCCGCACCAGTTCCAGTTCATAACTGGCGCAGGCCTGGGTCTCCAGCAGCACCTCATGCACCGCCGCCGCCGTGAACTCGAACGCCCCCACCAGGCTATCACCCAACAGCACCCGCGCCAGAAACAGCCCCGACGTCAAGTCACCCACACCCACCGGCTGGCGCGGGAAGGCCAGCAGCGGCCTGCGCAAGTGCCAACTGCCCTCGGCCGTCACCAGCAACATCTCGAAGCCGTCCGGCAGCTTGCCCGGGTAATCCAGATGCTTGACCAGCACCGCCTTCGGCCCGCGCGCCAGCAAGGCTTTGGCCATCGCCAGGCAATCGAACAGCGATTGCGGCTTGCGCCCGGCAAAACTGTCCAGTTCCAGCTGGTTGGGGCACAGGAAATCCGCCATGGCCGCAGCCTCGTTGAGCAGGAAATCACTGACTTCCTGGGGCACGCTGCAGCCCTTTTCCGGATGGCCCATCACCGGGTCGCATAGGTACATCGCTTTGGGATTGAGCGCTTTGATCCGCGCCACGCCACTTAGAATGGCGCGTCCCTGAGCCGCGCTGCCGAGGTAGCCGGACAGCACCGCATCGCAGTTACCCAGCTCGCCGATCGCCGCGATACCTTCCACCAGTGCCGGAATTTGCTGCGGCGCCAGCACTTCGCCCGCCCAGTGGCCATACTGTGTGTGATTGGAGAACTGCACCGTGTTGAGCGGCCATACATTCACCCCGACCCGCTGCATGGGGAACACGGCGGCGCTGTTTCCGGCGTGGCCAAAGACCACATGAGACTGGATCGCAAGCAGATGGGGTGTACGTTTCATGCAGGAGATTTCCATAAAGCCGTTGAAATTCTGGCCGCGCAGTATGCGACTAAACGCAGCCTGTACGACAGACCGGCGACACAGTTAAGCTGCGCTCACTTTGTTGGAGTTCATGGAATGCTGACCCTGGGAAACATGTTCGTGTTGATGCTGCTGGCGACCGGCGCCGCCTGGGTCTGGCACAACCATGGCTTGCGCGAACGCGCGCTGGAGCGGGTCAAGCAGCACTGCGCCAAGCTCGACATCGAACTGCTCGACGGCGCGGTGGCGTTGAAACGCATCGGTCTGGTGAAGGATGCCAAGGGTCGGCGCCGTCTGGCACGCGTCTACAATTTCGAGTTCACCGTGACGGGCGAGGCTCGCCACAGCGGGACCATCACCCAATTTGGCGCCCACAGCGCGCAGATCGAACTGGCGCCCTACCCGTTCGAAGCCAAGGAGCCGCTGCCCAGCGCCGACGTCATCGAACTGAGCCAGTGGCGCCAGGACCACGCCACCAAGAACCGTCAGTAACGACAGGCCACCAGGGCGGCCTGCAATGCCGCCACGTCCTGGGGTGCGCTGAAGATCAGTTCGATACGCGAATCGCGGCGCCATTCGCTGGGCTGCCAGGCCAATGGGCTGTTATCCACAGCATTGGCGGATACCCAGGCCTCACGGCTGTGGATAACCAGTTTGGCACGACGCCATTCCAGACCTGTCAGCCACTGCTTCAAGCACTGCGGATCAAATTGCTGGCTCGGGTGCCAGCGCCAGCCAATGCTCCAGCCGTCCTCCTGGGCCTGACTCAGGCAGATCGGCAGCGCGGCGTCGCTCCAGACCGCCTCCATGTGCGCCAAGCCTTTGGGCACCACAAAGTTATCCACAACCCCGCCCGCCTGTGCCTTCAAACCAGGCAGTTGCTCGATGGGCAACCGTGCCTGACGCGTCCAATAAACCGCGTTGCCGGGTAATTGCTGCGCTATGGCCTGACGCTGCCGCGCATCCAGCGTCTCATCCTTGTTCAACACCAGCAGGCCGGCACTGGCCAGCGCCTCCTGCTGCGCCGGCGGCAAGGGTTTGCCCGCTGCCAGGGCTTGGGCGTCCAGCACCAGCACGCAGGGCTGAACCGACAGCACGTCCTGCCATGGCGCCTGGCCCAGTTGTTTGAGTAACTGCGCCGGATGGCCCAGGCCCGAAGGCTCGATAAACAGCCGATCCGGCCTGGCCTTGCGCAATAACCGACCCAGGCCTACCTGGAACGGCGCACCATTCACGCAACACAGGCAGCCGCCCGCCACCTCGCCCAGGGCAATGCCATCCTCTTCTTGCGTGAGCAGGGCTGCGTCCAGGCCGATCTGCCCGAACTCGTTGATCAACACCGCCCAGCGCTCGTTGGCCGGACGCTGGGCAAGCAGGTGTTTGATCAGGCTGGTCTTGCCGGCGCCCAAGGGCCCGGCAATCACGTGGGTGGGAATGTTCTGCAACATGGGTGGCATCATTCAGACCGTGTAGAGCGCTTGATCCTACGCGTTTATGCGAGCCAATCCAGCGTGAGAATCAAGCGACGCTCATTCGCCTTCAGGGCGGGCGAGCGGTGAATCAGGCCATGATTTTCGTTGCCGTGCCATTTTGTCCCCTTGAGCAGCGCCACTTCACCGCAGTGAATCTGCTCGATGCGCTCGGCGGGTTCTGCGTCAGGTTGGCTCAAGCGGCAGCGGTCCATGACGCCTTCGCGCAGCCACTGGCTGCCAATGCCCGCGTAGGTAGTGATCAGCCGCACAGGCACATGGTCGACATGGAAACGCGGACACATCGCCTTGTCCAGCAAGCGCAAACGCACGCCGATGCGCCTGGCGCCAAGCAGGCAGGCGAATGCGCTGACCAGCCAGGAGACATCGGCGATAAAGCCGTCATAGCCTTCAAGATCACGGCAACCGGACGCCAGGCCCTGCAAGTTCGGCGCGGTGTCTTCGTCGCTCAACTCGATGACCAATGCTTCGGCCAGCGGCTCATCGAGCGACACCAGCAACGCACCGAACTCGGCGATATGCAGCGGCAATTGGCGCTGCCACAGCGCCAGGTTCACGCCGTCTTCGAGGATATCGGAGAGCGCCAGCGGGGTTTCGCCGCAGGTCTGGCGGATCACGGGGCGCAGGGGAATAACCGGGGCCAGCATCAGGCGGCTGCCTCCTCATACCAGGGGCCAAAGGGATCGACCCACTGACGCCAGCCTTCGACGCCCAGGGCCATTTCTTCGTCAGTGAGCAGGCACTGCTCGAGTTCGGCGCGCATCTGCGCGAAATCAATGTTCTGCCCGATGAACACCAGTTCCTGACGGCAATCGCCAGTGCTCGGCTGCCAGTTGCCCATGATTGCCGCGACACTTTCTTCGTCTTGCGGCCACTGGCTTTTCGGCACGAAGCGCCACCAGCGCCCGGCAAAGCCATGGCGCATCAAACCACCGGCCTGGGACCAACTGCCGGCGTCCTGGTGTTTGCTGGCCAGCCAGAAAAAACCCTTGGAACGCAACAGCTTGCCATTCACCCAGGGGCGGTCGATGAAGTCGAAAAACCGCTGCGGATGGAAGGGGCGGCGCGCGCGATAAGCGCTGGAAGCGATGCCGTACTCTTCGGTTTCCGGCACGTGCTCGCCGCGCAATTCCTGCAACCAGCCCGGGGCCTGGGCGGCCCGCTCGAAATCAAAGCGCCCGGTGTTGAGGATGGTGTGCAGGGGCACCTGCCCCATCACCATCGGAATGATGTGTGCCTGGGCATTGAGCCGTTCGAGGATCGCCATCAGCTCTTGGCGCTCGTGACTGCCGATCAAGTCGATCTTGCTGATCAGTATCACGTCGGCGAACTCGATCTGTTCGATCAACAGGTCGGTGATCGAGCGCTCATCCTCTTCCCCCAGGGTTTCCCCGCGTGAGGCCAGGCTTTCTGCGGCTTGATAGTCGAGCAGGAAATTCATGCCGTCGACCACGGTGACCATGGTGTCCAGGCGCGCGATATCCGCCAGGCTTTGCCCGTTTTCATCGCGAAAGGTGAAGGTTTCGGCAACAGGCATCGGTTCGGAAATGCCGGTGGATTCGATCAGCAGGTAATCGAACCGACCTTCCCTGGCGAGCTTGCCGACTTCTTCGAGCAAGTCTTCGCGCAAGGTGCAGCAGATGCAGCCGTTGCTCATCTCCACCAGCTTTTCTTCGGCGCGATTGAGGGTGACGTCGCGCTGGACCTCGCTGCCGTCGATGTTGATTTCGCTCATGTCGTTGACGATCACCGCCACGCGCAGGTGTTCGCGGTTGCGCAGTACGTGGTTGAGCAGGGTGCTTTTACCGGCGCCGAGAAAGCCGGACAACACGGTAACGGGTAGACGATTGGGCATCAGGTCGCTCTCATCAGGCTGCCCGGTCAAGCCGGGCTTTGTTTTATGTTATATTATAACAATACAAACAAGCCAACCCTCCTTGCTCTGCGTGACGAAGGGCGCGAAGCTTGATCACCTCCCAACCCCAGAGAAACCCGATGAAACGCCTGCGGTACATCCTGCTATTGGCAGCGGCGGGACCTGCCTGTGCTCAATCCCCAAGCCTGTCGGCCCACTGCACGCGCAGCGCCAACCTGCTGGCCTGCGTTGACCCGCTGGGCAATGCCTACAGCGTGGCGACCGTCGGCAGCACCACGTATTTGCGCGGTTTCGAAGTGATCGGCAAACGCTACTGGGCACAAACCAACAGCCGCTACGGGCAGCTGACGTTCTTTACCGGGTTGGCATCGGACGGTGAGGCGTGGGTCGGCTACACGCGGCGCGTGGGCTGGACCACGCTCAACCGCTTCTCCAGTTCCGGCGGAGCCGGCGCCACATTCACCTGCAGCCGCATCACCGGTTGCTAGACCTGGCCTTTCTTCTGCTCCTGCGCCCACGCCATATAGCTGTTCATCGGTGGGTTTTTCTCGAAGTATTTTTTCAGACCGTCGAACAGGCCATCGGCAACCGCCTGTTGATGGCGCGCCGTCACCAGCCGCTGGGCGTCCTGGGTGTTGGAGATGAAGCCGGTCTCGACCAGGATCGACGGCACGTCCGGTGATTTGAGCACCGCAAATCCGGCCTGCTCCACCCGCTTCTGATGCAGGCTGGTGATGTTTTGCAGGCTACCCAGCACCGAGCTGCCCAGTTGCAGGCTGGAGGCGATGGTGGCGTTCATCGACATGTCGAGGATTACTCCCGCGAGCATCGGGTCCTTGTCCTTGAGGTTGAGTAACGTCGTGGCGCCCAGCAGGTCCGCGCCGTTTTCGCGCTGTGCCATGAAGCGGGCGGTCGCCGAGGTGGCGCCGCCTTCGGACAACGCGTACACCGAGGCCCCCGAAGCAGTAAGCCTTGGTGCGGCGTCGGCATGCACGGAGATGAACATATCGGCTTTGTGCTGACGGGCGATGTCCACGCGCTTGCGCAAAGGCACGAAGAAGTCATCGTTGCGCACCAGCTTCACGTCAAAACCCTTTTCGCGTTTCAAGCGTTTGGCCAGCAATTGAGCGATCGACAGCACCACATCTTTTTCCCGCTGACCCTTGGAGCCGATGGCGCCGGGGTCCTTGCCGCCATGACCCGGGTCGACCACCACAATGATGTCGCGCCGGGGATGGGTTTTATCCACCGGCGCGATCAAGGGCGCAGGTTCGGCGGCGATTTGACGAGGCGCCTGTGTGGCGCGGGTCAGGTCGAGCACCAGGCGGTGGCCCTGGCCCTCCTGGGGCGGCAACAGGAAACTGTTGAGCTGCATCGGCGCGGCCAGGTCCAGCACGATGCGGGTGTCGTTCTGGCCGAAATGCCCGGAACGGATCGAGGTAATTCCGCTGTCCTTGAGCGCCAACTGGGAGAAATCGCCACTGAGCCCTGCGCCGCTCAGGTCGATGATCAAGCGTTCCGGGGCGGTCAGTGAAAACGTCTTGTATTGCACCGGGCCGCTGAGGTCGAAGACCAGCCGCAGCTTATCGGCCGAACGCCACAGACGCGCATTGCGGATCTGCGTGGCGTAAGCCCCCGGCGGCAAGGCGAACAGGGGGCTGAGCAACAGCAGGTTGAGGAGCTGACGTCTGTGCATGACCGATACCGCGAATAAGGGAGCGTCCCTGCTCGACGTGACTGAAGAAAGGCTGGAGCAGAAAATTCATCGTGAATGTCATTGTTATACTATAACATGTCTAATTATTACCAACGATGGACCTTCTTATGAATGCGCTGACTCTGCCGGATATCGCCGCGCAGGCTTCACGCCAAGCCTTGCCACTCGACTGGGTGGGCATGTGCGGCGTGGCCTTGCCTGTCCTGTTTGATGGCCAACGCCTGCTCGCCACCGCCGATGCCGGTGTGAGCCTGGACGATGGATCGGCCCGTGGCATTCATATGTCACGCCTGTACCTGGCACTGGAAATGTTCGATCAGCAGCCGCTGACGCCTGCACTTCTGCGTAATGTACTGCAGCGCTTTCTCGACACACATGAAGATTTATCTAATAACGCCTACCTGCGTATCCACACCAACTTGCTGTTGAAACGCCCGGCTCTGGTCAGCCCTTTGGACGGTTGGAAACGCTACCCGGTCAGCATTGAGGCGCGTCTGGAAAACCGGATGTTCCACGTGGAACTAAAAATTGACGTGACCTACTCATCAACCTGCCCATGCTCCGCCGCCCTTGCCAGGCAATTGATTCAACAGCAATTTCTCGACGATTTCGCCAACACGCCATTGCAGCATGCAGACGTGTTGACCTGGCTCGGCAGCGCCAACGGCATTGTCGCCACCCCCCACAGCCAACGCAGCAGCGCGCAGTTGCATGTGCACCTGCAAGGCGAGCAATTGCCAATTGTCGACCTGATCAACAGCGCCGAAGCCGCCCTCGGCACCGCCGTGCAAACCGCGGTGAAACGTGCCGATGAGCAAGCCTTCGCCCTGGCCAATGGGCAGAACCTGATGTTCTGCGAGGACGCCGCCCGCCGCCTTAACCTCGCCTTGAAGCACTCGGATGCGGTCAAGGCCTTTCACCTCAAAGTGGTCCACGCCGAAAGCCTGCACGCGCACGATGCCGTGGCTGAAAGCCGCTGGGCGAGACCTTCCACATGATCACCTGCAATGCGTTGCGCTGGGGCGCTCCGGGCCAACCGCTCACCCCCGCCGTGGATTTCACCCTGGAAAAAGGCAGCCTCACCGGCGTCATCGGCCCCAATGGCTGTGGCAAAAGCAGCCTGCTCAAGGTCATCGCCGGCTTGCAGAAGCCGCTGGCAGGAAAGGTCAGCGTCGATGTTCCACGGCGCGGCGGCCTGGCCTTCCTGCCCCAGCAGCAATACCTGGACCGGCAGTTCCCCATCAGCCTGCAGGAACTGGTCGCCGCCGGATTGTGGGGCACTCGGCTCACGGCACCGCAACGCAACGAACGCCTGCACGCCGCGCTGGAAGACTGGTGCCTGAGCGGTCTGGAGCAACGCCCGTTAATGGCCCTGTCCGGCGGGCAACTGCAACGCGCCTTGCTCGCCCGCATGAGTCTGACCGACTCGCCGATGTTGCTGCTCGACGAACCCCACGCCGCCCTTGATGAGGAAGGCCAGGCGCTGTGCTGGAAACACATCCATGCCTGGCATGAAGAAGGCCGCACGCTGATGGTGGTCTGTCATGACCTGGCGTCGGTGCGCCACCACACACCGGACGTGCTGCACATCAAAAGCACAGGCTGCGCGCTGGGTCCGAGTAAAGAGTTGATTCGTCCACAACCGCAATTGCAGGTGGCCTGATGCAGGTTGCCGCCCACTTGTGGATGCCCTTTGTCGACTTCGTGTTCATGCGCCGCGCGCTGATTGGCGGGCTGGTGCTGGCCTGCAGCACCGCGCCGCTGGGGGTGTTTTTGATCCTGCGGCGCATGAGCCTGATCGGTGATGCGGTGGCCCACGGCATTCTGCCCGGCGCCGCCCTGGGCTTCTGGTTCGCCGGGCTGAGCCTGCCCGCGCTGACCCTCGGCGGCCTCGGCGCCGGGCTGGGCATGGCGGGGTTATCCGCGTGGATCACCCGCCGCACCGGCCTGCGCGAAGACGCCAGCCTCGCCGCCATCTACCCCATCTCCCTCGCCGCCGGCGTGTTGATTCTTGGCATCGCCGGCAAGCGCCTGGACCTGCTGCACCTGCTGTTCGGCTCCGCGCTGGCCGTGGATGAAACCACCCTTACCGGCATGCTGTGGGTGACCGGCTTCAGCCTGATTGCCATGGCGCTGATCTACAAACCGCTGTTGCTCGATACCCTCGACCCGCTGTTCCTGCAAACCGTCAGCCGCCTGGGCCCGCTCGCCCACGGACTGTTCCTGACCCTGGTAGTGCTGAACCTGGTGATCGGGTTCCAGGCCATTGGCGCCTTGATGGTGGTGGGTTTGATGATGCTGCCGGCCATCGCTTCACGCTTCTGGAGCCGGCGCCTGCCGGTATTGATCGCAGTATCGGCAGTGCTGGGATGCCTGTCGGTATGGCTGGGTCTGCTGTTGTCGTTCTATTACTCACTGCCCAGCGGCCCGGCCATCGTGCTGGTGGCGGGCGCCGGGTATTTGCTGTCCGTGGTCTTCGGTCCGGTGCACGGCTTGCTGCGCCGCCCGCCCTTGCTGTCATCCCAATGAGGTGTTTTCCGATGCGCGCTCTACTCGTGCTGTTCAGCCTGCTGCTGCCGCTGTCGATGGCCCAGGCCGCCGACAAACTCCAGGTGGTCACCAGCTTCAGTATCCTCGGTGACATCACCCATCAGATTGGTGGCGATCACATCCAGATCAGCAACATGGTCGGCCCGGACGCCGACGCCCACACCTACGAGCCCACGCCGGACGACGCCAAGGCGCTGCTCAAGGCCAGGCTCATCATCAAGAACGGCCTGGGCTTCGAGCCCTGGTTGGACCGCCTGGTGACCAGCACCGAAACCCGGGCCACGGTGGTCACCGCCAGCAAGGGCGTGATCTCCCACACCATGGACGAGGACGGCGAGACCATCCCCGACCCGCACGCCTGGCACAACCTGGCCAATGCCGAGATCTACGTCAACAACATCACCAAGGCGCTGGTGGCCGCCGACCCTGCCAACAAGGCGGACTATATGCGCAACAGCCAGGCCTACCTGAAAGACATCTACCGCCTGCTGGCCGAAGCCAAGGCCAGGTTCGGCGCGCTGCCTGCGGGTAACCGCCGTATCGTCACCTCCCATGACGCCTTCGGTTACCTGGGCCAGGCCTACGGTATCCAGTTCCTCGCGCCCCAAGGCCTGTCCACCGAGCGCGAACCGTCGGCCGCCGAAGTGGCCGCGTTGATCACCCAGATCCGCAAGGACAAAGTCAAAGCCGTGTTCATGGAAAACATCAAGGACTCACGCCTGCTCAAGCAAATTGCCGACGAAAGCGGCGCCCGGATCGGCGGCACGCTGTACTCCGATGCCCTGGCCGCAGAAGGCCCGGCCAGCACCTTTACCGGGCTGTTCGAGTACAACCTCAACACCTTGTGCGCCGCGCTGGGCAAACCATGATTCGCAAGAACCCTTCCGGCGATCTGCCGGTAATAGCCGAATCGGCCTATGTCGACAAAACCGCGATCATCTGCGGCAAGGTCATCATCGGCGAAAACGTGTTTGTGGGCCCCTACGCCGTGATCCGCGCCGACGAAGTCGACGCCAGCGGCGCCATGGACCCCATTACCATCGGTGCCAATTCCAATATCCAGGACGGCGTGGTGATCCACTCCAAGTCCGGCGCCGCCGTGACCATCGGCGAGTTCACCTCGATTGCGCACCGCTCCATCGTGCATGGCCCCTGCACCGTCGGCGACCGCGTGTTCATTGGCTTCAACAGCGTGCTGTTCAACTGCGCCGTGGGCGACGGCTGCGTGGTGCGGCACAACTCGGTGGTGGACGGGCGCGACCTGCCCGCAGCCTTCTATGTCCCCTCCACCACCCGCATCGGGCCCACTACCGACCTGTCGCAATTCCCGCCGGTGAGTGTCAGCGCCTCGGAGTTTTCCGAAGACGTGGCGCGCACCAATGTCGACCTGGTGCGCGGTTACAAGGCCCTGCAAAACGAGTTCTGAAGCAGGAGCCGGGGGTTGATTGGCAATGCCCGGCTGGATCAGGCGCGAGGTTTGACGGTGCCGCAATCGTTACCCAGCCACTGGGCGTGAGTGTCCAGGCTGCCCTTTTGCTGGATGCCGGTGGCATTGAACGTGCCGTTGACGGTGGTGGTGAATTCTTTCTGGCTCTGGAACGTCGCCACCCCAACACCCTGGGCTTTCGGGCAACTGAAGCGGAATTTCCACTGGTTGCCGGTCTTGTCGGTCACTTGCTGTTTGCAGCCCGATTGCGGGTCGGTCAGGGGGATGGAATCGGAGGCGACCTGAGCCGGCGTCAGGCACACCTGCACGCCTTTACCGGCCATGGTAATGCCTTGTTTTTCCAGCATGGCGCGCTGTTCGGGGGTCATCTGTTGCTTGAGCTGACCGAGGATCAGCGACAGGTCCGGCAGGTCCTGGTTATCGACTTTCATATTGCTGGTGGTCAATTCCCACAAGCCCGGCGCCAACATCTGCGCCTGCGCCGCCACCGGCAGCGACAAACCAACAACCATGGACAAACACAGCAGACGAGCATTCATCGGGTAACTCCTGGGCAATGGTGGGCGTTAGACGCCGCAAAGGCGCCAGTGTTGCACGGCAAATAAAATAGCGACATTCACTGTGGAACATGGTCTGTTACGCACTGGACTGCCCGGAGTGATGTCGTTCATGGATTTTTTTGGCCCGCACCTGCTCGCCTACTTCATTGCCACGCTGCATTTTTTCGGGAGCCTCGCCGCAGTCCATGCGGTACTGACCGTCAGGACCGCCCAAGGCTCGATTGCCTGGGCGTTGTCGTTGATGTTCATGCCCTATCTCACGCTGATTCCCTACCTGATTTTCGGGCGCAGCACCTTCGATGCCTACATCCAGGCGCGTCGCCAGGCCAACCAGGAAATGCACCGGGCAATCGCCGAGCTGAACTGGCGCCCGTGGGTCGAGGAAGCGCTGGCCGCACGCAACTCCAGTGCCTACGCGTCCTTGCGCGCCATGCCCAAATTGGGTCGCATGCCCTGCCTGGCCAATAACCAGGTGCAGTTGCTGGTCAATGGCGACGCCACCTTCAGCGCCATCTTCGAGGCCATCGGCAACGCGAAAACCGCCGTACTGTTCCAGTTTTTTATCATTCACGACGATGACCTCGGCCGCCAACTGCACCGGCTACTCACGGCAAAAGCGGCAGAAGGCGTGGACATCTACGTACTCTACGACCGTATCGGCAGCCACGCCCTGCCCCATCGCTACGTACAATCGCTGCGCGACGCCGGGGTGAAGGTCAAGGCCTTCGCCACCCGCAGTGGCTGGCTGAACCGCTTCCAGGTCAACTTTCGCAACCATCGCAAAATCGTGGTGGTGGACGGCGTCACCGGGTTTGTCGGCGGGCACAATGTGGGCGATGAATACCTCGGCAAAAAGCCGCCGTTGTCACCGTGGCGCGATACCCACGTGCAGGTCACCGGCCCGGTGGTGGCATGCTTGCAGGAGTCGTTTGCCGAGGACTGGTTCTGGGCCGCGCGGGCATTGCCGCCGCTGATCCTGCCGGACGCTTATCCGGAAGACGGCGTGCTCTGCCAACTGCTCGCCAGCGGGCCGGCGGACCCGTACGAAACCTGCTCGCTGTTTTTCGTCGAGGCCATTCATGCCGCGACCCAGCGCGTGTGGATCACCAGCCCGTATTTCATCCCCGACGAAGCGGTGTTCGCCGCCCTGCGCCTGGCCGTCCTGCGCGGCGTGGATGTGCGCGTGCTGCTGCCCTCGCGTCCCGACCACCGCATCGTGTACGCCGCCTCCAGCCTCTATGCCATCGAAGCGGTACGCGCCGGCGTGCGGGTGTTTCGCTACACCCCCGGGTTCCTGCATCAAAAAGTGGTACTGGTGGACAGCGAAATCAGCGCCATCGGCAGTGCGAACATGGACAACCGTTCGTTCCGGCTGAATTTCGAAGTGATGTTGCTGACGGTCGACGAAGCCTTCGCCAAAGAGGTGGAACAGATGCTGCTGGACGACTTCGCCCAGGCCCATGAAGTCAGCCAGGAAGAAAGCCGCGAAACCCGGCGCCTGCAACAGCTGGGCATGCGGGTGGCACGCTTGATCTCACCGATTCTTTAAACACACAGGTGGCCGGTCCTCTGTAGGAGCGAGCTTGCTCGCGAAAAACGTCAACGATAACGCGTGCTTCCTGAATGAACGCGGTGCCTGTGAGTTTTTCGCGAGCAAGCTCGCTCCTACAAAAAGCCCCCCTCCCACATTCAGCGGTAGATATCTTCCCGCGTCCACGGCAGTTCATGGCTGCCATCGGCATGGGGTTTCACCGCCAGGATCTGATGCAGGTTGATCCAGCCCCGCGCAAACGCATAGGCGCAACCGGCCAGGTACAGGCGCCAGATACGCAAGGCGTGCTCCGGCACCCTCTTCGCCGCCGCTTCGAGGTTGTCCTCCAGGCGCTCGCTCCAGTGGTCCAGCGTGCGGGCGTAGTGCAGGCGCAGACTTTCGACATCCACCACTTCCAACCCGACTTCGCTGATTTCGGCCGTCATCATCGCCAGGTGCGGCAACTCGCCATTGGGGAAGACATAGCGCTCGATGAACTCCCCGGCGCCACGGCCTACGGGACGACCGTCGGTATGCTTGGCGGTAATGCCATGGTTCATCACCAGGCCACCTTCGCGCACGGCGCCGTGCAGAATCCGGCAGTATTGCGCCAGGTTCGCGTGGCCGACATGTTCAAACATGCCCACGCTCACCACCTTGTCGAAACGGCCATCCTGAGGCAGGTCGCGATAGTCGAGCAACTGCAGGTCGACCTGCTCTTCAAGGCCTTCGGCCCTGACCCGCTCTCTGGCCAGGGCCAGTTGTTCCTTGCTCAAGGTAATCCCGAACACCTTGACGCCGAATTCCCGCGCCGCAAACCGCGCCAGCCCGCCCCAGCCACACCCCACATCGAGCAGGTATTCACCCGGCTGCAAGCGCAATTTGCGGCACAGGTGGCGAAATTTGTCTTGCTGGGCCTGGTCAATGGACTCGCTGCCGGTTTCGAAATAACCGCAGGAATACGCCATGTCCTGGTCCAGCCATAGCTGGTAGAACTCGTTGGACAGGTCGTAGTGGTAGGAGATGGCCGCCGCGTCGGTTGCCTTGTCGTGGATCGAGCGCACCGGGCGAGGTCCGTCGTCGTCGTCGATCAAGGCGTGACTCAATTCGTCACATACCCTGATCACCTCGGCAATGGAGCCTTCCAGGTCCAGCTTGCCCTCGACGAAGGCTTCGCCCAGTGAATCGAGCGTGGGATGGGTCAACTGTGTGACGACCGTAGGGTCCTTCACCACAATGGTCACACTGGGCTCAGGGCCCAGGTTGAATTCATGGCCGTCCCAGAGTCGCAGACGCAGCGGTAGCTGAAGATTCTGTAAGGCCGGTGGAAGTTGCGCGAGCATGAGTAGTCCCCCCCTTGTTTCAGACGTCTGGAGTGAGGGTAGACCATCCCAAATAAAGTAGGAAGCTATCGATTAAATAACTGCCTGCTATGAAGCCCGACGTTCGAGCAACCCGTCCTGGATCCACTGTTTCAACCACGTGGCCGCTTGCAGTGGCGCACCCTCTCCATAAGTGACTGCCAACTCGGTGCACAGTTCTGAAAAGTTCCAGCCGGTGGTCGTCATGCCTGCCAGGGCACGGGCCTCATCCGGCTCCAGGCTGCGGTACTGACACAGGTTGCGGTGACGCCACACCAGGCACACCTGTGCCACGTCCAGCGCCTGGCTGCCGGGAAAGTCCGATTCATTTTTGTTGGCCCGCCAGATCGCCACTGTATTGAAACGGCACAGCACGTGTTGCACTGAAGGTGCCAGCGATACGCGCAAGTGCGGCCAGTCCTCGGGCGTCAGTTGCGCCATATGGTCGAGGGTCAGCGGCTCGCCCGCAGGCGCATCGAAGGCCAGGGTGAACGCCCATTCCAACTGCGCCAGTTCGGCAAGGGGATTACTTTGTTCGGCCACCAGATGCTCAAGAATAAACACTGCAAAGCGCTCACCCAGCCAACGCAGGCTGTAATGGTCCGACGGGTAGCGCCGAACATACGCCTGGCTCAATGCGGCAAACTCTTCATCACCCAGCCAGTAGCGGATGGCGGCGAAGTCATGACGTAACACTTCCTGTAAGCGCGACAGGTAAGCGTTGTGATAAATCGCCAGGCCCGTGTCTACATCCAGCGTCGGGCCGCCGAGCAGGGTGGCAGAAAAGCCACTGGCGGCGGTGGACGTTTCAGACAACAGATGCGCCTCGAAGGCCAGTTGCCAATCGATCAGGCGCATAGCCCACCCCTGGCCAAAGCGGTGGCCCCCAGTTCCCGGGCCTTGCTCAATTCAGCCAGCAACGCCTCGAAGGGCGGAAAATGATCGTCGCGTTCCAGCAGCGTCGACACCGGCCCCAGATGTTCCAGGGTGCGCTGATAGAGCGCCCACACCGGGTCGCACACCGGGTGATCATGGGTATCGACCACGTAGTCGCCGTAATCCACATGCCCCGCCAGGTGCAGTTGGCGAATGCTCTCGGGCGGCAGGTTGCGAATGAATTCCCAGGCATCGAACCCGTGGTTGCGCGAGCTGACGTACACATTGTTCACGTCGAGCAGCAGTTGGCATCCGGTCAGGTGCGTCAACGCATTGAGAAATTGCCACTCGGTGAATTCATCTGCCTTGGAGCGTACGTAGCTGGAGACGTTTTCCAGCACCAACGGGCGTTGCAGCACGTCTTGCACCTGACGCACGCGACTGGCCACGTGGTACAGGCTTTCCTCGGTGTAAGGCAGGGGCAGCAGGTCATGCAACTGGTGGGCGCTGCCGCGGCTCCAGCACAGGTGATCGGAAATCCACGCCGGCTGGATGCGCGCGGCAAGCTGCCGGATGTGCTTGAGGTATTCGGTATCGATGGCATGGGGGCCACCGATCGACAGGGACACACCGTGCATCACCAGGGGATAGCGCTCGGCTATCGCGTCCAGGTAGTACAAGGCTTTGCCGCCCTGCACCAGGTAGTTCTCGGAGATCACTTCGAACCAATCCACCGCAGGGGATTGGGCCAGGATCTGTTCATAGTATTCGTTGCGTAAACCCAGGCCGTAACCCAGGGAGGGGAATGAACTGACCATCATGCGCTCCTGGAAGTGTCCGCAGCGGCGCGGTGTCCGCTGCGGTCGCACTCGCGTGTCGGTTACTCGCCGACTTTGCCACCGGCCTTGTCGCATTCGGCCTGGGTCATGGCCTTGAAGCCGTGGCCCTTGCAGACCGCCTGGCCTTTGCAGGCGTTTTCAGCGGTTTTGCAGTCGTTCATGCCTTTGCAGGAAGTGACGCCGTAGCAATGAACCGGAGCATCGGCGGCCTGTACCTGGGTGGCGACGCCGGCAAACAGGGAAGCGGCAGCGATCGCCAGGGCAGCACCGGAAACGGCGTGTTTGATATTCATTGTGTAGTCCTCAGGTGATGGTGTCGGTCTGGACGGATTGCCCAGTCTCGACACACCACTAGAGTGAGGCGCCCTTTGCGCGTTACAGCCCTGTACAAAGATTTGTAAAAATTATTCGTCGAGCTTCAGCAACGGCTCCTGAAAGCGCAGCAAGCGCCCGGCGTTACCGAGTACCAGCAAGGTGCTGAGGTTATGCAGCACGGCGGCAATCATGGCCCCGGCGGCGCCCAGCCAGCCGAAGGCGGCGAACACCACGATGGCCAGCGTCCAGCCCAGGCCGATGATCACGTTGACCTGCAAGGTGCGTCGGCATTGGCGGCTCAAACGCACACAGGTACCGAGGCGGCGCAGGTCGCTGCCGATCAGCACCACGTCGGCCGAGGCCAGCGCAATATCGGCACCGCCCGCGCCCATCGCCACGCCGACCACACCGGCTTTCAGTGCAAGGGAATCGTTGATCCCATCCCCCACCACCATCGGCCGGAAACCGCTGACGATCTCTCCCAGCACCCGGTTGAGTTTGTCTTCCGGTAACGCCTGGGCCTGGACCTCACTGATGCCCACACTCACGGCGAGGCTGTCGGCCACGCTCTGGCGGTCACCGGTGAGCAGCAGTTGGCGACCCAGTCCCAGCTCGCGCAGTTCCTGCAAGGCCTGACGCGCCTCCGGTTTGACGCTGTCGGCCAGCAGCAGCCAGGCCAGGAATTGCCCGTTCAGCGCCAGCCCGGCAATCGGGCCGTCGTGCTCAGGCACCGAGGTGGTGACGATATTCAGTTGCTCGAACAGTTCGGGGCGGCCCAGCGCCGCTTCGCCCTGTTCCGTGTGCGCAACCACGCCGAGCCCCTGGCGCTCGCGAATATCGCTCAGCGCCAACAGTTGCTCCTGCGTCGCCAACCCCGCCAGCGCACGGCTGACCGGATGGCTGCTGGCCGAACCGAGGCTGGCCGCCAGGTTGAGCAACGCCTGGCGATCGGTCGAAGCGGTTTGGATGGACTGCAGGCGTAAAGTGCCAAAGGTCAGGGTGCCGGTCTTGTCGACGACCAGCGAAGTGAGGTCCGCCAGCTCTTCCAGAAACGCCGAGCTGCGAATCAGGATGCCATGGCGTGCGGCGACCGCGATCCCGGCAATCGCGGTCGCCGGCGCTGACAACACCAATGCACACGGACACGCCGCCACCAGCACGGCCAGCATCGCCTGGGCGTCGTGGGTGACAAACCAAGTGACCGCCGCCAGCAACAGTACCAACACCATGTAGCTACCGGCATAGCGCTCCAGCAACCGCGTGATCGGCGGCTTGGCCCGCTCGGCGTTCTGCATCAGCGCAATGACCTTGCCCAGGGTCGACTCATTGCCCGTGCGCGTCACTTCAAGGCGCAGCAGGCCGTCCAGATTGATCGCCCCGCCGAACACCTGTACGCCCACACTGGCCTCCAAGGGCACCGATTCACCGGTGATCGGTGCGGTGTCCAGGCTGGCCTGGCCCGACAGCACCACGCCATCGGCCGGCACGCGGTCGCCGGCGCGCACTTCAACCACATCACCGCTGTTCAGCGTGGCGTTGTCCACTTCCACGATGCTGCCGTCAGCCTGCACCCGGCGTGCATGGCTGCGGGTGAGCTTGCCCAGCGCATGGATCGCTTCCTGGGAACCGATCACGCTGCGCTCTTCGAGTACATGCCCGAAAATCATGATGATCGGCAGCAAGGCAGCGGTCAGCAGATCGCCCGTGGCCCACGCGCCCATCATCGCCAGCGCGATCAATTGGTCGGTGATGCCATGCAGGCTCGGGTAGCGCAGGCTGTACCAGGCCGAACGCATGACCGGCACGGCCACCAGCAGCGAGGCAACACCGAGCAACAGCTGGCTGACCCCGCTCTGGTCCGCCGCCAGCCAGCGCCATACCAGGCCCAGCAGCAATAAACCCAGGGCCAGCATGGCCAGGGTCAATTGCCGGGCGGCGCTGCGCTGTTCGGCAGTGGTCAGCATGGATGCGCTCATTGCTCGGCTCCCTGGAGGATCAAACGGGCGTCGTCTTTGGGATCGACCGTGGTCACCGAGCCGGCCTGGCCGAGAATCTTCGGCAAGCGTTCACGGTACAGGCGCAGCAACAAGCCCGGGTCTTTCACTTGCGCCAAACCGGCGACGGTGGCGGTCTGCGCCTGGGCATTGGCCAGACGTTCACTGGCCTGGGCATGGGCGACCTGCACCTGGCGATCAGCCTCCTGGTTGGCGGTCTGGGTGAGCTTTTGCGCATCGGTGTGCGCGTTGGCCACCGCTTTGTCGGCTTGCTGGCTGGCCGTGAGTACCGCGTTGAACGCGTTCACCGCCGGGCCCGGCAGGCTCGATTGCACATCGACCCGGGTCACTTCGATACCCAGCCCCAAGCCGCTGGCGGTCAACTGCGCCAGACGCTGATTGATGCCTTGCACCAAATCACCGCGCAGCCGTTCGCGGCGCTCGGCGGCGCCGTTGTCAGTGCCGATCAATTCAGGGCGCGCCACTAAGATAGTGTCCAGGTCCCGCGCCGCCGCCAGGGCAACCGCGCTGCGCGTCACCAGGCGGTCCAGCGCGGGCAGCACATGCTCGCCCTGCAATACAAAGGCATAGGGTTCGGTGACCTTGTAGAAGGCTCGCACATCCAGTTGCACGATCCCGGCATCACCGGTCAGCAGATAGCCGGAGCCGGCCAGCGTATCGCTCAAGGGTGTGGCGAAACTGGCCACGCGGTCCGCCTGCACCGCCGCATCCGAACGCAACAGGTTCTCCACCCGACGCTCGATCACCCGGTCCGCCGCCGGCAGCAACACCACCTGCTCGAACGGTTGCGGCCATGCCAGCAGCAGCCCGGCGTTCTGAATACGGTCGAGGGTACCGAAGTGCAGCACCATGGCGCGGTTCTGCGGGTCGATCTGGCGCACATTGGAAAACGCCCAGGCCAACGCCGCCAATACGGTGACTGCGTACAGCGCCAGGAACGTCAGGCGCCCGGCCTGGATCCAGGGGCTGTGCGGGCTGTCACGCTCACTCATGGCTGAACATCCTTCGGTCCATCCACCAACGCGCGGAACGGCGCGGCATCGGTACGCAGAATGATCCTGGTACTTGGCGTCACCACCGTACCCAGGGTATCCAGCGAGCGCAGCAGGTTGTACAGCTGCGGGTTGCCCGCGTAGGCACGTCCGTAGATCTGCGCCGCCTCGACCCGCGATTGCGCTTCGATATCAGCGGCCTTGACCGTGGCCTCGGCTTGCACGATCCGCGCATCACGCTCGGCCGCCGAGCGGATCTGCGCCGCCTCGCGCTTGCCCACGGCAGTGCGTTCGGTGGCGATGGTTTCACGTTCGGCGCGCATGCGGTCGACCGTGGCGGTGAGGGTCACTGACGGCAAGGTCAGCCGCTCGATGCCGACCTGGGCCACGCGGACGCCATAGGTGGCGAGCAATTGTTGATCGATCTGCCGGCGCAGTTGGGCTTCGAACTCGGCAATGCGTACCTGGCTGGCGTCGGTGTTGATCAGGCTGGACAGGTCAAAACTGGCTGCCGTGGTCTCCAGCGCCGAGCCGACGAAGGTACGGATCTGCCGCGCCGCTTCGTCCGGCTGGTTCTGCACCGCACGCATGAAGCGCTGCACATTGTCGGTATCGCCCTGCACCTGCCACGCCACGTAGGCTTGCACGATGATGCGCAAGCCATCGCGAGTGCCCACATCCTGCAACCCGCTGGAGGTGGTACGCAGGCGCAGGTCCACCGGAATCGCCGCTTCAAACGGCGCCGGCCAGCGCCAGCCCAGGCCCGGTTCCAGCAGCACCCGCACCGGGTTGCCGAACCGGGTAATCACCGAGGCCTCGCCGGAACGCACCTGCACCAGGCTCGCCGCGGCGATGGCGAACAGCACAAGCACTGCCGCCCAGGCCATGCGTCGCCAGGGAAAAGGTCCGGCCGCCTGTTCATCGCCGTGATGGTGATGGTGGTGATGGCCGTGATGATGACCGTGATCGTGGGAATGAGCGCTCAACAGACAGACTCCTTATTGAACGGCTTTACGCGGCACCGAGGGATCGGCCGGCAAGGTAAAAGAACGCAGATCGATCGTCGGCGCGCTGTCGGCGCCCAGGCGATGATCCAGAATAAGCAGTTTGGCGTGGGCCAGGCCCTGGCTGAGCTGGCCCAGGTACTGCTCCAGCACGAAGGCTCGGCCCGCCGTGGCATAGGCCTTTTGTTCGGCAACAAAGCGCAGGTTCGCCGCCTGGGCACCGGCATTCACTTCGCGGGCGGTGGCCTGGGCTCGGTCGCGGGCCGTGCTGGCCTGCAGCAACGCCTGGTTGGCCTGCTCGCTGGCCGCGCCGCGCTCGCGCGCGATCAATGCCTGCGCGCCGATCTGCGCGGCTTGCACGCCATGGTAGGCGTTGGCGGCGCCGGCCGGTGGGTGGATCGCTTCAACGACGGTGGCGAGAATTTCCACACCACTGTCGAGTGCGTTCAGGTCCGCTTGCACGCTGCGACCGATCTCGTCGGCCAGGCTGGTGCGTTGTTCGCCGAGCAATTCGTCGAGGGTGCGCGAGGCGAACTCATGCACCAGGATCCGGCTGGCGGTGCTGCGAATCAGGGTCGGGACATCGGCGCTGTGGTAGGTGGCGGCCAGCGCCGCCTGGTCCGTCAGGCCGATGCGATAGACGAACCGCACGTCCATATTGACGATCTGGAAGCTCTGCTTGTCGCCGCTGCTGCTGGCGATGACCTGGGATTTGTCATTCACATGGCTGGCGTCCCACAGGCGGTTGGCGATCAGCGGCGCCGGACCTTCGGCGCTGGCCAACTCGGGTGCGGCCGTTTCGCTGACGCTGGTCGCCAGCTCATGCACCACGCCGTTCTCTACGTTCAACACGCGGCCCAGCGGCCAGGGCAACCCGGCGTGCAGGCCCGGGCCGAACACCTCTACCGGTTTGCCGAAACGCTCATAGATTCCACGGCCCTGCAAAGGCACTTCATGCACGCCCGTCAGCGCCCAGCCTACCGCGAGCACCACCAGCAGCACCGGCAGGAACGCGCGGCGCATGTAGGTAAACGCCCAAATCTGGCGCAGGTCGATGCCGAAGCGGTTATGCAGTTCATGCTGCAACGCCAGCAAGGGTTGCGGTGGCCAGCGCAGCAGGCCTGCGACAAAGCTCTGCGCGATCAGGCGCGGTTCGAGGCGCGGCTGGCGCGGGCTGAACAGCGACAGCACGCCGCGCAGCAGAAACTCCAGCGCCACCAGCGCGGGCAGCAGGCCGATCAGCACTGCCAGGCGCAACGGCCACACCGACTCGGCACCGGCGAACAGCAAGCAAATCGAGCTGACCAACAGGCACCCGATCGCCACGCGGCATAGTTGCGCCAGGGCTGAGGCTTCAGGCCACTGCGCAGGTGTTTGCTGGGCCAGGCGCCGCTCGAACACCAGCAAACCGAACGCCAGCGCCAACCCCAGCGCCGCGCCGATGCTGGCGGACTGACCGACGGCTGCGGCGGGTAGCGTCAGGTTCCAGAATTCGATGATGCTGATCAGCGCCAACAATGACCAACCGCACAACCACAACACCGGCGCGCCAATCTGATCGCTGACGCGCTCAACCAGGCGAGCATAGCGGCCGGTTTCTGTAACCGGCGCATCAACCGCCGGCTCTTCCAGCGCCTGGGCCCGCCAATCGGCGACCCACCACGCCGACTGCAGCCCGGCGACCAGCACCAACAGCGCCGATGAGCAATTGATCAGCACCACCGGCCAGATCGATACCGGTGCAAACAGCGCGACAAACAGCGCCAATACCCAACCGGTGACGGCCACGGCCGTCAGGCTGATGCCGGCTTGCCTCAATCGACGGGCATGGAACACCCCTTGCTGAAAGCGCGGCAGGCCTTCAACCGAAGCGCCGTCAGCTTCTAGATCCACTTGCATCCACTCAACGCCCGCTTGTACATAATTCGTTACAATATAACACAGGGCGTGAAATTTTTGTTCGCTTTTAGCCACGCCGCCAATCCTTGTGGGAGGGGGCTTGCCCCCGATGACCATGGGTCTGTTAATGCATGTGGTAGCTGACACACCGCCATCGGGGGCAAGCCCCCTCCCACATTTGAACCTGCGCGTTCTCCAGACCGTGACTAACCCCCCATAAACACGAGACATAGCTGGTGCGTGCCAGAATTAATCGGCACACTCCAGAACAGTTTTTCGCGGGTCCACGGACAAGGAAGCATCACCCCCCATGATCTCCATTTATCAGCTCAAACCGCGCTTTCAAAACCTGCTGCGCCCCCTCGTGCAACGCCTGTATGACAACGGCACCACCGCCAACCAGATCACCGTACTGGCCGGCGTCATTTCCGTGCTGGTGGGCCTGCTGATCGCCAGCTTCGCCCAGCATCTGTGGCTGTTTGCGCTGATCCCGCTGTGGATGATCGTGCGCATGGCCCTGAACGCCATCGACGGCATGCTCGCGCGGGAATTCGGCCAGCAATCACGCCTGGGCGCCTACCTCAATGAACTGTGCGATGTGATCGCCGACAGCGCGTTGATCCTGCCGTTTGCGCTGCTCCCCGGCGTGGGCCTGGCGCCCGTGCTGCTGGTGACGTTGCTCGCGGTATTCAGCGAATACGCCGGCGTGCTGGGGCCGATGGTGGGCGCATCGCGCCGCTATGACGGGCCGATGGGCAAGAGTGACCGGGCGTTCGTACTCGGCGTGCTGGCCACCGGCGTGGCGCTGGGCTGGCTCGGCGCCGGGTGGGTCGACACGGTGATGTGGCTGGTCGCCGCCCTACTCGCCTACACCCTGGTCAACCGGGTGCGTCAGGGCCTCAAGGAACAATCAGCCACCTCACCGATTGCATAAGGATTTTTGCGATGCGCGAACAGCAACAGCACATCTTCAGCACCCATGACGGCGTCGAGCTTTTTTACCGGCACTGGCCGGCTGCGGCAGACGCCGGGCCGCGCAAGGCCATTGTGTTGTTCCATCGCGGTCATGAGCACTCAGGTCGAATCGCGCACCTGGTGGACGAACTGGGCCTGCCCGACTTTGACTTCTTCGCCTGGGACGCCCGTGGCCACGGCCAATCCCCCGGCGAGCGCGGTGACTGCCCCAGCTTTGCCACCAGCGCCCGCGACGTACAAACCTTCTGCGACCACATAGGCGCCACCTACGGTATCGACGAGGAAAACCTTGCCGTTGTCGCCCAAAGCGTCGGCGCGGTGATCGCGGCCACCTGGGTGCATGACTACGCACCCAGGATCCGCGCCCTGGTACTCGCCTCCCCTGCCTTCAAGGTCAAGCTGTACGTGCCTTTCGCCCGCCCGGGCCTGGCACTGATGCGCAAGTTTCGCGGCAACTTTTTCGTCAACAGCTACGTCAAGGCCAAGTTCCTCAGCCATGACCCGCAGCGTGTGGCGTCCTACGACAGCGATCCACTGATCACCAAGGCCATTTCGGTGAACGTGCTGCTGGGCCTGTACGAAGCGGCCGACCGGGTTGTAGCCGACGCCCAGGCCATTCAGGTGCCGACCCAATTGCTGATCTCCGGCTCCGACTTCGTGGTGCACCGCAAACCCCAGCAGCAGTTTTTCGAGCGTCTGGGCAGCCTGAAAAAAGAGCTGCATGTGCTGCCCGGTTTCTTCCACGACACCCTCGGTGAACGTGACCGCGCCACGGCCGTCAACAGCGCCAGGCGCTTTATCCTGCAAAACTTCACGCAACCGCTGGACCGCGCCAGCCTGCTGGACGCCGACAAACTGGGCGCCACCTGCGCCGAATCCGAAGCCCTCGCCGCACCGCTGCCGCGCAATTCCCTGCGCGATCTGTACTGGCGCATGACGCGCGCCAGCATGGGCCTGGGCAAGAACCTGTCGGACGGGGTGAAACTGGGTTTCGACACCGGCTTCGATTCCGGCAGCACCCTGGATTACGTGTACCGCAACACGCCCACCGGCAAAGGCGCGCTGGGGCGGATGATCGACACCAACTACCTGAACTCCATCGGCTGGCGCGGTATTCGTCAACGCAAGCTGAATGTCGAAGAGCTGCTGCGCCTGGCCATGGCCCGGTTGCGTGCGGACGAGCGCGACGTGCGTATCGTCGATATCGCCGCCGGCCACGGGCGTTACATCCTGGAAGCGTTGCAGGGTGTAGCGCCGCTGCCGGAATCGATCCTGCTGCGCGACTACAGCGACATCAACGTGCGCGACGGCAGTGCGCTGATCCGTGAAAAAGGCCTGGGAGACATTGCCCAGTTCATCAAAGGCGATGCGTTTGACCGGGCGAGCCTGGCGGCGCTGGCGCCCAAGCCGACGTTGGCGGTGGTGTCCGGGTTATATGAGTTGTTTGCCGATAACGCGATGGTCGGCGGTTCGTTGGCGGGCCTCGCCGAAGCGGTGGAGCCCGGCGGTTATCTGGTCTATACCGGCCAACCGTGGCACCCGCAGCTGGAACTGATCGCCCGCGCCTTGACCAGTCACCGCCAGGGCCAGGCCTGGGTGATGCGTCGGCGCAGCCAGGCGGAAATGGACCAACTGGTGGAGGCTGCGGGCTTTCGCAAGATCACTCAGCGTGTGGATGAATGGGGCATTTTCACCGTGTCCCTGGCGCAGAAGATCTGAGCATGCGCGAACCCGGCTTGTTCAAACCAGCGCTTCTCTGGCTGCTGCTGTTGGCACCGCTGTTTTTCAGCACCTACGGCCTCGCCACCTGGGTCACCACCCAGCGCAGCGATGTGGGCACGCTGGTGTTCGGCTGGGAAACCCACATGCCGTTCTGGGCCTGGACCATCGTGCCTTATTGGTCCATCGACCTGCTCTACGGTTTCTCCCTGTTGCTGCCGAGCACCCGCCACGAACTCAGGCAACATGCCCTGCGCCTGCTGACGGCCCAGGTGATTGCCGTCAGTTGCTTCCTGATCTGGCCGCTGCGCTTCACCTTCGAACGACCGGAACTGGATGGCGTGTTCGGCTGGTTGTTTGCGGTGCTGGCGGGCTTCGACAAACCCTTCAACCAGGCGCCCTCACTGCATATCGCGCTGCTGGTGATCCTGTGGGTGGTGTACCAGCGGCATACCCAGGGTTTCTGGCGCTGGGCGGTGCACGGCTGGTTTGCACTGATCGGTATTTCCGTACTGACCACTTATCAACATCACTTTATCGACTTACCCACAGGCGCCCTCGCCGGCTGGTTGTGCGTGTGGCTATGGCCGCTGGAACATCCCAACCCTCTGCGCAATGCCCGACTGACACGCGACCCTAAACGCGGTTGGCTGGGTGCGCGCTACGCCCTTGGCGCGCTGGCGCTGATGCTGCTCGCGCTGGCCTTCGGCGGTTGGGGGCTATGGCTGCTGTGGCCGGCAGTATCGCTGGGTTTGGTCGCGACCAACTACTGGCTGCTGGGTGCCGAGGGCTTTCAGAAACGCAGCAATGGCCAGCTGACCCCAGCCGCGCGTTGGCTGTATGCCCCTTACCTGGGGGCTGCCTGGATCAATTCGCGGCTGTGGACACGTGGCCATCCACAGCCTGAACCGATTGTGGATAACGTCTGGCTGGGCCGGATTCCAGCGGCCGGCGAGCAACAGCCATTCAAGGCCATCGTCGATCTCTGCGCCGAACTGCCGATTGATCCACAAGGCCGGCGCTACCAATGCATCCCCGTTCTGGACCTGATTGCGCCAACCTCCGCCGAATGCCTGCAAGCCGCCCAGGCCATCGAACGCTTGCGCTCGGACGGGCCGCTGCTGGTGTGCTGCGCCCTGGGCTACTCGCGCAGCGCAACGGCCATCGCTGCCTGGCTGTTGCACAGCGGGCGCGCGGCGACGATCGATCAGGCGCTGGCTATTATTCGTACAGCACGCACCCGTGTGGTTCTGCATCCTGCACATCGCTTGGCTTTGGAGGGTTTGCCCCATGCCCGCTGACATGGAACTGCACGTAGTTGCCAGCCTGCTGCGGCGTGGCCGTTCGCTGGACCAGTTATCCACAGGCCTGACAGTGGTCGGTGTGCTGTTCGGTCTGGCCCAGTTGCTGATGGCGAGCGTTTCGACGATCTGCCTGCTGCTGGCCTTGTGGATGATCATCCTGGGGCTTCTACAGAAATACTGGGCGCTGCGCGTCGCGTTCGACGCCGATTTGTTCGCCCTGCTGGCCCGCGACACTCAGCGCACCGCCGACCTTGACCAAGCCCTGCAAACCCTTGGCCTGCAATCGGCCGAGCGCGCCGGCAGGCCCTGGACCGAACGCCGTCGTGGTGCACTCAAATTGCTGCGCAAACAGGCCTGGCTGCTTGGCGCGCAAGTGCTGCTGACCCTGGGCGTGATACTTGCCAGCCCTTGGCTACCTTTCGCCGGATAAGGAGTTCCCATGTTCGAACCCGTGGTCGCCACACTGATTACCTCCATGGCCCGCACCGTCACGGGCGCTCGCAGCCTGTGGCTGGGTTGCGCGCCGGTGCCGGTGCAACGCATTTATTTCGCCAATCACAGCAGCCACGGCGACTTCGTGCTGGTATGGGCGTCGCTGCCGCAGAACCTGCGCAAATTCACCCGCCCTGTGGCCGGCAGCGACTACTGGAATAAAAGCGCGCTGCGCCGCTACATCATCAACCGCGTGTTCAACGGCGTACTGATTGATCGCGAGCGCAAGGACCCTGTGGATAACCCGCTGCAACCAATGCTCGCTGCGCTGGAAGGCGGCGACTCGCTGATCATCTTTCCTGAAGGTACGCGCAATCTGGAAGACGGCCTGCTGCCGTTCAAAAGCGGCTTGTATCACTTGGCAAACAGTTACCCACAGGCTGAGTTGATCCCGGTGTGGATAGCCAACCTCAACCGCGTGATGCCCAAGGGGCGTGTCCTGCCATTACCGCTGTTATGCACAACCAGCTTCGGCGCTCCCCTGCAATTGGAAGAAGGCGAAGACAAAACCGCGTTCCTTGCCCGCACCCGCGACGCCCTGCTCGCCCTCGCCCCGGAGCACTCCTGAGATGGATAGCCAAACCCTGATGTTATTCGGCGGGATCGGCGCGATCCTGGTCACCGCCTCGCTGATCGGCCTGATCCTCAAGCTGCGCACCCGTGGCAATCCCAATGCGGTGATCGACAACCTCAACGCGCGCATCAACGCCTGGTGGGTGATGGTGGTCGTGATCGGTATTGCCTTCTGGCTCGGCACCGGCGCGGTGATCCTGCTGTTCTACGCGGTGTCGTTCTACGCCCTGCGCGAATTCCTTACCCTCACGCCGACCCGGCGCAGCGACTACCCGGCCCTGGTAGCGGCGTTCTACCTGGCCCTGCCGCTGCAGTACGTGCTGATCTACGCCGATTGGTACGGACTGTTCTCGATCTTCATCCCGGTCTACGTATTCCTGCTGCTGCCGATCCTCGCCTCCCTGGGCGGCGACAGTACCCACTTCCTTGAGCGCGCATCGAAGGTGCAATGGGGCCTGATGATCGCGGTGTTCTGCGTGTCGTTCGTCCCGGCGCTGCTGACGCTGGACATCCCCGGCTATGAAGGCCGCAACCTGCTGCTGATTGCCTACCTGGTGATCGTGGTGCAACTGTCCGACGTGCTGCAGTACGTGTGCGGCAAGCTGTTCGGCAAACACAAGATCGCGCCCAACCTCTCGCCGTCGAAAACCGTGGAAGGTTTTGTCGGCGGCATCCTGCTGTCATCGCTGATCGGTGCAGCGCTGTGGTGGACCACGCCGTTCAATCCCTGGCAGTCGTTCCTGATCGCGCTGCTGATCAACCTGCTGGGCTTTGCCGGCGGGATTGTGATGTCGGCGATCAAGCGCGATCGCGGGGTTAAAGACTGGGGACACATGATCGAAGGGCACGGCGGCATGCTGGATAGGCTGGACTCGGTATGCTTTGCAGCGCCGATTTTCTTCCACCTCGTGCGCTACTGGTGGACCTGAGCCACCCCCTGTCTCAAAACCAATGAAGATCAAACTGTGGGAGGGGCTTGCCCTAATGCCAGTTCAGTTAAGGCTTTTTGTAGGAGCGAGGGGGGCGCCTAGCTCTTGCTCGCGAAAAACTCACACGCCTTAGGTTGCATCGACAAGAACATGGATGAACCGCTCATGGGATTTCTTTCACAGCTGTAGCGTTACGGCCAGCGTGAGCAGCGCAGTTAACGTGAGGCCTACCTCACCGAGGATTGCATATGGTGGGATTCTCCGTTTCTGACCCTTCACTTTTGCGCCATGGCAGAGCAGGTTGATGTGCTCATCGGCCACGGCAAAATATAGATAATCGGTAATCTCCTACATGCCAGAAACGATGTCTTACATTTGATCTTGGTTTTTTAATTTTACTTAATTTTCTTTTGGGCTAGCCTTTCAACGTCACTTAGAAAAGTGACACTCACTCAAAATTAGGAGTAATACCTATGAAATCTATTTCTCTGGAATCGAAAAAAATCGCTAACTTGGCTTGCCTCGCAGCGGCCAAATCCCGCTGATTGCTGAGCTGAGTAGTTGATGAGCTGGGGAGTGCCGGCTACCCAGTCTCATCATTAACCTGGCGCAGAGTTAAAAAATGCTAATAAATCCGAATGTTTTCATGCTGGCTCGCACACCGTTCATCGTCATTTGGGATTACAAAAATCACACTCAGTTTGAACTTGACTTAGCTTATTCCACTCGTTTTATACAGCTTGTTGAAGATCCTTCTAGATTCGATAGTACAAGCGAAATGGATGCGGCATTTCTCGCCGCCGGACTGTTACTCACAGATATATCCCCGCAGAATGAATGGGGGTGGGACGATCTTTCGAAAATTTTTCATATTGGGACTAAAAATCTGCCCATCGAACAACTACCGAACGACATTCACGAGTGGGCTTCTCTATACTTAGATCACTGTGAACAAGTCCTTGATACCCCTGCACCGATAGACCGTTTTGCCAAGCACTCCCATGAGGGGTTGATCTCGCTACCGGCACCCAATTCGGAAAAGCAAACTAGCCCCCTTACAACCACTCTGCTCGACCGAAAAACGTCGCGTTCGTTTTCAGACCAGGCCGTTACTCTGGACGACTTAAGCTCACTGCTCTACCTGTCCTTAGGTTACCTCAAAGAGCGCGAAGCCGGAGCCGACGACACAATTCCTGAAACACTCAGGGCGAGACGCAGCAGCCCTTCCGGTGGCGGGCTGAATGCATGCGAAGGCTACGTCTATGCTGCCAGGATATTGGGGCTGGAGCCCGGTATCTATTACTACCACCCAGACCTTCATGCTTTAAGGCAAGTTCACCCGCTTCCCAACGAGCCTTTGGGATTACTGCTCGCCGGACAACACTTTATCAACGAACTTCCTATGGGACTGTTCATAACGTCACGTTTTGACAAATTATGGTGGAAATACGAGCACTCGCGTGCCTACCGCATGGCTTACGTCGAAGCCGGACATATCTCTCAAACCTTTCAGCTCGTTGCAACTGCGCTAGGGTTGGCTACCTGGTTGACTGGCGCGTTGAGTGATGAGCGAGTAGAGCTGTTATTAGGCTTGGAAGAGTCTGCAGAACAACCGCTGTTCTTCGTAGGCGGCGGTTATGGCGATGGGCAGGTGCAATGCAAGGAACTCAGGGCCTTGATAGAGAGTCGAGAGCGAGGGTAATAATGTCAGTTACAAATACATTCGTCTTTGCATCTAACGAGATCCGCCAATATACACTGGGTGATTGGGACAACCGTTCGGCCGTACGCAGTAAGAATAGTACCTTCTTGCTTCCAGCTGATGCGGAGATTCTTCTGCAATTACAGACCAGGAAATGGTTTCCTCCAGCCTTTATTCCATACTTCAACGACAACACTATCCAGAAGTCGGGTGAGCATATCCAGCATCGATTGGCTGCGAATCATCTAGTCTATTTTCTCCGATATACGACGCTCCTGGAGCATAAGATCGTTAACCGCTCGGTTGAGACCCTCATTCATGAAGAGCTGGGAATTAATTTGCCTCAAGCGATGAAACTTACAGCCTTGCAGCTTTACACTGACGAGGGTTATCACGCCCTTTTCTCCTTTAAGATCGCGGAACAGGTGGCGCATTTTTATGACATGCCAACCTGGGAGGATCCACCTAAACGTATCACTCTGCTACTCGAGTTGATGGACGCGACTTTGGACGAACATCGTCCACTGGCTTGGTTTTTTTTCGGCTTTGTCTCTGAAACTATCATCGCCAAGGAGTTATTGAGCATAACCGGTGACACGCTAATCTCCACGGTATATCAGATGTTTCGAGAGCATCTGGAAGATGAAGCCCGACATAGTCGCTATTTTTCCGAAGTGTTCCATTACCTATGGCCGAAGTTATCCCTTGTCCAGCAAGAACACTCCGCGAGCCTATTGATTAAAATTATTTTTATCTTTGCTGAAGTGGACGAGCCTTGGTTGAGCGCTAGCCTAACGAGCGTCGGCATCCCTTTGTTCGAAGCCACCAGGATAGTCCAAGCACTACAGGCACTGGATGTACGCACACAGCGAGCACGCTCTATTGCCATGGGCACGCTTCAAGCGATGACGCGCGCCGGTTTCTTTGAGTTGCAAGCTCATCGGGAATTATTCAGCCAATCAGGACTCATTGATGCTTGAAATAAAGGATCATTCCGTTGTCAAGGCCAGGAAAGTCGGTGCCACCGTACTACTGATGGCGATGGTCATGCTGGGCGTGTTTCCGGTGGACGTGCTTCTGCCTTCGTTTCCTTCGTTATCGCAGCACTTCAGCACCACAACGTCCGAGATCGCCTTGTCGATCAGCTTCTTTGCCATCGGTATCTCGTTATCTCAGCTACTGATTGGCCCTTTGTCGGACATACTCGGCCGTAAAACGTTGTTACTGGCTGGCATGGCAGTATCCATGGCTGGCGCCTTGGGTTGCGTATGGGCCACGAACTATGAGTATTTTTTGCTATTCCGTGTGATCCAGGCAGTAGGGTGTGGCTGTTTCGTACTGTCCCAGGCATTGGTTCAGGATCTATTTATCGGCAAAGAGCGGGATCGTTTACGAATTCTCATGGTAACGGCCAGTGGAATCTTCATTTCGGTCTCCCCCCTGGCCGGAAGCTTGTTGCAGGAGCTGATGGATTGGCAAGGTAGTTTCTATGTCTTCGCAGTGATTGCCGCTTTGGTATTCGTGAAGGCTCTGGTATCGCTGGAAAACCTGCCTATCAATAACACGGGGCCGCGTATCAGTATCTTGAGAGCCTACCGGCGAATCTGCAGTAACTTCAGTTTCGTGGCCTACTGGCTAATCGCTGCAATTGTTTTTGCTTGCCATTTCTCATTCATCGTCATATCGCCCCTAATATTCATGGAGCAGTTGCAACTAAGTAGCTATGAGTTTTCTCAGACGCTGTTATTGTACGGAGCAGCCTATGTGACTGGCGGTGTCCTTGCAGGCGTAATGAATAAGCATCTGGAGGCGGGTACACAAATTGTTATAGGACTATTACTGATTTTCGTTGCGGGGTTAGTGATGCTTCTATTACGGAGCCAATTTGGCCTGTCCGTCTTCACCATGCTGGTCCCAATGATTATCTGTACAGCAGGCACTACCATAACGCGGCCTGCAGCCACGTCCAAAGCTATGGAGCTATTCCCGGATAACGCTGGTGCCTCGGCCTCGGCAGGCAATACTCTAATTTTTATCTCAGGCGGATTGATCAGTGCCCTAGTCAACCTCAGCACCAACAACTTGCAAATTACCCTGGCACTGAGTTTCATCGTCTTAAGCGGCATAGGTCTGCTGTTAAACCAACACATAAATCGCCACGCTAAGGTGTCGAGTTTGGCATGATTCTGATTTGCAGCGCCCCAGGGTATGCATCCCCGTCAAAGTGCGGCCGAGCTTCGCGACAAGAAGCTTACGGCTGGCATTTGTCCGTGGTCCTAAACCGCCCTTGGTCATATGCTGATAGCTTGGGCCCGTGGCAATTAAATTCGAGCCGCTGTAAATAGAGGCCGCAATGCTACCAGTTCTTTTTTCTAAAGTTGGAGCAAATAGTTACTTCCCGATCCAGCGCATCCTTTTTTCATCACCCATCCTGAACTCAGCTTCGAGGATGCCTTGGCCTACGCCTCCGATCTGCTTCACTGCGCTGAGCAGTTACTCGATTCCCGGCAGGCAGCCGGTTATCTGGTTGAAATGGCCAAGGTGATGGTAGACCGGTCGTTGAACTGCATTGCTTCAGCAGACGTGGGCGCATAGCGTCGTAGGAGCGCGCTTGCTGGCGAGGGCGTAACGCGCAAAGATTGTTGCCAGGTGGCGTTCTCAGGTTTTTCGCGAGCAAGCTCGCTCCTACAGTAAATGCGGTGCAGCCTAGCCCTGAACTACGGGCTCTTTAAGCAGTGATTTCGACATAGCTAGACTCTCCGCCTCCTGTCGCACCCGATAGCCAGCCCCAAACAAAACTCAACGTCGTGCGCCCAGCGTGATCCACGCCTACCGTCCCACGTGACCAGCCAGCAAGCAGTTCCCCTTCCAGGGTCAGGCACTGATACAGCAGCTCGATGGTATCTGGACCGGTCACCCGTCCGACTTGAGTGCCCAGGCGAATCCGGCCCCCCTGATAAGTGCTCGAAATCGCGTCACCTTCGACCAGGTAGTGAAACACGGTGCCGGTGCCGGACAGCCCTTGAGCGTTGTTGGCGACCACAAACCGACGATTGTGCAGACGTGCGTAGACAGTAGGATTTTGCATCCGTCAGCTTCCTTTGATCGGAACGTAAAAAGGGGCTGTCGAAACAGCCCCTGATCCTACGGAATAAAGTCTGTCGGATCGAGCCCAGCAATTTCAGGGGCCAGCCGGCGTACTAATCAGAAATAAAGTCTGTCGCGACACCTAGTTTTAGAGGTTCTGCTGTTCAACCTACTAAATAAAGTCTGTCGAAAACGCGCAACTTACTGATTTTAAATGCTTTTTTCGGTCATAAAACAGCAGGCGCGCCGAGCGCAAATACACTGAGTTTACATCAAGCTCGAAGACTGCGAGCCTTCTGAACTCAGTGGCTCACCATGCAACTTATCTCCTCCGTCACCGCAGCCAACGGAATCGGCCAACCTACTGAGCCTTGCGGTGAGGCTGGTCAGGGGCAAGCCCTCATAAACCGTCGGTATCGCATACAGAGTTTTATATGCTACCTCTAAGCACTAAAGCCCCAATTACACAACAGTAATCTCAGGGGGTCGCTCGAGCTCAGCTTCTAGATTCGTTTAAAGATTGGTACCCATTTAGGATTTTCTCCGGTACACCAGATAATAGGCAATGTATTGTTCGGGCAATTATCTTTAAATACAACTAGTAACTGTGAGTCGGCGTAACCCAATGGATGACGGGACTGGAGCTTTGACCCATATTTGCGTGCCATTACTTGTGCCTTATGCTTATCCCCCTCATCAAATAGCTGTGACACCTGTGAAAATGCTCTGTCCCCTTCGTCAAGGACATCACAAACCTTGAGCTCTACACGAAATGGAAACTCACCAGAGTCTATAACTTGTAAGACTTTTTCTACACCACTTCGAAGTCCGCATATAACCCCGACCACTACTAGGATATCTCTTTGCGAAATCATCTCTCCCGCCGCCTCGCTAAACTCCCGGAGGCAGTCAATCATAGTAGTGCCAGAACCAATTATATCATCGATAAAGACGACTGCTTTAGTTTGCTCGTCGCCGCTCAAAGCCTTCGGTATATCAGCAGAGCTCTTTACACCATTTGAAATAATTCCATTTTCGGAAACATACATTCTCAGATAGGATGAACCGCTTTTAGAAGGTGGACCGAAAGCACTAACAATAATATCGCGCCTGGAACGCTCTCCGCTCTTAACAGAGTAAACAACTTCTCGCCTGACCACATCATGTATTATTTTTAATTTCTCTCTGACTCTAGCCTCTCCATAAAAATTTATATTTTCTAGAATCTTGAATGCTAGACAACGCTCTGCATTACTCTCGAATTGAGCTAGCCACGCTCTAATTTCGCTTGAGCCCACTCTGCGCCCTCTATAGAGTTCCCAACTATCTGCTAATGAAATCAAGCTGGAGTCTGGTATATATGCAGCGCTCTCTCTCGCCTCAAAGGCACTCAGCGCTTCTTCATCAGCAAATGCAGCCCTTAATGTATGAACGCCTTTCTCTACTAACCATCGTTCAAATAGCTTTGGCTTAATTCTCAAACTACCTTCTTCTTCGACGAGAATATTTCGGCTAACGAAACTATCAAGTATTTCCTTTTGCACGCCAAAGTCTGCCCCCCCAAACATCATTTTTTTATCTACAGTGCCATGCTCACGGAGTTTGTCAGCAAAAGATATCAAAAATCTTCTACGTTCCGTCTCTATAAGATCTCGTCGCTCAGGATCCTCTACTCTGATGCCATCACTCCAAAAATGATTTAAATTAATCGCCTCCATTGTTTGTACGCTATCCCTGACGGCATCTTCAATCTCATCCGCAGAAATAAATGAACACCGTCTATCACACATTTTCTTATATAGAACTTTCGCGACAAACTTTGTATAAAATGGGTTACCTTCGGTTGCTTCATAAAGTTTCAAAATTGCCTCATCGCTATACTCCATAACGTCACGCACCGGCGTTACCAGAAGCTCTTTAAAGTCTTCCCAGTATTCTGACTTATTAAAGTAACCGACATTGGACGCATCAAACTTGTTCAATTTATCCGTACTCTGCATGATAACTCCCATATTCTCACCACCTACTAGTATTAGGGAGACTCGTCCTTCACCACTTTCACCGCTGAAGCTTCTCAAATTATGAAAAAAAGAATCACCCTCAATAGTATAAGGATAAAGCTGAGACGGAATTTCATCGAATTCGTCTATTATTAAGACGATTTTAAGATCAGGATGTGCGTGAACAATATCTTCTATACAAGAAACTAGTGGAGATAAAGATGAGTCTACTTTGTAGCTTTCTGGATCAATTGAAACATGCCGAGCTAACGAGCGAATGACCTTATCGCCTAATGATTTTATAAATCGACCCGGTGAAATCTTATCGAGACTTCCAGTTTCAATAAAGATCGCGATGTGATTGGCTTTAGCCTTAAATCTATTCTGTATCGTCTTAGCCAAAGAAGTCTTACCTACCCGTTTCTGACCGTAAATTATTGAGGACTCGCCCTTTCTCAAAGAAAGTTTAGAGTAGATATTCTCCAGCATATCTTTACGGCCAATCAGCTCGTCTTCGCTGTCGACAGATTCCAAACTGTACGGCTGTAGGTACTTTATTTTCTGCCAATCTAAAGTTCCATTCTGAGGGATGATGAGGAGTTCAAAATCGATCTCAGTTCTTACACCAGAATAGTCTGTCCAAGACATTAAACCCAAAATGCTTGGTGTTCTATAGGCGTCACAATTCGACCTCATGTTTACAATAAACTCATGTATCCCTACATCCAAAGCCCCCAAAGACAGCTCTTGAGATTCAACTTCAATACTGCTGTCCACCTCCAAAATATTTATTTGAACGTTGTATGCAATGCCTGGCCCAACATTGACCAAATTCATTCTATAAGAAAACACCTCACCTGTCGTGTGAAGAGGATATTTCCTGTCCGTTCCGGCTATTACCAATTCGGCAGACTGTTGTGATCCACTAAGCTCAAAGTGCAGCGCAGTCACAGAAAGCACTTCATGTATTATTTTACTAACAAATGTTTCAACGTATATATTCGCCCCGTGCCTACGAATATCCTCGTCATATTTTGTAATTACGTCCTCAAGCCTTGAGAAAGATTTTGATGAATTTACCCTATCAGATTCAATGTAACCATCTAAAGCATTGAATACTTCAGCCACACGCTCAGGCGACACTAAGGATCTATCGTAAATTTGACTCTCGGAAAATATTTTCGTTAGAGGACTACTCAAAAGCTTTTGGTATCTACGACGGACCTCCGAAGCAGTTTCCACGCTAATCATTGATCCAGCTAAATCTTCGAACTGTCTTAATTGAGTTGATTCAACCTCTTCCATTTTCCGAAAAAGATCATGATTAGCGATTTTTCCTGTAAGCTTCAATATCTTATAAATATCTTTAGAATAAACATCATCCCACAAGGTCGAGACTTTTAGCCGTAATGCAGTATCTTCCCAAAGAATCTTAGAATGTTGACTAACAACTCGTAGCAAACAAGAGGCTACCATTTTTTTTATAGCTTCGCCGTTAGCGGTGTCAAAAACTGAAACTAGTGGGTGCCTTTCATCAAGGCCTAAGTAAAGACATATCCTTCGAAAAAAAACATGCAACCCTTCAATTGAGTTAGCTTTCGTGAACTCTGCGAAATCTTTTTCTATTTCGTTACTTCCTACAGGTATACCTTTCATCGATGTCCCTTTCAGATAAATTATGCAGTTATTAAAACCTTAGATTGCGCATGCAATGGCGTAGGCGTAGGCGTAGGCGTATTCAAAATACTGGTAGATGTCTGCATGTCCCAATGATCGTCAGAGATTTCGCCCCACGGGTCATCGCTACATATAAATCCTTCGCATCAAGCGAGTCGGCATGGAGAATGACGGCGTGGTCATACTCAAGTCCCTTGACTAACAACGTCGTTCCAATCAACTTGCGGTGGTTGATCGGCCGACCGGAGTGCCTCATTTCACGCTGATACAGGACACCAGCCTCCACTAGCGTCGCAACTTGGCCATCAATATGGATCTTGATGACGCTGAAGAAACGATAGAGCAAATCACGGCGATAGGCTGAAGTTTCAGGGTTACTCTTTAATGCATGAAAAAAAGCCTTGAGATTGCTGCTGGACGGAACAGTCAGATAGTCATTTGCCGCCTGGAGTACCAGCGGATATTTGGTAGTTTGGCGAAGCTTGGTCACCTCGCCTCGTCTAGTGCCTGCCGTTAACGTGCCAGGTACGCCTGTAAAGCATTTCATCGCAAACGTCACAGCGAGCAGAAAGCCATCCTGAGCGCTCTTTACAGCCCCTAGCTTTTTAAAGAATAAGTGCAGATCTTTCCCTTCGATTTCCTCGATTGACGAAAAGCGTCCGGCCATGGATTTTGCCAAGAGATGCGTTTTGTTCTTGGACTGCTGATCGCCACCGTGCAGGGCGATGACGCTCTCATTATGGTTCAACAGCCCACACAGCGCTGAGTACTGTTCAGCGACTAGATACTCGGGCTGGGTGTGGGCACTGATTACGCTTGGTGGCAGTTTGGCAAGAAGGTCAATCTTTTGGCCGAGCTCAATCTTTCGCCTTGTCTCTTTTAGCCACTCGCCAAGGGCTGGACTCTTCGCGTTGATCCACCGCCAAGGGACCTCCAACTGTCCCAAGCAATAAAATTCGGGATAGATGCTGGCTTCCCAATCAACGGGCTTGCCGTCGTCAAAATCGAATATGGCTTGCAGGGGGTCACCCAAAATCCGGCTCGGGAGGAACTCCGCCAGGCTACACACCAGATCGTGTTGCAGGTCTGAGCAGTCTTGATACTCGTCGACGTAGAGACCTATGTAGCTTGACGACACCGCCTCACGGATGAACCTTTTGCCCAGCAAACGGGTGCAGCACTCGTACAACTTACACCACTGTTTACTGGTCGGGTTTTCAATTTTCCACCCTGATGCCTTCGGATATGCCAAACAGAGGCGAAGTGCCCAACTCGCGATCGTATCGACTTGGTACTGGGAACCGCGAACGCCCAAGTTTGCCATCTTCATTTTTATCGAGTTCACGCCGGCAAAGGTGTGCGTCAGGATAAGCTGCCGGCCGCTGGACGCTCGCACCGCCATTGCGATGAGATGAGTCTTTCCAAACCCCGCTGGCGCGATTACATAGCCCTTGGAGGTACAGTCGTTGAGCTTGATTGCGAGGTCTTCAGACACGCTTGGCCCACTCCCAAAGCCTTCCCAACTCTACGGCGAGATTTGTTTTGCCGAACATGGGATCGTTGAAAGCAGCACTCACCGACTTGAACCACTGATCGCCTCTAGTAGTGTCCTTGAACCACCCCGCACTCTTTGCTGCAGCACCAATTGCAGTCCGCAGCTTGGGGCTATCCCGCCACTCGCTGATGTCAGGGTCGAGCACGTCCTGATACTGCGATCGCACTTGATCGTATACCGAGTAGAAAAGTTCGACTCCGGCAAGCGTCAAACTGGCAAGTACGGAAGCCCAGGGTAGATCTGCAAAAGCCCGTTCCTCAAGCGAAAGTTTGTCGCTCCAGACGTAGGTGGGAATTCCTAACGCCACAAGCCCAGCAGCATCAGCGGCTGAGAACTGCTTCTCGGCATCGCCATCAGCTAGCACCGACACGTCATAGCCAAGTTTTTTGAAAGCAATGGCCATGCCCTTCACTTTGCTGGCTCCCTTGGCGTCCAGCAACGCCACACCGTGATACGACAATGGATCTTGCCCATTCTCGAGTTGGTGATCGTCAAAGCCCCTTATGAAACCTACCTCGGTAGCGCCTTCACATACGACGACCTTTTTGGCCAAGAATGCTTCAGCGCTAGAACGAATCTTCCCCTGAACCTCATGCTCTTCGAGGCCCTTCTCGGCAGCAGAGACGATCGTCACGACCCCGCCCTTGCTGTGGACGATATGAAGGTCCTGCACCGTGAGTTCGCGAAGCACCATGGGCGAATGAGTGGTTAGGAAATACTGCCCACGTTTGTCCTCCCTAATGTGCTTGACGAGACGCGTAATGCGATGGGGCTCGAGGCCGAACTCCAACTCATCGAACAAGGTGATATGGCCTTCCTCCAGACCTGCTTTCTGGATTCCACACTGAAGCATTCGGCGAGATCCCAGACCTAACTGGCGTAACGGGATTTCGCCGTCATGCAGGGAAAGACCGCCAACTTTCAGGTTGATGGACGCCAAGTCGAGATGGGCCTTATAGGCATCAAGTACAGGGATACCCAAGAGCTTCGCAATCTCTTGTGATTTGGTTGCTGCATTGTCGAAGTTTGTCAGGGTGACAGCGCGGTCGACGTCGAGTGAACCTCTCGCGGTCCTCGATGCATTGGCCAATAGCTCGCTCAAGCTCTGCGCCGCGGTCAGCTTGGCAAGAGCAGTTCCGTTTGCCCAGGAAAGCTCTCGTTCACTAAATACTCCGATGAGGCCCACGCCGACCTTGTTTCTGTCTGCCTGCTTGAACTGCACTCCGTCAGGATTGCGATCACACACGACTGTCCACTTCGGCTCCAGGTCCTTTTCGACGGTAAGCCGGGCGGTCACTACGCTTTCAAAATGATCATCTGGCTCGTCATGAAGCTTCTGAGCTGCAGCATCCCAGCCCCTCAGGTGAAGTCCGTACTTATTGAGTGCACAGAAGTCATCTGCCAAATGCCCAATTGTGATCTCAATTACAATGGGATCAGCGATCTTGCATTGGTAAAAATCTGAGTCGCTGAGAGCAAGATTCCACTGGGGATGGAACGTGTAACGGATGGCTTCTAGGATGGTGGACTTTGAGGAGTCGCCCTTGCCTATAAGGCAAAAAATGTCGGCTGTTGGCACGTTCCAATCAAGCGCTTTCACCCCTCGAAAGTTCTTGATCACGATCTTTCTGATTTTCACCGACCGGTATCCTCTGATCGTCATCTATGAGTGAGGCGAAATCCATTAGTAGCGCCTCACCTGGCTCTAAAGGAGAGCTGCGGGAGTGGCCATTCGCCTTACCCATCATAGATGACATCCAGCGAGCCGGGGAACTCGCCGCACGAATCCGTCGAAGATCGCATTATCCCGCAGGCTTGGGGATACTTACTGGAGAGGAATCACAGCGAATGTCGATCACCCTCAGTTTTGTAATCGAACAGCAGTCATATTAGCCCTTTGCTGCTCCCTGACCACAGCCTGCTGATCTATTCGCGTCTGGATTTGAGTGTAGAGTTGAGCCCGCTCGTTGTCGCGGTCGGCCACCGTAACCACCAGTGAATACTGTTCCTTTTTCTACAGCCGAGGGATTCCAGTCACGATCCTGCATGACTACGACCACAACCCACTTCTCGCCGGGTAACGGCGTGGTTGTACTCAAGGTCTTAGGCCCGCAACGTTGCTCCAATCAGCTTGCGATGGTTGATCGATAGCTCCGAATGCCTCATTTCGCGGTGATAGAGATGACCGGCCTCCAGCGTCGCGGCTTGGCCATCAGTATGAATCTCCAGCACGTTGAAGAAGCGATAGAGCAAACCACGGCGGTAGGCTGCTGAGCACCCTAGATTCTGTAATTAAACCGCAGTCATCTTGGCCCCTAGCTGTTCCCTGACTACAGCTTGCTGATCTATTCGCCTCTGGATCTGGGTGGAGATTTGAGCCCGCTCGTTGTCGCGGTCGGCCAAGCGCTCCCCGTGGCTTGTCGCCTTGGGTTGTATATAACTTGAATGGTTTCTAAGCCATGTACTTTGGACTTAAGCGGCTGCAGAGGTTGTCGTGACGTGTGAATGAGTTTGTTGATGTCTTCGGTCAGGATGCTATAGGATCAGATCAGGAGATGGCATTCCTCCTGTAACCGCCTTCGTGCTGATGATGCCTACGTGAACCCTAGACAGGGTGCGTAGGTGCGCTCCCTGTCCCAATCGAGGATAGGACATGATTCCCCATCTCATATCTTTCTGCATACCAAGCCTTCGCGGTTTCTCAGTTCTATCGCAATTTATTGGTAGGGATTGAAGCGATGTTGAAATCACTGTTTGCGATAGCCGTAGGAGCTTCCCTCGGCGCCTGGATACGCTGGGGATTAGGTATGCGACTGAATGCTCTGTTCCCGACAATTCCTCCGGGAACAGTCATAGCCAATCTTGTTGGGGGGTACATCATCGGTCTCGCGCTAGCATTCTTTGCTTCGACTCCTTCGGTCAGCCAAGAGTGGCGCCTCCTGATCATGACTGGCTTTTGCGGCGGTCTTACAACCTTCTCTACGTTTTCCGCAGAAACGCTGACGCTAATTCAAGAAGGTCGAATTGTCTGGGCGTTGGGAGCCATCGGCATCCATGTCACGGGATCGCTGGTTATGACTGCACTCGGACTGCTGACATATCAATATTTGAGCTCAAGCTGAGGTGCTAATCATGAAAGGCTTCCTGGTCGTTTTCTTTACTCAACAAAATCGCCGTTATAAAGGAAAAATGTTGGGGGATTGGGTTGTAGACCTGGCGAAAGATCTGGGGCTTCGGGGGGCCACTCTTTCAACAGGCATTGAAGGCTTCGGCCAAACAGGTAAATTACATTCCGCGTATTTTTTTGAGATGGCTGATGAGCCGGTGGAAATTCAGCTCGCCATCACGGAGGACGAGTGCGACAGTCTTTTTCAGAGATTAGAGGCAGAGCAGATTAGCCTGTTCTACATAAAGTCTCCCATTGAGATGGGCTTTGTCGGTCAGGGCGAGATTGAGTCACACCAACCAAAACCCGCTAAAGATTTGGGGTGAGCTAGCTTGATGCTATTCACGGAAATGCCCGCCGACAGAGCATCTTCCCTGACCAAGCCTGCGGCATCCGTAACAAGATTTTACATTTTCATCGCAGCTCGCTAAGATCGATCCATTGGAGATGGCATTCCTCCATTAACCAACCGCTGCGCCCGTAGCAGCTGATGATGCCTACAGAAACCTGATCAAAACAGGTCTGTAGGCGTTCGCGCTCAGAATCCCACTTTTGGTCAGGCCCACTTACTTTTTGTGGCTGGCCAAATGTCTAAACTTCGACGACCTGAACAACTCGACTTACTGCCCTACATAGCAAAATGGCTTGCGCTTGCAGGTCTCGTGGCTCTGTTGGCGGGTTCTGCCTCTGCGCTATTCCTCTTCTCTTTGGATCACGCCACGCAATGGCGGGAAACTCATCGCTGGGCGATCTGGCTACTTCCTGTTGCTGGCTTCGTCGTGGGGCTCGCCTACCATCTGATGGGTAAACCGGTTGATGCCGGAAACAACCTGATCATTGATGAGATCCACGATCCTAAAAAAATTATTCCTTTGCGCATGGTGCCGATGGTGCTGATCGGAACCGTGGTTTCCCACCTCTTCGGTGCATCTGTTGGACGTGAGGGTACGGCAGTGCAGATGGGCGGCGCTCTTGCCGATCAACTGACGCATGTCTTCAGGCTACGCCGAGAAGATCGTCGGGTGATTCTCATGGCCGGTATCAGTGCAGGCTTTGCCTCCGTTTTCGGCACCCCTCTTGCCGGTGCTTTGTTCGGGCTTGAGGTTTTGGCTATTGGACGCATGCGTTACGACGCGCTCTTCCCTTGTGTGGTTGCGGCCATAGTTGCTGACCAAGTGGGGCAAGCCTGGGGAGTGGTTCACACGCATTACGTCATCGGCGAAGTAGTTCCCGTGCAGCTTTGGAGCGTCATGGCTGTGGTGGCAGCAGGGATTGTCTTTGGCCTCACCGGTCTGCTATTCGCTACAGCGACCCACAAGCTCGGGGCCTTCGTTAAGCGGCTTATCACCTATTCACCATTAAGGCCCTTCGTCGGCGGCCTGCTGATCGCAATCGCTGTGTGGACACTCACTGGCAATCATTACATCGAGGTCGATAAGTACATCGGTTTAGGCATTCCAAGCATCGTCCAATCCTTTCAAATGCCAATGGCTCCTTGGGATTGGTTTGGAAAGATGGTGTTCACCGTCGTATCACTGGGCACTGGTTTCAAAGGCGGCGAAGTTACACCGCTGTTTTACATTGGCGCCACCTTGGGGAACGCGCTAGCGCCCCTGTTACATCTTCCCTTCGGCATGCTGGCTGGTATCGGTTTTGTCGCCGTCTTCGCTGGTGCAGCTAATACGCCGCTGGCAACCATTGTCATGGCAATGGAACTGTTCGGGCCTGAAATCGCCCCCCTCGCGGCCATTGCTTGTATCGCCAGTTACCTCGTATCCGGGCACACCGGGATCTATCACGCACAGCGCGTTGGTCACAGCAAGCATCACCGTCCGCTGCCGGAGGAAATCCGGCTCTCCGATATCAAGCAGTTCCACGCACAAACTAAATCTGAAAACGAGCGGAAAGTGGCTCTGGAGGGGGAAGAGAAATGACCGAGGATCGTCAAGATCGCCTGACAGCTTTGCAACTCTATTTCCCTGGCGCTAGTCGCGCTCGGGTTACCAGCTTCTGGCACCACCTGAGCGCACCTGCGCTAGCCCAGCACCTCCTTAAAGTTGCTCAGAAAGCAAAAATCGAGCAGGTCATGCTCAAGACGATTTCGGCAGGTTATTTGCCGGGGCATCGCATCTCGCATCATCACCCGGAGCTGGGTGATATGCGTCACCCCCAGTGCCTGGAACTGCTGGATACAGAGGACAAGCTGCGCGCCTTCCTGCGCGATCACGCTGACGAATTACGCAAGGTGCGAGCAGTCCTCCTGTTATGCGAGTTACCACTTAGTGACGCGTCGTAATTCAGCTTGAAGAAACAGCTCGTAAATGAAGATGCATGGTCGACCGAAGCATCGGTCGCTCTTGCAACCTAAGAGGATTTTCTATGAAAGGCTTTCAACTGACGTTTTTCACTGAACAGAGTACCAACTACCAGCACCTTCCACTGGGAGAGTGGTTGGTCGAATTCGCCAAGCGAGAGGGCGCGTTGGGTGCGACGTTGGTGAGCGGTACAGAGGGGCTAGATCATTTGGGGCATTTGCATACGGCGCATTTCCTCGGCGGTGCCGACCATCCCGTCACGGTGACTATATCCACTGATGAAATTGGGTGCGACAGGTTGCTGGAGGCATTGGCCAAGGAGTCGTTTTCACTGAGCTATATCAAACTGCCCATCGAATACGGTCGAGTGGGCCAGGCGAAAAACTAAAAAACGCACCTTGTTGGACAACCAATAAAAAGGATAAGCGCCATGTACCGAGTTTATAACCTACGTCCACAGCCAGCCCCTGCTAACTGGGCTCGTGACAACAAGCCGCTTCTCGTAGGACTGGTTTTCTGGTCACTTTTTCTGGCCGGCATCGCAGGCAGTCAACAGGTCTCGAGCGAGGGGTGGTACATCGTCACCTCGCTCGAAGGCGCATTGGTCACGCTGCGTATGCCCAGTGAGAAGTCCTGCAAGGCCGACGTAGCCCAGACCTGCGTACCGGGCTACAAGCTGAGAGCACAGCAACGTTGAGCGCGATGGCGGTTGGCAATCCAAAGATGAGATCGCGAAATGGAGCTCACCGACGTCGGCTCATCAAAATCATTTTAGAGAATTGGGAGACCACATGAGCGCAGTGACGCTGAGCATAGTATTCGGGCTTGTGATGGGCAGGTTTTTCACAGGATCCGTCTATGAGTTCGCCGCGCTTTTCATCGTAAGCGTTGGAGTGTCCTTGCTGACCTTTCATCTGCTAAATCAAAGGCGCGTCAGGCTACAAGCCCAGACGGCGTATTGCTGCTCTGTAATGGTTGCTTCAAACCAAATGATGGAGCTTTTCCAGATGGCAAAAAGAGGGCAGTTCATGCCCTTGGTGGGAGAGATTCCTGAACTAATTATTGGAGGCTTCTTGGTTCCCGCAATTGCGGTGTCGGCAGTGCAGCTGTTCAGGATACTCATGGAGGGCTGACGTCCGACATAGAGGCCTCTCAACGGTTTCACATCGTTAATGACGTTCCCGAATCGTTACTTGGAGAAGATCTATGAAAACGCAAATCCAGGCCATTCATGCACGTGAAATTCTCGATTCACGCGGCAACCCTACCGTTGAAGTCGACGTCACCTTGGAGTGCGGCGCCATGGGCCGGGCTTCAGTACCGTCCGGTGCCTCTACAGGCGCTCACGAAGCAGTTGAGTTGCGTGACAGAGATACACAGCGGTACTCCGGCAAGGGAGTGTTAAAGGCCGTTAGCAATGTGAATACCGAAATACTTGAGTCTCTGAGGGGCATGAATGCGATTGACCAGGAACAAATTGATCATTTGATGATTAAGCTGGATGGAACCTCTGATAAATCCAGGCTTGGAGGAAACGCGATATTGGGCGTGAGCCTCGCCATTGCCAGAGCGGCGGCTTCTGCGCTGAACTTGCCCTTGTTCCAATATCTGGGCGGCGAACAAGTAGCAAGAATGCCCGTCCCGATGTTCAATATTCTCAATGGAGGTGTCCACGCCAACTGGCAAGGCCCTGACTTTCAGGAATTCATGATTGCACCTACAGGGGCTGGCAGTTTCAAGGAAGCCTTGCGATGGGGCGCCGAGGTGTACCACGAGCTGAAAGCGGTGCTTAAGGACGTCGGCTATTCAACAGCGGTCGGAGATGAGGGCGGCTTTGCGCCGGCACTCAAGAAAAACTCAGACGCCATTGAGCTGATCATCAAGGCAATCGAAAGGGCTGGTTACGCCTCTGGATCTCAGATCGAGATCGCTATCGATCCAGCATCCAGCGGCTTCTATGAAAACGGGCTTTACCATCTGCGCTCTGAGGGTCGTAAGGTCGATGCTCAAGAGCTGATTAGTCTCTATTCCTCCTGGGTCGACAAGTATCCGATTGCGGTACTGGAAGATGGCCTCGCGGAAGACGATTGGTCAGGCTGGAAGCTATTGAATGCTGCTCTGGGTGGCCGGATCGAGTTGGTTGGAGATGACCTATTTGTCACCAATGTCGAACGGATTCAGCGAGGCATCACAGAAAACGTCGCCAATGCCGTATTGATCAAACCTAATCAAATCGGAACGCTGACTGAGACCAAAGCCGCCATCGAAATGGCCTATGGGGCAAATTGGGGGGCGATGGTTTCTCATCGTAGCGGGGAGACGGTGGACAGCTCCATCGCTGATCTGACTGTCGCGATGGGGACTGGCCATCTCAAGACAGGAGCTCCATGCCGGGGGGAGCGGGTCGAGAAATACAATCAGTTTCTGCGAATAGAAGAGCATCTTGGCAGCCGTGCGTTTTATGCAGGACATGATGCATTCGTGCGCTGACGGCCTATCGCCGGTAAACCTGTTGGACTGGTTACCGTAAAAAAACGAACCACGTATAGCTGTTGGCAAAAATGTCAGTGGCACTGGCCTTTCCTAGACGCTTGGAGATATGAGCATGAGCTACACGGATATTCCAGCTGGTAACGCGATCCCCGATGACTTCTTCACCGTTATCGAGATTCCTGCAAACCACTCGCCGATCAAGTACGAGGTGGACAAGCCAAGTGGACAGATCTTCGTTGATCGCTTCCTCAGCACGCCGATGTTCTACCCGGCTAACTACGGGTTCATTCCAAATACCTTGAGCGATGACGGCGATCCTTTGGACGTCATCGTGATTTGCCCTTACCCGGTATCACCTGGCGTTGTCATCCGCAGTCGCCCAGTAGGTGTGATGTACATGACGGACGAAGCTGGTGCGGATGCCAAGGTAATCGCAGTGCCTCATGAAAAACTCAGCTCTATGTACAGCAATGTAAAGGAATGCTCTGACCTCCCAGCATTACTCCTCGCACAGATTCAGCACTTCTTCGAAAACTACAAAGCGTTAGAGCCGGGTAAGTGGGTGAAAATGGGCCGCTGGGGGAGCGCAGACGAAGCGCGGGAAGATATTCGTAAATCGGTAGCGGCCTATAACCTGAAGAAGGAGGCTTCCAAGTAGTGTTACTCAATCAGAAGAGCGCAGAGCAGGAAATTTCTCTGAAGGTAAGAGAAGACTTTTTGCTGCTGCCGAAAACTGCTGAATTGACGCGCTGGGTAATGGCCCAGTCCACGGGCGAAAGAACATTACCGTATTTCGATCCACTGGATGGCGGCGTCTTCGCAAGGGTATTGATCTTGTTGGAATCGCCCGCTCGAACGGTCAGTCTTCCACGGTATGTCTCAAGAGACAATCCGGGGCCTGCACAACGCAACCTGAAAGGTTTCATTGAGCAGGTTGGACTGGCACGTCACAAAACCGTCCTTTGGAATTTGTACCCTTGGTTACCAGATCTCGATAAGCCCAAGGGTCCGCTCCGCAGAGCGCAAATTGAGGAAGGTATCGAGATGCTGATCACGCTACTGACGCTTTTCCCTGATCTCGTCACTATCGTGTTTGCCGGACGTGTTGCCCAGAAAGCCATACCGCGTGTTCGGCTCGCCTTCCCTAATTTTTCATTGCTGGAAATGCCACACCCAAGTCCCCTTTCTGTTTGCACTCACCCGAATGTTAGGCAGCGCATTTTGTCCACACTGCGTCACGCCAAACAGTCGATCAAGTAGCCAAAGGCTCAGGTTTTGCTCGCCTTGCTCAGCGAGTGGATACACGGCGAGACGAACAAGTTGCCGCGATAGGCACCAGCCAGGGTTTTAGCCGCGACGATCATCCACATGACAGTCAGCATCAACACCAGCACCACGCCAAAGAAGCTAAAGAACGTGAGGTGCAGCATAGAGCCCAATTTGAGGGTTGTTACAGCGTACACTCCCAGCGGAAAGGTGAAGCCCCACCAGCCGAGGTTGAAGGGAATGCCCTCCCTGAAGTAGCGCCCGGTAATTAGCAGCGCCAATACCATCCACCACAATCCCAGCCCCCAGAACAGCACACCACCGATCAAGCCAATGCCCTCGGCTACGCCGCCGATGCTTGCCATTCCATGAGCAGCAAAGATTGCTGGAGCATCGTTGCCCAGCAGCAACATCCCCAAAGCCCCGGTACCGATCGGCCCTAAAGACAGCCAGCTCGATGCTGCCATGCTTTCATGAGGTAGTTTGTGCAGCGCCATGCGCAGTAACAGGATCACCAGTATGCTCAAGGCGACGGGCACCGAGTAGGCCCACAGCACGTAGCTGGTGATGAGCATGGTGAACTGTGCGCTCGCATCAGCGAGGTGCGGAGCCAATAGACCGCCACTGGCGGCAGCCACCTCAGCCGCAACTACTGGCAGCAGCCATACTGCTGTCATCTGATCAATGCTGTGCTGCTGGCGAGTAAACATCATATACGGGATCAGCACCCCGCAGGCCAATGCCATGGTGACATCGATCCACCACAACACTTCCGCTAAAGCGACTACCCCACCCCCCCAGCGTGGCAAACCATAAAGGAGAAAACCGTTGATGATGGTCGCCAATCCCATGGGGATAGTTCCAAAAAACATCGATACAGTGGAGTGGCCGAAGATCTGTTTGGCCTCGTCGAAGAACAATACCCAACGGCTCGCGTACATCAGCGTAAACAGGCAAAACAGCACGATATTAAAAAACCACAAGGCTTCCCCTAACGCTTTGGGCCACTGCGCAACAAAGGGCAGTTGGCCCAGAGCCAGCGCCAGAATCCCGGTGCCCATCGTGGCGGCGAACCAGTTGGGTGTGAACTGCCGGATCGCTTCTCGTGGATTGGACAAAGCCGCCAGTGGATGGCTGCCGCCCATTATAGCTGCGAGTCGTGTCTCACTCATTTTCGCGCTCCCGCTTCAGTGTGCCTTCAATATGACATGGTTGAAGTATAGCTTGATGGGCATAGCGGTAAAAACGGATAGTATAGGTTTATATTACCTATTAAGAAGGTAGATTACTTGAAGCTAAGCCTACGCCAGCTACAAATTTTCTGCGCCGTCGCGCAGCACGGTAGCACCACCAGCGCCGCCATTTCGGTATCACTGTCCCAATCTGCAACCAGCGCCGCACTGAACGAGTTGGAAAGCGCCTTGGATACCAGGCTGTTCGACCGTGTAGGCAAGCGTTTAGTGCTGAACGATAACGGCCATGCCTTACTGCCTCAAGCCAGAAGGATGCTTGAGAATGCACAACAGATAGAGGCCAGTTTCTTACCCGGCCATGCCGGGCTGAAGACACGCTTGCGGGTAGGATGCAGTACCACGATAGGCAATTATGTTCTGCCATTAATTCTCGGTGAGCTACGTCAATCAACACCACATTTGAGGGTCGATGTCGACATGGCCAACAGCATGGCTATCGCAAGAAGAGTCGCTGATTTCGAGATTGATATGGGCCTGATCGAGGGGCCTTGCCACCTGCCCGAACTCAGTGCCGAGCCTTGGCTTATTGATGAGTTGCTTATTGTCGCAGGCCAACGGCACCCCTTGGCACTAAAGCAGCAGGTCACACTTGATGATCTTCGTACCGCTGAATGGCTACTGCGCGAGCCAGGTTCTGGTACCCGTGAAGAAGTCGAACAATTGCTGCTGCGTCATTTGCACGATCTCGCCGAAACGCGCCAGATCGGCAGTTCGGAGGCCATCAAGCATACCCTCGCACAAGGCATCGGCATCAGTTGCCTGTCCCGCTGGGTCGTTCGGGATCTACTGGCCTCTGAAGTTCTGGTTGAACTGCCGCACGCGTTGCCTGCACTGACCCGACGTTTTTTTCTGATCCGCCACCGGGACAAATACATCTCGCCTGGGCTTGAGCGATTCTGGGAAAACTGCAGTCAATTCGTGAGCCAGGAATAGCTAGACCTATTTATAAAACAGGTAAGAGCTACCAAAACAAGTTGTTTGCGGAATTTATCAACGACGCATAAAGTCAACTCATTGCCTTGCAGCGATGAACGAGTTGTATATGCCAAGGCGCGACTGGATGCCTTGCTTACCCTATGAGGAAACTCTGATGAATGTGATAAAGAAAACCGTCACAGCCCTGACGTTGGGTGTTGCGTTGGCCGCATCGATGAGCGCGTGGGCCGCGCAAGATCGCTGGACGTTTGACGGCGATATTCACAACAACTCGCTGGCCGTCAGCCCTGATGAAACGACGGCGGTGGTCTCTTACAGTCAGCGTCCAGATGTAGTGGTTTATGATTTGAAAACCGGTAAGGTTCGCCAGGTTCTCACCGGCTACGTCACGCCGCGAAATATTGTGTTTTCGCCAACTGGCGATGTGTTCTACCTCTCCGACAGCAGTTTGGGGGTCGTGCGCAAGATTGACACCAAGACTTTAAAAGTGATCGCAGATATTCCGTTGGGTGCAGGTGCTTTTGGTACCACACTCAGCAAGGACGGAAGCCTGCTCTACGTCAACAATGAAGCGGCCAGCACGCTGTCGGTCATTGACCTTGATCACCAGCGGCCAGTAGCTGTGGTACCTGGCTTCTCCCAACCGCGCCAGGGCATCCGAGTAAGCCCTGACGGCAAAACCGTCTATGTCACCAACTTTCTTGGGGACAAAATTACCTTGGTCGACAGCAAGACCAATACGATTGAAGGTGAGATCACTGGCTTCAACAAGTTGCGCGCCATCTCCATATCGGCGGACGGCAATACGCTGTACGCGGCTAACAGCGGCAGTAACAGCATCGCAGTTGTCGACACTCAAAAACGCGCCATCACAACCACCGTCATGGTTGGCAAAGACCCCTACGGCGCAGCCCTCACTCCAGACGGGCTGCACGTCTACTCGGGTAACCTCGGTGACAACAGCCTTTCAGTGATCGACACCAAAACGCTGAAAGTGACCACCACTGTGACCGGTTTGAAGGCACCCCGCCAGGCCATTGTCTTCACCAAAGACAAGTCGAAGGCGTATGTCCTCAATGAGGACTTGAGTATCTCCACAGTCAATCTCGCCAGCAACAAGGTGGTGTCGACGCTCAAGGCCGACTGATTGAACAGCGCAGGCCTTCATGGGGGCCTGCTGATACTCCACGACCAAGTGAATAATAATGAGTGAAAATGATGAGTCCTGGATGATGGATCGCCGTCGCTCATTGAGATGAGCCAATGATGCTTGACCGTGAGCGTCGCTTTGCTCAATTGAGGAAGGCACAGGGTCGGGGGGGGGGGAGCCCAGCATTCCAGCAAAAAATGATATCGGGACGTTTTTTCTACGGAATCGAATTAACCTGTTTGTGGCTCGTCTATTGTCTGATCGCTTGCCGTTTCAAAAGCAGGTGGGTCTTCTAAAAATTAAAAATGACCAAAGGAAATACATATGTTCAAAAAGATGATTCTCACCGTCGCTGTTGCCGCCAACTGCATGTCGGGTTTGGCGCTCGCCGATGCGCCAGTCAAGCTTGCTGAAACGGACAAGGGAAAAGTACTCGTAGACGCGAAAGGTATGACTCTTTATACCTTCGGTAAGGACACCTCGGGCAAGTCGGTCTGCAATGGGCCATGCGCTTCAAACTGGCCACCTTTACCGGTATCCGCAGACGCGAAAGCGGGTCATGATTACTCTGTCGTCACTCGAGACGATGGCACAAAACAATGGGCATACAAAGGCATGCCACTTTACAGCTGGGTCAAAGATACCAAGCCAGGGGATACAACCGGTGACGGCGTCAACCAAGTCTGGCACGTTGCCAAGCCGTAACGTCAGATAATTAATAGGCTGGCTTACGCCACTGGCTTTGTCAGTGGCGCAAACCAGAAGAATACACACCTGATATTTTCGCCAACATACAGCCGCCGCGCCTCATAAATCTTTGATGGATCATTTCAACGAAAAATGAGGCCGAGGTACGGTACACCTTGGACGTATTCCCGTAACGCCAGCCTGGGGTATGAAGCATCCAGAAACTAAGCCGCATCTACACAACCCACCTGGATCACCTCTGGACTGTTGAACTCCAATAGGGGCTAGCAGCGGGACTGGGATTTATTACGGTTTCAACCCACAGATCTGATTAGGTAGGATGATCCAAGGAGCATAGCAAAAAACTTAATTCCGTTAAGGAAAAATTACTTAAAAAATCTGATTTAGTTGTATTTGACCACCTGCTTGCATTCAACTTGACCAATTGCATTCGTATTCCCCACCTGGATAAGCGTCAGATGCTCTTACGGCCGTTTGCGAATTTTGATTCTTCGCATTGATTCGCCTTTCAGTTCGATGATGTGGGACTTGTGAACGATACGGTATATGCGTCCGGCCAAGTCATCTACCCAGCCCCGAAAAGCCAAGACATGGTGTTCACTTAAATTAAGTGGACACCAGTTCTAGCCTTTTAAGCGGGTATTTCGTGCAACCAACACGCCGTTCCTACTCCAAGTCCTTCAGAGCCCAAGTCATTCAAGAGTGTGCCCAGCCTGGTGCTTCGATTGCCAGCATCGCACTCAGCCATAACCTCGTCCACAAATGGATTCGGCCGCAATCGCAGAAAAGCACAGCGCTGCAACCTGCATTTATTCCATTAGCGATTTCGCCCCCCGGGTTCCAGCGTCTGCAAGGCTCGCTGATTCACTCGACCACTGGGAAAGCTTCCCGAGCTAACCGCATCTATACCGAGGCGAAGGTGTCCAGCACCCAGGCTAGCTAGGATAGGGCCGCATGCCTGAGCAACCAGAAACGGTCGAGTGAGCAACTCCATTCGCAAGTCGTACCCTGCGCACTGAACAACGCAAGAGGCCGCGTGCCACGGGGAGTCTTGAGAATGCCGTTAAAGCTCCGTACAGTGCAATTGTGACGATGTGGCTTCACGCTTTCCCAAATCCTCCATCTACAGCACCACGATAACTCTTGGACTTGCAGCTCAAAATCGAATGCAAACGAGCGGTCAAGTCTGTGCAATGACGCAACTGCCGAGATTGAGTACCCAAGTATTACTGAGTGATGACTTTGAGGGCCTCAAAATGACCATGCCGAATGAACGCACCCAAGCAGTCATCCAAACGGGGGAATTTCTGCTCGAGCTATCCCAAGATTCATCTTTGCCCGAACGGATACGCCGTGACGCCAAATTTCTCCTGCGCCACTATCCAAATCCGTTTCAGATGCTGCTGGCGGGTCGGATCGAAGAAGCGTCAGATCCTGACGTGTCCCCAATGGGTCCGGTTTTCAGCTCTTCTACCGAAAGCAGCTATCACTCCCCGGTCACTTACGCTACAGACGCGAAAGTCCCCAGATGAACGATTGGGATAGAGCTATCGGAGCCCTGGCTGCTGCTCGAAAAGTCGTGTTTTTCACCGGCGCCGGCGTCTCTGCTGCAAGTGGGATTCCAACATTTCGCGACAAGCTCACAGGCTTTTGGGAGAAGCATGCCCCTGAAAAGTTGGAAACAGCACGGGCTTTTCGAGAGAACCCTCAACTGGTCTGGGGATGGTACCTCTGGCGGCGTTCCCAAGCTGGCCAAGCCCAACCAAACGCCGCTCATCTTTCGATTAGCCGACTGGCGAGCACCGGCATACAGGTTTCAGTTATCACTCAGAATATTGATGACCTGCACAAGCGCGCGGGATCTCAAAACGTTGTGCATTTGCACGGCAGCTTGATCAATCCGATCTGCTTTGCCTGCAAGCGTCCGGCTGAACTCACAACTGAACAACTCCAGGTTTCTGCAGAAGGACAATGGGTAGAGCCTCCACGGTGTACCCGGTGCAATGGGAAACTCCGACCCGGAGTTGTGTGGTTTGGAGAGGATCTGCCTTCAGGATGTTGGAAAGCAGCATTGGCTGACGTCAAAAGTTGCGACGTTCTGATCTCCGTCGGGACCTCAGGAATCGTCAGGCCTGCGGCGGATATACCTGAAATCGCGTCGACATCTGGCGCGACGGTCATCCACGTAAACATTGCAGACGTTTGCCTAGGGGCTCCAAACGAGCTGATGCTCATGGGTTCGGCCGAGCAAGTGTTGCCTGCGCTGTTGCTGGCCACACCCTCTTCATAGGACTGACAATGTCTTGGGAGGACAATGGGACCGCTTTCGTAGCGCTTACTTTGTAGGGCCTCTGGGCTTAGGTGGCCCTTTGGACTCTGATAGCAATCGGCTGTACGCATCCTCTAAGCCTTCTCGAGTTTGGGCGGGCAATGCTGGTTTCTTCTCTCGCTTGGGCTTCGAAGGGAGATTGGACGGTGAACCCGGTGGATGGAGCAGCTCGAAAGTCTTGCGCTCCTCGGCTGTAAGGGATGAAACAAAAATCTTCTCGCTCACCCGTAAAGCACGATCGTCCTTGGCAAAGCTCAAGACGTTTGATGGCATCGGCACCGGGAACGGGCAACGAAGGTCAGGCCTGCCCCCGGTTTTGCTCTTATGAACGCTGAGGCGAATTAGCTCCTCGACGTCGTCCCTACTGCTGGAGTAAGCGGCTGAAAGGTATGCCTTGTTGACGTCCTCCAAAGTAATCGTATGGCGACGGGCTGCACGGGCCTCAAGATACGCCACCTTGATCAGTTGAACCGCCAGACGCTTTATACCGAACGTCCAGCGATACAGCTCATGTACCAGGGCACAGGGATCTGCAGATACGCGCCCCCCGCTCACGCGTATGCATTCTAGAACATACTCCTTCCAGGCCTTCGAGTCAGGATGGTCCGGTAGCATCACACGGGGTTCAGAGAGAAGCCGTTGCTTGTCCTCACTGTTCCTTGTCAGCAATTTGTGACCCAGGCTGTAGTTGGCTACATAGATCATCGGAACCCCAAGCCCGGCCATGGTGAGGAGAATATCCGTAACGCGGGCCCCCCCTTGGCCAGTGCTCTGATGCTGCATCTCTTCGAGCATCATTAGTGATACACCATCACGATTAACCCTACGCCGGCACTCCGTCAGTAGCTTTGATGTATTCGCTCTAACTCCTGTCGCGTCGCCACCGAGGAAGTCTTCCAACAGCTGTCTGCCGCCAGCTTTACCCCTCGCGCTGGCGTACCAGTACGAGATTAATATATGAGGTTCGTGGTAATGAGCGGATGCATATGGTGCAGGTCCAGGCATCACCTTCATCAGCGCACTGATAGTTTGGCTCTTCCCAACCCCTGCAAGGCCGGTGAGGCAGATAGGAAAGGCCTCGTTCTCAGGGGGGTGATACAGCCGACGCTGATATTGCTGGTCCGTGGAGAAACTCTCAGCCGAAAAGCTGCGCGCACGATCAACGCTGTCTTTGATGAAGTCCAAAGAAAACTGGTTGGGAAGGAAAATCGTCTTCAGTACCTCTGACAAACGCTCAGCGGCCAATCCAGGACTCAACTCTTCAAGCCCGGTCACCGGATCAGGTTGCACTGTAATCAAACTCCGGATATCAGCCAGCGTGTCCAGCCCGTCAAAGCGCGCAGAAAAGATGTTAGTCATTGCCTTTCCCCATCAACCGCTTCTGGTCGGCGGCATCACGTTCAGACGCTCCTCCCTTCGCAGGACGCCCAAGCTTGCGGGTACCACTGTCCCAGGCTTTGCCTGTAGCGTGAAGAAATTGGGCATTGCGATCCTGAAGGATTGCGGGCTGCTCTTCACGAAGCTGCGCATTGCCACGCAGCCGATTCTCATTGAGCACCTGAAGATCCGACAGCGAAATGTCGACGCTGCTGGGATGGACGCTCGCCGGCTTTACAAAGTCCAACTCGTACAAAACGCCTTCTAATTCGATCCAGATATGTCTAACACACATGGTCATCACATAAGCTGTGACCGGTATCTGGCCATTGAGCGCAATGCGGTCAAAAACCGAGGTATCAATCAGCTTCGATGAATTGTACTTACGACCATAAAAATAAACCCCACTCCTTTTGATGTGCGCCGGATGAGGTGTCAGGAATTCTCTCACGGCGTAGTCAAAAGTTACCTCCGTGCCGGAATCGTAACCAAGATCACTGTAGAACTTGTAAATGTTATGTGGGGTGGGGCTGAAGCCCACATCTAGCATCTCAGGTGTCATCTTCCCTTCAGCATCTGAAGCATGGTTATCGTAAATAGCTTGTAGAATATGCCGCTTGCATATCTCCACAAAGTTGAGCGAGCTATGAAAGTGTGTTGGCTGATCATTGTCGGACTTAGTCCGAGGATGTGACGATTCAACCGTGGCCTTCGACTGACCCGAGTGGGTAGGAGTCAGCTCAAGTCTGGATAACCAACTCATCATTTCGTCACGGGCCACTGCTTCTGAACGAGTCGGTACGCCCATGGTAGAGCCTGGCCCACGGTCGAAGACGATGTTTTGCGGCAGACCGTAAGTAGGCCAGTCTTCTTTTCTGATAGTCAGGCCGAACAACGACGCAAATTTGACCTTGCTTATGGCCATCGAGAACAGGGCCATGCGGTAAGCTTCCATGGTTTCTTTGTTTTCGGAGAAACCCAAGGCGACGACGGCACCAGACTGGCCACACACCCCTCGAACTATACAGGCCGAATCCATAGCGGATCCTTCGAGCAAGCCAGATATCTTGCCTTTGGGGTTGTAGCCGTCAAACTCAACAACTTGGTTTACATTGACCAAGTCATGGGAAAAGCTCCCAACAAACCCGGACTTAGCTCGAGCCCCACTGGTACCTCTACGTGCTTTCCTATACGCCTTCGTACTTATCGCCTGACCAAGGTAGTAATCGTACTGTCCTTTTGTGGGGAAAGGCTTACCTTCGGGATGATAGAACTTCTTATTTCCTGTCGATGTTGTAAAAGGAACACAACCGAATTCACCGACCAGCACTGCACCAAAGATTTCAGCGTCAGATTTAGTTTTATCGTTGTATTTGATGAACCCGTCCAGGATAGAAGCCTGCATTTCGGCCGTAGCAGGGGATCGGGATTTGCGTCCTGACTTTGGCGGCCTTCCCAACATTTGCCCGTCTGCGTTCTGTTCCCTTTTGCCTCTACCGCAGCGGTCGAACTTGGGCATAAGCGCCCACTTCGAGCGGCCGAACACTAGATAGCTAAAAAACCAAAACCTCAACCGGGCTGCATTCTGAGAAGGTGACTGATTGGCAGCATGAGCGTTGATGATCGATTCGGGATTGTCGTTCGAGAGGATCTCTTCAGCATGATCTACCAACTCCGCTATGGCGAGGTAACGCTTGTTAACCATCTCATCGTAGCTTTTCGTTGCCCTTACCCGATCTTTTTCCAATTGATCCACTGAAATGCCCCGGATGGCCATTAACCAAGGAGGTGTGGCGTCACTACCGCATTCCACAAGATCACCATTGGTCAGGGCCAGATCAAATTCAGGCCGGGAAAGCGTTAGCAAACTCGCAGTGGTGCCCTCTTCATCAAAAAATACAAGGCGTGCCCTGTTTGCCCTGCCGTCACCTGCAAGGAAATAGTATTCGACATCCTTCGTCAGCCCTTTGAATCCTTCAGGTGCTCTCAGCTTAGAACCAGTGATCATTCGGGCAGCCCGGCAAAAAGTGAGCTATAGACCCGCAGAACATCCGGCGCATCCGTCACCAATGGATGATCGATAAGTATCGGGTCAAACAAACTGACCGGTAGTTTGCGCTCCCATATGTCTTTGTAGATCTTCGTCAGAAACAGATCACGCCGCCCCCACCGCTGTCCGTACATCAACGCAACGGACGCTACTGGTCTCCCTTGGGTGACACAGTCTTCGATGTCGTGTGAGAAATCCTCGAGAAGATTTGATTCGAGGCTGATCTCGCGATCATGGTAGCCATACAGAAGATCCAAGTTGGCCACTAGGACTGGGTCCAGCAGATCCCTGGAAACCCTCACAGTCCTGATGCCTGCACTGTGGTAGTAAATCTCTTCCAAGGCGTGCCGTAAGCGAGCTTTCTCGCGGTTTTCTTTCTGTTTCGCCAAGCTCTTCAAACTTCCCCGAGCGACCTCATCAAAATCCATCGCATTCAACTTTACTGTCCAGTTCACGGCATAGGGGTCCGAGCCTTGCGGCTGGATATAGAGAAGCAGATCGCCCAAATAGGGGTGGGGAACCCTCTGGCGCTCACCATCATCGTAGGTCACGACAGCTGTAGCGTGTTTGAGACCGATTTCCTCTGCAACCAATGATGTTCCCTTCACTGGCAGAAGTTTCAGCCCAGCAGCTAAGGGGTTTCCTTGAAGTGGATGAACTTGTGGAATGGGGCTGAGCATTTTCTGCTCATGCAACTCGAACACGTCGGGATTATAAAGAGCGAGTTGTGCGAAGATTCTTTCAGGGGTAGAAAGAAGATGCAGTGCTCGTCCAAGCTTCCTGCTATTAAGGCGGCATATACGAGAGCCCTTGGGCGCTTCACCAGGGACCGCATAAATTCCGGATAAGTAAATATCTCCCCATTTGAAACGGCCTTGTCGGCCTATTATGCGGAGTAACGATTTTTTTAGATCCACTTATGTTATCTACCATCCATTCAATCCTTAGCAGGTGACGAATAACAGTCCACCTACATCGGTTGAATAAGCCATCCAATAGCGCGGGCACGGCGATAGCTACACCACGCGCAGTATACTTTTCTGGAGACGAGCGGAGCCGTGCAGGGCTTGACGCCCTACGCGAGGGGATAGACAATGGATTCGTCAGGAGTCGAAAGCTGACTTATCCTCAAAGGCCCAAGGTCACACTTGGGCCTTTGTCTATCTGGCTCCTGGGTTTTCTATCCAGATTCCATGTTGTGGTTCCTCAAGCTTCAGTAATAGGCACTCAAACTATCTCGTTTGAGATAGCTGCACTTTCATAGCAACCTCGACGTTAATTAGGCAGAATTTGCATCGGTCGTTTGTAATGCATCTTCAGATTCAGTACTGCCTTTAGTAAACGTCAATTAATGATGCATGGTACCGCTGAAAAATGTCGGTTGACAACTGGAATAAAACAGCTAAGTTGCGCCTCCGCCGGCGCTTTTTTACTGACTTCCCAGTATTTTCGGTGCTTGTAGCGCCAAAAACCCACATGCATAGATGACCCGGTAATTAAAAAAATCTGGTAAATCCCCCCAGTTATGGGACCTACGATTCGTGAATAATCGCCTACCTGTTTAGGCGAAATTGATCCGTAGCACGAGTAGCTGGCAGCTAAACTCATTTCCTCTGTTTCCGCTCGGAGGCCACATGAGCGTCACTTCAGGTCAGGAATGGGTGAGAGGGCAATTCCCTCGGCTGGACTGGCTACCCGACGAAACACTATTCAGCCTATGCAGTCGACAGCATCTGGTAATGGGTAACCTGGACCCTGCGACTACATCGACTTCCGTGCTGGGCCTATCTGAGAAATTTATAAAGCATGATATTCCTTGCGGCATAGCAGCTTTAGAACAGAATGGATTTCATTATTGGGGAAACGCTGAATCGATTCTCCTACATCACACAATATTCTCAGTATTTATACCGTTCCAAAATAAAACCAAAATTGAAGATGCAATAATAACTATAAAAGGCGATCGAATTGATTCACTTAAATATCGACTTGGCTTGGTATCAAGTGGTTTTGGCGCTGAACATCCGTTGAAAGCATGTCCGTATTGTATGCGCGAGGATGTGTACGCACATGGTATAGCTTACTGGCACCTCACACACCAATATCCAGGTGTGTTGATCTGTCCACGCCACCAAGCTTGGCTCATGGTATCCACCAAAAGTAGGCGGTGGTCAGGTAGGTTTGAATGGTCGCTACCTACCAAGGACTGCTTGATCCAACAGGCCTCCTCACAGAAGCTGTGGTTACGCCCGGCTTTCCTGAACTTGGCAAACAATGTCATCGATCTTGCGGTCATCGGCAGAGTAATGTCCCTCGAGTCCTGCACCGTCGCTGCGACCTATCGAAAAGCTGTGCTCCAAGGGGGTAGATCTGCATCGCTGCTTGATCGCATAGAGCCGCTTCGCCGCTTTCATCTGTTTGAATCATTGCCGGAAGATGAGAAAAGCACTGAGTCATTTATGAACCAGCTTATCCGTACCCCCCGCAGAAGCATTCATCCTTTGAAGCATCTGCTACTGATTGATTGGCTATTTGATGACCTGCGCTCGTTCCTGAAGGCCTACGACGCTGAAGTCGCCAGATTAGTCCAGCGAGTCGCTAGCACTCCATCGCGAAAACCTGATGAGCAAGTCTCGCTTTCAAACGCTGCGGCTCCAACCAAAAACACTCCAAGGCCCAAACGATTAAAAGGCCAGCTTAAAGAGGTTCTGCTCTCAAAACTGGGCAAGGGCATTCCGAAACAGAAGCTTTGTAAAGAGCTTGATATCTCGGTCTCAACGATCAATAGGTTGTTGCGTGCCAATCCAGTTACCAATGCCCTGGCTATTGAAGCTAGGAACAGCCGGGAACTAGCGGAGCACAGAGCGCAGTGGCAATACCTACACAATTTGCATCCTGAACTGGGGGTCCAGGCTTTGAGAAACACCATTCCTTCTATCTATGCCTGGCTTTATAGAAACGACAAAGCATGGTTGATGGCCAAAGAGCAAACCTTCGTCAAACCGGCCAAAGTGGAAAAACACCCCATTGACTGGGAGGCCCGGGATTCTCGGCTGCTCAGCATGATACGAACGGCGTACGAGGCGATTACTGGACTGCAGCGCGGTCCAGTCACTACAACCGAGCTTTACGCCCGGGTTCCCATGCTCTCGTCTTGCTTGGAAAATCGGAACCGATACCCCGCCTCAAGAGCATTCTTATCCACGGTGCTGCATCGCTCCAAGTCGAAGGTCCTTCACGACCACGTGCAATGCGGTAAGGCCAGCGGATTTCGGTAGCCCCTCACGCTAGCTGAAGAAACGAACGAGGTGTAAGGACATGAGTAAGATTTCGATCCTAGGATTGGCCCTTTCGCGCCCGCCAGCATGCTGGAGCTCAACATACCGTGGCTACGAGTTCAGACGGGTACAAGTCTTGATGCAGGCAAGTCACACCTTAGGAAACCGTAAAAGCGCCGATAGGTGGCTCGGTTCACCAGTACTTGCGCTCAACCGACGCAGCCCTTGCGAGATGCTGACCAAACCTAGCGGGTATCCCGAGGTTCGAGACGTATTGCTCAGAATTGAACACGGAGTCTATATGTGACCTGTTCTGGCTCCCTAGCGGCCTGAGAGAGGAAAAGCGGTGCTCACCGCCAGGGATTGAGCTGTTGATCCTATAGTATGACGGGGATATCGATACTCATGGGAATCACTTTATTGGAGGTTAGTCCTCGTAGCGTACATTTAGAGCGGAAACCTATTTCCGTCTGTAAACACCCGGCGGCGCTTTCTTGACTAGCTCGGGTCGAGGTTGAGGACCTTTTCTTTTTGGTCGCTCAAAACTACAGCAGGGATAATACACTGGCCGCCAATCCCACATCCGTAAAAAGTCCCTAGCAGGGAACGGACAACACCAGACACCAACACCTTGGTCATAGTTTTCTTCAACGAAATGTGTTGACTCTTGATGTCCTGCTATATAAGTAGACCATAATGTCTCCACTGGGCGAACTTCGTCCCCATACGACTTCACGTCAATGACAAAGTCAGCAAATCTTTCATAGACTCCCAATATAGCCTGAATAATAAAATCAGTAGTTTCTCCATGTGGCAGCCTGTTCCTAGACCTGGCCTCTTGGACAATCTCTAGCCGCCGTTTAATTGTATATCCTAGAGGCTGGTTGTATCTGGAGTTCCAAATTTTAAGCTTTAGTTTGTCATTTTGATGGACTTTCTCATCCAAGGCTGCAAGAACTGCCTCCTCAGAGAGGTGATGGGTGGCTGACAGGATCTCTGCAAAGAATTGAGCTTTCTTCAGCTCAAATTGGTCTGCGTTCAACATCACTGAGCTATCTTTAAACTGCTGTCCCTCACAGTTAGCCCACATCACATTCAGATCATGGCCACCATGGCGGAACGGCTTGTCACAGTATGGGCAGCGTTTGACTAACTCTACATTGTGCTCAGCACAGACTTTCAGCTCACAACAGTGAGCACGTCGCCAAAAGGAGAACCCTAAGCGTTCAACATCTTCGGCAACACAAACTGGGCAAAATCCGGCCTGGGTACTATCGGAACTATAGAGATTCGGACGACCTATATATTCGTCCCTAGAGTAGGAAATATCTTGAATATTTTTAAAAATCTCTTTTAACGGATAATCAGTATGCTTATGAAGAATTTTGTTAAAGCCGTAGCAACCAATCCATCCCTGCGTTCCGGCGATTGACAAAATATCCGTGCTTAAGATGCAGTTTTTGGGAAACTTCCGAAAAACCTCCTCGGAAGAATGTTTCCCTTTAATAAAAAGAGTTCTTGCCACAAAGGAACGCACCGTCTCCTCAGGCTGAATAGCTAAGATCATTTGCTCGTCTAAACCTTGAAGTGCGTCCCGAGCACGGTGGCCCGGACAAAGCGTCACCGGCTCCTCAATCGCGGGGGATCGAAGGCGCCAGCGACAGACTTTATTTATTTCCGACAGACTTTATTTCGTAGCTTCACCCCTCTCGGTAACGCCAGTCAGGCTTATTCCACCGTCACCGACTTCGCCAGGTTGCGCGGCTGGTCCACGTCGGTGCCCTTGAGCACGGCGACGTAGTACGACAGCAACTGCAGCGGGATGGTGTAGAGGATCGGCGACAGGGTGTCGTGGATGTGCGGCATGTTGATCACATGCGTGCCTTCACCGTTGGTCATGCCGGCCTTTTCGTCGGCGAACACGATCAGTTGGCCGCCACGAGCGCGCACTTCCTGCAGGTTGGACTTGAGCTTTTCCAGCAGTTCGTTGTTCGGCGCCACGGTGACAACCGGCATGTCGTCATCCACCAGGGCCAGTGGGCCGTGTTTCAGCTCGCCGGCCGGGTAGGCTTCGGCGTGGATGTACGAGATTTCCTTGAGTTTCAGCGAACCTTCCATCGCCACCGGGTATTGCGCGCCACGGCCGAGGAACAGGGTGTGGTTCTTGTCGGCAAACAGTTCGGCGACTTTTTCCACGGTGCCGTCCATGGCCAGGGCTTCGCCCAGGCGGGTCGGCAGGCGGCGCAGTTCTTCCACCAGGGTGGCCTCAACGCCTTCGGCGAGGGTGCCGCGCACTTGGCCGAGGGACAGGGTCAGCAGCAACAGGCCGACCAGTTGGGTGGTGAAGGCTTTGGTCGAGGCGACGCCGATTTCGCGACCGGCCTGGGTCAGCAGGGTCAGGTCCGATTCACGCACCAGGGAGCTGATGCTGACGTTGCAGATCGCCAGGCTGCCGAGGAAGCCCAGCTCCTTGGCGTTGCGCAGGGCGGCCAGGGTGTCGGCGGTTTCGCCGGACTGGGAGATGGTCACGAACAGGGTGTCGGGCTGCACCACCACTTTGCGGTAGCGGAACTCGCTGGCAACTTCGACCTGGCACGGGATGCCGGCCAGTTCTTCCAGCCAGTAACGCGCAACCATGCCGGCGTGGTAGCTGGTGCCGCAGGCGACGATTTGCACGTTGCGCACTTTGGCGAACAGCTCGGCGGCTTGTGGGCCGAAGGCGTTGACCAGCACCTGGTTCTGGCTCAGGCGACCTTCGAGGGTGCGCTGTACCACGGAAGGCTGCTCGTGGATTTCCTTGAGCATGAAGTGGCGGAACTCGCCTTTGTCGGCGGCTTCGGCACCGTCGCGGTATTGCACGGCTTCGCGCTCGACGGACTGACCGTTGATGTCCCAGATCTGCACGCTTTCACGGCGGATGTCGGCGATATCGCCCTCTTCCAGGTACATGAAGCGGTCGGTGACCTGGCGCAGGGCCAGTTGGTCGGAAGCGAGGAAGTTCTCGCCCAGGCCCAGGCCGATCACCAGTGGGCTGCCACTGCGCGCGGCAACCAGGCGGTCCGGCTGGCTGGCGCTGATCACGGCCAGGCCGTAGGCGCCGTGCAGTTCCTTGACCGTGGCCTTGAGGGCGGTGGTCAGGTCGCTGTGGTCCTTGAGCTTGTGGTTGAGCAGGTGGGCGATGACTTCGGTATCGGTGTCCGAAGTGAACACGTAGCCCAGGCCCTTGAGTTGTTCGCGCAGCACTTCGTGGTTTTCGATGATGCCGTTGTGCACCACGGCCAGGTCACCCGAGAAATGCGGGTGAGCGTTGCGCTCGCACGGCGCACCGTGGGTGGCCCAACGGGTGTGGGCGATACCCAGGCGGCCTGCCAGTGGCTCACCGGCCAGGGCCTGGTCCAACTCGCTGACTTTGCCCGGACGGCGCATACGCTCCAGCTTGCCGGCGTTGGTGAAGACCGCCACACCGGCGCTGTCATAGCCACGGTATTCCAGGCGCTTGAGGCCTTCGATCAGGATGGCCGTTACGTTACGTTCGGCGACTGCGCCAACAATTCCACACATGGTATTTCTCCTAGATGACTGCCGCGCATATCAGCGTAATGCCGCGGGCTTGGATCTGGTCGCGGGCCTCGAGCGGCAGGCGATCATCGGTGATAAGGGTATGGACGCTGCTCCAGGGCAGTTCCAGGTTGGGAATCTTGCGGCCGATCTTGTCGGATTCGACCATCACCACGACTTCACGGGCGACCTCGGCCATGACGCGGCTCAGGCCCAGCAATTCGTTGAAGGTGGTGGTACCGCGCTGCAAATCGATGCCGTCGGCGCCGATGAACAGTTGATCAAAATCGTAGGAACGCAGCACCTGCTCGGCAACCTGGCCCTGGAACGAGTCCGAATGTGGATCCCAGGTGCCGCCGGTCATGAGCAGCACCGGTTCATGCTCCAGCTCGCTCAAGGCGCGGGCCACGTTCAGGGAGTTGGTCATGACCACCAGGCCGGGTTGATGGCCCAGTTCGGGGATCATCGCGGCGGTGGTGCTGCCGCTGTCGATGATGATGCGCGCGTGTTCACGCAGGCGCACCACGGCGGCGCGGGCAATCGCGCGCTTGTAGGCCGAGACCGGCTGGGCCGCGTCGCCCACGAGTTCCTGAGGCATGGTGATTGCGCCACCGTAGCGGCGCAGGAGCAGGCCATTACTCTCGAGGGCGGCCAAGTCCTTGCGGATGGTCACCTCCGACGTTTCGAAACGCTTGGCCAATTCGTCCACGCTGACTTCGCCCTGTTCATTGAGCAAGGTCAGGATGTTGTGGCGACGTTGGGGGGTATTTCGTTTCGACATGGGAGTTATAAGTTTCGTTTCGAAAGATAACGAAGGCAATCAAAACCTATTGGCGAAAGATCGTCAAGCGGGGAAGACAACTATTTTTGAAGCAACACAGAACAATGTGGGAGGGGGCTTGCCCCCGATAGCGGTTATCAGTCAGCCCTTTGTTGACTGACCCACCGCTATCGGGGGCAAGCCCCCTCCCACATTGGAGTTTTGTTGCTGCCAAGGGCGTCAGGTCTTTTTGATTTTGACCGGGCGTTTCCAGCCGTCGATGTTGCGCTGGCGGGCACGGGCCACGGCCAGTTGCGACTTATCCACATCCTGGTTGATGGTTGAGCCCGCTGCGGTGTTGGAACCATCACCGATGGTCACAGGAGCAACCAGCGAGTTGTTGGAGCCGATGAATACGTCTTCACCAATCGTCGTCTGGTATTTGTTGGCGCCGTCGTAGTTGCAGGTAATTGCTCCGGCGCCAATGTTGCTGCGAGCACCGATCACCGCATCACCGAGGTAAGCCAGGTGGCCGGCCTTCGCCTCGTCGCCCATTTTCGCGTTTTTCAGCTCGACGAAATTACCAACGTGCGCCCGCGCGCCCATCACCGTTCCCGGACGCAACCGCGCAAACGGCCCGGCATCGCTGCCCTCGCCCATCACCGCACCGTCGATATGGCTGTTGGCCTTGACCACCACGCCTTTGCGCAAGGTGCTGTCCTTGATCACACAGTTAGGACCGATCACCACGTCGTCTTCGATGATCACGCGGCCTTCGAGGATCACGTTGATATCAATCAACACGTCGCGGCCCACCGTCACTTCGCCACGCACATCGAAACGCGCCGGGTCACGCAGGGTGACGCCCTGGGCCATCAGGCGGCGGCCTTCGCGCAGTTGGTAGTGGCGCTCCAGCTCTGCCAGCTGCTTGCGGTCGTTGGCGCCCTGCACTTCCATCGGGTCGTGGGGCTGTTCGGTGGCGACCACCAGGCCGTCACTGACCGCCATCTCGATAACGTCGGTGAGGTAGTACTCGCCTTGGGCGTTGTTGTTGGACAGGCGGCTCATCCAGTCGCCCAGCTTATCGGCCGGCACGGCGAGAATGCCGGTATTGCCTTCGGTGATGGCGCGCTGGGCTTCGCTCGCGTCCTTGTGCTCGACGATCGCGGCGACCTTGCCGTCGGCGTTGCGCACGATGCGTCCGTAGCCGGTAGGGTCGTCCAGCTCAACGGTGAGCAGGCCCATCTGGCCCGGCACCACATGCTTGAGCAGGCGTTGCAGGGTTTCCACTTCGATCAGCGGCACGTCACCGTAGAGAATCAGCACGGTGTCAGCGCTAATGAACGGCACGGCTTGCGCAGTGGCGTGGCCGGTGCCCAGTTGCTTGTCCTGCAATACGAAATTCAAGTCGTCTGCGGCCAGGCGCTCACGTACCACATCGGCACCGTGCCCGATGACGACGTGAATGCGTTGCGGATCCAACTGCCGGGCGCTGTGGATAACATGACCGAGCATGGAATTGCCTGCGACCGGGTGCAGCACCTTGGGCAGGGCTGAACGCATGCGGGTGCCCTGGCCTGCGGCGAGAATTACGATTTCAAGAGACATGAATGGCTACCAATCCTGGGCGGTCCGGCTTCAGACCAGAGAAGTGTTATGCAAAAAAAGAAAAAGGGTAGCCGAGGCTACCCTTTTTAATCAATCACGCGTGAGGCGTAACGGCAAAGCCGCTTACTTCTTGCGGATCTGCTGGAGCGTACGCAGCTGCGCTGCAGCTTCGGCCAGACGGACTGCAGCAGCGCTGTAGTCGAAGTCTGCGCCTTTTTCGTTCAGCGCCTTCTCGGCAGCCTTGACGGCTTCCTGAGCGGAGGCTTCATCCAGGTCGCCGGCACGTTGCACAGTGTCGGCAAGTACCTTGACCATGTTCGGCTGAACCTCGAGGAAACCACCGGAGATGTAAAACACCTCACGTTCCCCGCCTTGCTTGGTCAGCGTGATCGGACCTGGCTTCAAGCTGGTAATCAGCGGAGCGTGACCCATGGCGATACCAAGATCACCCAGGTCACCGTGCGCTGTTACAAACTCGACCAGACCGGAGAAGATTTCCCCTTCCGCGCTGACGATATCGCAATGGACTGTCATAGCCATCTGATTGCCTCAACCTGATGAGCGCCCGTTTCCGGGCGCCAGGATTACAGTTTCTTGGCTTTCTCGATCGCTTCTTCGATGCCGCCGACCATGTAGAACGCTTGTTCTGGCAGGTGGTCGTAGTCACCGTTGAGGATGCCTTTGAAGCCAGCAATGGTGTCTTTCAGGGAAACGTATTTACCCGAGGCACCGGTGAAGACTTCAGCCACGAAGAACGGCTGCGACAAGAAGCGCTGGATCTTACGAGCACGGTTTACCAACTGCTTGTCGGCTTCCGACAGCTCGTCCATACCCAGGATCGCAATGATGTCCTTCAGTTCTTTGTAACGCTGCAGCACGTACTGAACGCCGCGAGCGGTGTCGTAGTGCTCCTGGCCGATCACGTTCGGGTCCAGCTGGCGCGACGTCGAGTCGAGTGGATCGACCGCCGGGTAGATACCCAGGGAAGCGATGTCACGGGACAGTACGACGGTGGCGTCCAAGTGGGCGAAGGTGGTGGCTGGCGACGGGTCGGTCAAGTCATCCGCAGGTACGTATACCGCTTGGATCGAGGTGATCGAACCTTCCTTGGTCGAAGTGATACGTTCCTGCAGAACGCCCATCTCTTCAGCCAGGGTCGGCTGGTAACCTACTGCCGAAGGCATACGGCCCAGCAGTGCGGATACTTCAGTACCGGCCAGGGTGTAACGGTAGATGTTGTCGACGAACAGCAGAACGTCGTTACCTTCGTCACGGAACTTCTCGGCCATGGTCAGGCCGGTCAGTGCTACGCGCAGACGGTTTCCCGGCGGCTCGTTCATCTGGCCGTAAACCAGTGCCACTTTGTCCAGAACGTTGGAGTCCTTCATCTCGTGGTAGAAGTCGTTACCCTCACGGGTACGCTCACCCACACCGGCGAACACGGAATAACCGCTGTGCTCGATGGCGATGTTACGGATCAGTTCCATCATGTTGACGGTCTTGCCTACACCGGCACCACCGAACAGACCGACTTTACCGCCCTTGGCGAACGGGCAAACCAGGTCGATAACCTTGATGCCGGTTTCCAGCAGGTCGTTGCCGCCCGCCTGCTCGGCGAACGAAGGTGCTGGACGGTGAATGCCCCAGCGCTCTTCGGTGTCGATCGGGCCCGCTTCGTCGATCGGGTTGCCCAGTACGTCCATGATCCGGCCCAGGGTCGCTTTACCGACCGGTACGGAGATGGCAGCACCAGTATCGACAACGTCCAGACCGCGCTTCAAGCCTTCGGTGGAACCCATCGCAATGGTACGAACTACGCCGTCGCCCAGCTGTTGCTGAACTTCCAGAGTAGTGTCCGCGCCTTGTACTTTCAGCGCGTTGTAGATGCTCGGTACGCTGTCGCGTGGGAATTCCACGTCGATAACGGCGCCGATGATTTGAACGATACGTCCGCTACTCATAGCTGGATCCTCTGAATATTTGAACCGTTAAACCGCGGCAGCGCCGCCGACGATTTCCGAGATCTCTTGGGTGATCGCAGCCTGACGCGCCTTGTTGTAGATCAGCTGCAAATCGCTGATCAGATCACCGGCGTTATCGGTAGCGTTTTTCATCGCGATCATCCGCGCCGCTTGTTCAGCTGCGTTGTTCTCGACCACCGCCTGGTACACCTGCGACTCCACGTAGCGCACCATCAAGCCGTCAAGCAGCTCTTTGGCGTCTGGTTCGTAGAGGTAGTCCCAGTGGTGCTTGAGTTCCTGATCCGGGGTCGCCACCAGTGGAATCAATTGCTCCACGGTTGGCTGCTGGGTCATGGTGTTGATGAACTTGTTGGATACCACGGACAGGCGGTCAATCCGGCCTTCCAGATACGCATCCAGCATCACCTTCACACTGCCGATCAAATCATTGATCGACGGCTCTTCACCCAGGTGGCTGATAGCTGCAACGACGTTACCGCCGAAGTTACGGAAAAAGGCCGCACCCTTGCTACCCACAACACACAGATCGATCTCGACGCCGTTTTCGCGGTTTACCGCCATGTCCTTGACCAGGGCCTTGAACAGGTTGGTGTTCAAGCCACCGCACAAACCACGGTCACTGCTCACTACCACATAACCGACACGCTTGACGGCGCGCTCGATCATGAACGGGTGGCGGTATTCCGGGTTGGCGTTGGCCAGATGCCCAATTACCTGGCGGATACGCTCCGCATAAGGACGGCTAGCAGCCATGCGCATTTGTGCCTTGCGCATTTTGCTGACCGCCACTTTTTCCATGGCGCTGGTAATCTTTTGCGTGCTTTTGATGCTCGCAATCTTACTGCGAATCTCTTTTGCGCCTGCCATGTAACACCTATCAGGTTAGCAAGCGGGAGCCTTGCGGCTCCCGCTGCGGCTTACCAGGTTTGGGTGGCCTTGAACTTCTCGATACCGGCTTTCATGCCAGCGTCGATATCGTCATTGAAGTCACCCTTCACGTTGATCTTCGCCATCAATTCGGCGTGATCGCGGTTGAAGTAAGCAATCAGCGCTTGTTCAAAGCTGCCGACCTTGGCGATTTCAACGTCGGTCAGGAACCCACGCTCAGCGGCATACAGCGACAACGCCATGTCAGCGATCGACATCGGGGCGTATTGCTTCTGCTTCATCAGCTCGGTAACGCGCTGACCATGCTCAAGTTGCTTACGGGTCGCTTCGTCCAGGTCAGAAGCGAACTGGGCGAATGCCGCCAGTTCACGGTACTGAGCCAGAGCGGTACGGATACCACCGGAGAGCTTCTTGATGATCTTGGTCTGAGCGGCACCACCCACACGGGATACCGAAACACCGGCGTTCACAGCAGGACGGATGCCTGAGTTGAACATGGCCGATTCCAGGAAGATCTGACCGTCGGTGATGGAAATCACGTTGGTCGGAACGAACGCGGAAACGTCGCCAGCCTGGGTTTCGATGATCGGCAGTGCGGTCAGGGAACCGGTTTTGCCGGTCACTGCGCCGTTGGTGAACTTCTCTACGTACTCTTCCGAAACGCGGGATGCGCGCTCCAGCAGACGGGAGTGGAGATAGAACACGTCGCCTGGGTAGGCTTCACGGCCTGGTGGACGGCGCAGCAGCAGGGAAATCTGGCGGTAAGCCACTGCTTGCTTGGACAGATCGTCATAAACGATCAGCGCGTCTTCACCGCGGTCGCGGAAGAATTCACCCATGGTGCAACCGGAGTACGGTGCCAGGAATTGCAGCGCAGGAGATTCCGAAGCACTGGCAGCCACGATGATCGTGTTGGCCAGGGCGCCGTTTTCTTCCAGCTTGCGAACCACGTTGGCGATGGTCGATTGCTTCTGACCAATGGCTACGTAGACGCAGAAAATGCCGCTGTTCTTCTGGTTGATGATCGCGTCGATGGCCAGAGCGGTTTTACCGATCTGACGGTCACCGATGATCAGCTCACGCTGGCCACGGCCGACAGGGATCATGGCATCGACAGCCTTGTAGCCAGTCTGTACAGGCTGGTCTACCGACTTACGCCAGATCACGCCTGGAGCAACTTTCTCGACCGCGTCGGTCTCGGTGTTGCCCAGTGGACCTTTACCGTCAACAGGGTTACCCAGTGCGTCGACTACGCGACCCAGCAGTTCCTTACCAACCGGAACCTCCAGGATGCGGCCTGTGCACTTGGCGCTCATGCCTTCGGCCAGACTGGTGTATGCGCCCAATACAACGGCACCTACGGAGTCTTGCTCCAGGTTGAGGGCCATACCGTAGACGCCGCCCGGAAACTCGATCATCTCGCCGTACATGACGTCGGCCAGACCGTGAATCCGCACGATGCCGTCAGATACGCTGACGACAGTGCCTTCGTTACGGGCTTGGGAGGTCACATCGAGCTTGTCGATGCGGCCCTTGATAATTTCACTTATTTCGGAAGGATTGAGTTGCTGCATTGCTCTGCTGCCCCTTCAAACTCAAGATTTCAATGCTTCGGCAAGTTTCGCGATTTTGCCGCGAATCGAGCCATCGATAACCAGGTCGCCGGCACGGATAACGACACCACCAATCAGGGATGCGTCCTCCGAAGCTTGCAGGCGCACTTCCCGATTGAGTCGTGCACTGAGAACCTTGGCGAGTTTGTCTTGCTGTTCTTGGTTCAATGCAAAAGCACTGGTCACTTCAACGTCTACCGATTTCTCTGCTTCGGCCTTGTACAGGTCGAACAGAGCGGCAATCTCCGGCAAGAGCGGGAGACGGTCGTTTTCGGCAATGACGTGAATGAAGTTCTGCACTTTCACATCAAACTTGTCGCCGCACACTTCAATAAAAGTGGCGGCCTTGTCTGCGCTCGTCAGGCGCGGGGCCTTGAGCACGCGCTGCATGGTGTCGTCTTGCGACACTGCTGCAGCCAGGCCGAGCATGGCTGACCAAGAGGCCAGCTGCTGGTGGGCCTGGGCGTGCTCGAAGGCTGCCTTAGCGTAAGGTCGGGCCAACGTGGTCAGTTCTGCCATGATCGCCCTCGCTTAAATTTCAGCAGCCAGTTTGTTAACCAGCTCCGCGTGCGCGTTTTGATCGATTGTGGCACCGAGGATCTTCTCGGCACCGCCGACCGCCAGAGCACCCAGTTGGGCACGCAGCGCGTCTTTGACGCCGTTCAGTTCCTGTTCGATCTCGGCATGAGCCGAAGCCTTTACACGGTCAGCTTCGACGCGGGCTTTTTCAACAGCCTCTTCGACGATCTGGTTACCGCGCTTCTTGGCTTGCTCAATGATCTCGGCTGCCTGTGCTTTAGCTTCGCGCAGTTGCTGACCCACTTTCTCGTGGGCCAACTCCAGGTCGCGAGCTGCACGGCTGGCAGCGTCCAAACCGTCCGCGATCTTCTTCTGACGTTCGTGCAAAGCCGCGATGACCGGAGGCCACACGAACTTCATGCAAAACACTACAAAAATGAAGAACGCAACGGATTGGCCAATCAGGGTTGCATTAATGTTCACGCCAACACCTCGCTCATTCGTTGTCCATCACCCCAATCACTCGAAAAGTCGAGTGATCAGCCAGCGAGTTGACCAACGAAGGGGTTCGCGAAGGTGAAGAACAGTGCGATACCAACGCCGATCATGGTCACGGCGTCGAGCAGGCCGGCAACGATGAACATTTTAACTTGCAGCATTGGAACCATTTCCGGCTGACGCGCTGCGCCTTCCAGGAATTTGCCGCCCAGCAGGCCGAAACCAATGGCAGTACCCAGGGCGCCCAGGCCGATCAACAGTGCAACAGCGATAGCGGTTAGACCAACTACAGTTTCCATCTTTCCTCCCGACTTTTACGTCGTATGGTTTAGGTTTTTTAGATTTTAAAGCGGTAAAACAAATCGTTTCATAGCCCTGGAGGGCCACCTTCCCGTTTGACCGGGAAGGACATCAGACTAGTCGAGACTGGTCTTAATGGTTCTCTTCGTGCGCCATCGACAGGTAGACGATGGTCAGCATCATGAAGATGAAGGCCTGCAGGGTGATGATCAGGATGTGGAACACAGCCCACGCCCACTGCAGAACAATGCCCAGGCCGCTAAGCCAGAGCAGACCGCTGCCGAACATCACAGCGATCAGAATGAACACCAGCTCGCCGGCATACATGTTGCCGAACAGTCGCAAGGCCAGGGAAATCGGCTTGGCAACCAGGGTCACGAATTCCAGCAGGAAGTTCACCGGGATCAGCAGGGCTTGAACGAAGATGTTCTTGCTGCCGAACGGGTGCAGGGTCAGTTCGCCGATGAAGCCGCCGATGCCCTTGACCTTGATGCTGTAGAAAATGATCAACGCGAACACCGACAGGGCCATGCCCAGGGTAGCGTTCGGGTCAGTGGTCGATACGGCACGGAACGGGATGTGCGCATCGCCGGAGATCAGGATGGCCAGCTGAGGAATCCAGTCAACCGGGATCAGGTCGACGGCGTTCATCAGGAACACCCAAACGAAGATGGTCAGTGCCAGCGGTGCGATCACCGGGCTGCGGCCATGGAAGCTGTCTTTCACGCTGCCATCGACGAATTCGACCAATACTTCAACGAAGTTCTGCAAAGCACCTGGCTGACCGGAAGTCGCCTTTTTTGCCGCCATGCGGAAAATCAGGACGAAGATCAGACCCAATGCGACCGACCAGCCCAGAGTATCCAGGTGGAAGGCCCAGAAACCCATTTCCTTGGCTTCTGCTGCGGTGTGGGCAAAGCCCCAGCCGCCGTTGGGAAGCTGACCGAAGGTCAGGTTCTGCAAGTGGTGCTGGATATAGCCCGAAGCGGTTGTTTCTGCCATGGTTGCCTCAAACGCCCTAAGGTTTCGAAAGTCTTGTTTTCATTAGCAGGGGAGCGAACCAGCTGACCAATTGGGTCAACACGAAGACGCCGAATACAGCCAGCGGCGCCAATGGCTTCACACCTGCAAAGGTCAGTGCGAACAGCACTGCCGTCAAAATCAGTTTCCCCGCCTCGCCGGCATAAAAAGACCGGACGATGGCCTGGGCTGCTCGGGCGCCGGAAAACCGAAAGGCCCTGTGAGCAAAATACATATTGGGCAGCAAGGCTATCAGGCCTCCGCAGAGTCCTGAATATCCGGCTACGACTCCATGCCAGTACCAAAGCGCCAATGCAGCGATCAGTAAAACGACAAGTTGCGCCAATAAAACCGGAAAAACAGCCAAGCGATGGAACGGCAACGTGTTTGGCGTGCGGGTTTCCATCACGCTTGCTCCTCAATGGTCGGCTGCCGGAAATCAATAACTTGGCATACTTTGTGCCGACAAAATGCGCGCAGAGTATAGGGGCGGTTCTGCCCCTATTCAACTGCCGGGTAGTGATTTCCGATCACACGCTACATGAGTAAATGTTTCAGCGAATGTTTCAACGGATGTGGGCAAGGACGCCTTGAAGCTCGTCGAGGGAGTTATATCCGATGACCAATTGCCCTTTGCCTTTCTTGCCGTGGCGAATTTGTACCGCAGAGCCTAGGCGTTCGGCCAGGCGCTGCTCAAGGCGCGCGATGTCCGGATCAGCTTTGACGGTTTCGACCGGTGCAGGTTTGCCGCTCAACCATTGGCGAACCAGGGCTTCGGTCTGACGAACGGTAAGCCCGCGTGCGACAACGTGTCGCGCCCCTTCAACCTGTTGATTTTCCGGCAAACCGAGCAAAGCACGGGCGTGACCCATTTCCAGATCGCCGTGGGACAACATGGTCTTGATGACTTCCGGCAACGCGATCAGGCGCAGCAAGTTGGACACGGTCACGCGGGATTTGCCCACCGCCTCGGCCACTTGTTGCTGGGTCAGCTGGAATTCCTGCTGCAACCGTTGCAACGCGATCGCTTCTTCGATCGGGTTGAGGTCTTCGCGCTGGATGTTTTCGATCAGCGCCATGGCGATGGCGGTTTCATCCGGTACGTCGCGCACCATCGCCGGGATGGTGTCCTTGCCCGCCTGCTGGCTGGCGCGCCAGCGGCGTTCGCCGGCGATGATTTCAAAGCGGCCGCCGCCAATGGGGCGCACCACGATCGGTTGCATCACGCCCTGGGCCTTGATCGAGTTGGCCAGCTCTTCCAGTGCCTGCGGGTCCATGTCCCGGCGCGGCTGGTATTTACCGCGCTGGATCAGGTCCAGCGGCAGGTGCTGCAGCTCACGCTCGTCGGCCTGCACCGCTTGCTCTTCCAGCGAAGTGACGGTCGGACCACTCAGGAGTGCATCCAGTCCACGTCCGAGACCTCGTTTTTTGACGGCCATGGGAATTCCTTAAGTTGGCTGAGCTGCAGCGGTGCGTGAATTGCGACGTTGGCGACGCACCATCTCACCGGCCAACGCCAGGTATGCAATGGCGCCACGGGATGATTTGTCGTAGGCCAGCGCCGGCATGCCATAGCTTGGCGCTTCGGCCAGGCGGATGTTACGTGGAATCACCGTGTCGTAGAGCTGGTCGCCGAAATGTTCCTTGAGCTGCGCCGACACATCGTTCATCAGGCTCAGGCGCGGGTCATACATGGTCCGCAGCAGGCCTTCGACTTTCAGGTTCGGGTTAAGCAATTCGGCGATACGCTTGATGTTATCCACAAGGTCGCTCAAGCCTTCAAGCGCAAAGTATTCGCACTGCATGGGGATAATCACCCCGTCGGCGGCCACCAGGGCGTTGAGCGTGAGCATCGACAGCGACGGCGGGCAGTCGATCAGGATGTAGTCGTAATTCTCGCGGATGGGCGCCAGGGCGCTGCGCAGACGGCTTTCCTTCATCTGCATTTCCAGCAGCACCACTTCCGCCGCAGTGAGGTCGCGGTTGGCCGGCAGCAGTTGATAACCGCCGTGCTCGGAGTAGTGCATGGCCTGGCCCAGGTCGCACTCGCCAATCAGCAAGTCGTAGACCGAGTTTTCCAGGCCGTGTTTATCCACACCGCTACCCATGGTGGCGTTGCCCTGTGGATCGAGATCGATCAACAGCACCCGGCGCTTGGTCGCGACCAGGGATGCTGCGAGGTTGATGCAGGTGGTGGTCTTACCCACGCCACCTTTCTGGTTCGCTATCGCGAATACCTTAGCCATTCTTGCTTGTGTTCCCAATCATGCCGTGCGGCGCAGTATCAGCAGATGGCGTTGGCCTTGGCAACCGGGTACGGCCAAGGCGTGTTCGCTATCGAGGTGGAAGTCCGCCGGCAATGCTAACAGCTCGTCGCTTGGATGGACGCCCTTCATTGCCAGCCAGCGGGTGTCGTGGTCGCCGAGGTGGCGAGTCCAGTTGCTGAAGTTCTCCATGCTGCTGAACGCACGGGAAACAATTCCGTTGAAGGGCTGTTCAGGCGTAAAGGCTTCGACGCGGCTGTGGATAACGTGCAGGTTGTCCAGCTTGAGTTCGAGTTTGACCTGGGTCAGGAAGCGGGTCTTCTTGCCGTTGCTGTCCAGGCAGGTCACTTGCGACTCGGGAAACAGGATGGCCAGTGGAATGCCAGGCATGCCGCCGCCGCTGCCGACGTCCAGCCAGCGACCGTTTTCGATAAACGGCATCACGCTCAAGCTGTCGAGCAGATGGCGTGAGACCATTTCGTCCGGATCACGCACTGCGGTCAGGTTGTAAGCCTTGTTCCATTTGATCAACAGGGCCAGGTAGCCCATCAGCAGGGCGTGCTGGGCTTCGGTCAGGTCGACGCCCAACTGGCGCGCACCTGTGGATAACTCTTCGGCGTGTTGCGAGGTGACCAACGAACTCAAGCGCTTTGCTCCAACTGACGGCCCGCGCCGCGTTTCTTCAAATGAATCATCAACAGCGAAATCGCTGCCGGGGTGACGCCGGGGATACGTGAAGCCTGACCGAGGGTTTCCGGCCGAGTTATCCCCAGCTTGCCTTGAATTTCCTTCGACAGCCCGGAAATCCCGGTGTAGTCGATATCCACAGGCAGCTTGGTGTCTTCACTGGCGCGCAGGCGGGCGATTTCGTCCTGCTGGCGATCAATGTAACCGGCGTATTTGGTCTTGATTTCCACCTGTTCGGCGACCTGTGGATCTTCTGCGCCGCCGCCGGTCACTTCGACCAGGCCAGCGTAATCGATCTCCGGACGCGATAGCAGGTTGAGCAAGTTGTATTCGTGCGTCAGCGGCGTGCCGAATTTTTCGGCGATCGCATCGCCCTGTTCAGTGCCCGGGCGAACCCAGGTGCTCTTCAGGCGCTGCTCTTCGAGGCTGATGCTCTCGCGTTTTTTGCAGAAGGCCGCCCAGCGTGCGTCATCGACCAAACCCAGCTCGCGACCTTTTTCGGTCAAGCGCAGATCGGCGTTGTCTTCGCGCAGGATCAGGCGATATTCGGCCCTGGACGTGAACATCCGGTACGGTTCCTGGGTGCCCAGGGTAATCAGGTCGTCGACCAACACGCCGATGTACGCTTCATCGCGACGCGGGCACCAGCTGTCTTTGCCCTGAGCACGCAATGCAGCGTTGGTACCGGCCAGCAAACCCTGGGCGCCGGCTTCTTCGTAACCGGTGGTGCCATTGATTTGCCCGGCGAAGAACAAGCCGCCAATCACCTTGGTTTCCAGGCTGTATTTCAGGTCACGCGGATCGAAATAGTCGTACTCGATGGCGTAGCCAGGGCGAACGATGTGGGCATTTTCCATGCCGCGAATCGATTGCACGATCTGGATTTGCACGTCGAACGGCAGGGAAGTGGAAATCCCGTTCGGGTACAGCTCGTGAGTCGTCAAGCCTTCGGGCTCGATAAACACCTGGTGGCTTTCCTTGTCGGCAAAGCGATGGATCTTGTCTTCAATCGACGGGCAGTAACGCGGGCCGATGCCTTCGATCACCCCGGAATACATCGGCGAACGGTCGAGGTTCGCGGCAATGATTTCGTGGGTACGCGCATTGGTATGGGTAATCCAGCAGCTGACCTGTTTGGGATGCTGCTCCTTGGAACCCATGAAGGACATGACCGGGATCGGCGTATCGCCGGCCTGCTCGGTCATCACCGAAAAATCCACAGAACGTCCGTCGATACGCGGCGGAGTCCCGGTTTTCAAGCGGCCCACGCGCAGCGGCAATTCACGCAGACGGTGTGCCAGGGCAATCGACGGCGGATCACCGGCGCGACCACCGGAATAGTTCTGCATGCCGATGTGGATAAGTCCGCCAAGGAAGGTCCCGGTGGTCAACACCACGGATTCTGCGAAGAAGCGCAGGCCCATTTGCGTGACAACCCCGCGTACCTGGTCCTGCTCGACGATCAGGTCGTCTGCGGCCTGTTGAAATATCCACAGGTTCGGCTGGTTTTCCAGGGTTTCACGTACGGCGGCCTTGTACAGAATACGGTCGGCTTGTGCACGAGTGGCACGTACGGCCGGGCCTTTGCGGCTGTTGAGCACGCGAAATTGAATACCACCTTTGTCGGTGGCCATGGCCATTACGCCGCCAAGGGCATCGATTTCCTTGACCAGATGGCTTTTGCCGATGCCACCAATGGCAGGGTTGCAACTCATGGCGCCGAGGGTTTCCACGTTGTGCGTCAGCAACAGGGTTTTTACGCCCATGCGTGCTGACGCCAGTGCTGCCTCGGTACCGGCATGACCGCCGCCGATGACGATCACTTCAAAACGGGAAGGGAAATCCACCACGCACCTCGTGCCTGCTTATGTAGGTAATCAGGAATTGTTGGTTGAAAGAGTTTTGCAGCTTATGGCGGCAAGTATAGGGACTTCGCCCTGCCTAAAGAACCCTTTGCACAAAATTTAACCAGCTGTGGATGGATCACGGACAATAGAAATTAAAAGAGAGAAATTTATTAAATCTTTGTTTTTATGTTTATTTCTACTGAGCATACTTTCTGTGGATAGATTTCTACAGGCCTTTATCTACGTCGTGTACAGGGATTCAAAAGTCTGTGGTCATGTGCCAATGAGGGGCTTGGATAAGTGCTTTAAGCCTGTGGATTAAACAGGTTGTTATCCACAGACGGGTTTTTACTCAGGTTTCAAGCGTGGTTATCAACCGGGCACAAGGGCGGTTATTCACAGGGCTTAATCCACAGAAACGGCTGATTCAATGTCGACCAACCTAGGGATTCAGCGCGGATCGCGGTCAAGACGGCTATTGTGGGAACACACGAGGGCAGTTAATAATAGCGATTATCATTAACCTACCTCGTCGCGCCTATGTCCCCTCCTTCACACACGGCAGCTGTGCAGCGCATCTATGAGCAACATCATTCGTGGTTACACGGGTGGCTCAAGGGCAAATTGCATAACGCCTGCGATGCAGCCGACGTGGCCCACGATACGTTCGTGCGTATCCTGGGTGGACGCGACGCCGTGCAGATCCTTGAGCCACGGGATTACCTGGCAACCATTGCAAGGGGCCTGGTGATTGATCGCTATCGCCGGCACGCCATTGAGCAGGCTTATAAGCAAACCCTGGCCGAGCGTCCTGAAGCCACCGCCATCAGTGAAGAAGACAAGGCAATCATTATCGAAACCCTGGTAGCTGTGGATAAAGCGCTATCTGGGTTGGGCGAACGTGCTCGACGGATTTTCATGCTGTCGCAGATCGAGGGCCGGACTTATCAACAAATCGCCGATCAACTGCGGGTGTCATTGACCACTGTGAAGAAGCACATGGTCCGTGCCTTGACCGAGTGTTCACTGATCATGGCCAGCCTCTGATGCCCGCCCCTGATCGCAAGACATTCGAGGCGGCCGCCAGTTGGTATGTGCAGTTCCAGGCGCAATCGCCGACGCCGGCTGATCGGCTGGCCTGGCAACAATGGATTAATGGCGATCCTTCCCATCAGGCGGCGTGGAACCAGTTGGAGCAGTTGCAGCGCAGCCTCGGCGCCCTGCCCCAGGACTTCACACGCCGCGCATTGAGCAGCACGCAACAACGCCGGCAGGTGCTCAAGTGGATGCTGGTACTGGGCGGCAGCGGGTATTTGGGCTGGAATGTTCAACAACACACGTCCGTGGGTAACGTATGGGCCGACTACCACACGCCTGTGGGTAAACATCGAAGGATCGAACTGGCCGACGGCACTCAGGTTGATCTCAACACCAGCACAGCCATTGATGTGATGTTCGACTCGCGCCAACGCTTGATTCGCCTGCGTGACGGTGAAGTACTTATCCACAGTGGCAAACGTGGCGCCAACACGCCCTTGTATGTGGAGACTCGCCACGGTCGGGTTCAGGCACTGGGTACTCGGTTTACTGTTCGCCAATTGCCGGATTTCACCCGGGTCGGTGTGCTGGAAGATCGGGTCAATTTGTCCCCAGGCGATCAACCCGACCACAACCAGACCCTCGGAGCTGGGGAAAGCGCTGATTTTGATCGACACACGATTAGCCTCCCCCAGCGATATGGCGTGGCACAAGCCGCCTGGGCGGACGGTCAATTGATCGTGCTCGATGCCAGACTCGGCGATGTCATCGATGAGTTGGCGCGCTACCGGCCGGGCGTGCTGCACTGTGACCCGGCTTCGGCTCGACTGCGCGTTTCCGGCGCGTTCCGTCTGGACTCGACCGACGCGGTACTGGCCAACCTGCAAGCGACCTTGCCGATCCAGGTGAAGTACTTCACGCGCTACTGGGTGTCGGTTAACCGTATCGGTTGATAAAAAATAATCCTCAGGGGGGTTATCTTTTTTTTATCACGCACGGCCCTTCAGGTAATCACGACGCTACCTTCAGGGCTTACCCATCCATGCGCCTTTCCATCCCGCTCCGTCAGCGACTTTCCTGCCATGCCATCACCTACGGCCTGCTGCTTGCCAGCACCGGCGGTACGTTGTTATCCACAGGGGTCATGGCCGCCAGCACCACCCAGCACTACGTCATCGCAGCCGGTCCCCTGGACAGTGCGTTAAGCCAGTTTGCCGCCCGGGCCAATGTGATCCTGTCCTTCTCGCCACAACAGACTTCACGGCTGACCACTTCCGGACTCAATGGTGATTATTCGGTGGATCAAGGTTTTGCCCTGTTGCTGCAGAATTCCGGGTTGCAAGCCGTCGCCCAGGCCCCCGGCAGCTATGGATTGCACACAGTCCCTACGGGCCAGCTCACGCTCGCACCCACCACCGTCAGTGCTTATCAACCGGATGGCTTCAATCAGGACATAGCAGGGGATGTGGGCTACAAGGCGCAGAACAGCCGGGTCGGCACCAAAACCAGTACGCCTCTGTCGCAGACACCCCGTTCGGTATCGGTGGTGACCGGGCAACGTATCAAGGATCAGAAATCGCAGACATTGACCGAAGTGCTGGGGTACGTACCCGGTATCTTCGCGCCGCCTTTTGCCGCGGGCGATGGGCTGGCGGGCGATCTCTTTTTCATTCGAGGCTTCAACGCCACGGACTACGGTTACGGCCTGTTGAGAGACGGACTACGTGTGCAAGGTAATCGGTACGACACCACCAGCGAGCCGTATGGCCTGGAGCGGGTCGAAGTGTTTCGCGGTCCTTCTTCGCTGCTCTACGGTGAGAACGCACCGGGCGGCTTGGTCAACCTGGTGAGCAAACATCCGACCGCCAACCCGCGCGGCGAGGTGCAATTGGGGTATGGCTCAAACAACCGACGCCAACTGGGTGTGGATATCTCCGGTCCGCTCAATGACAGCGACAATGTTCTCGGCCGCCTGGTAATGCTGGGCCGCAAATCCGACACGCAGACCGACCATGTACCGGATGATCGTGTTTACATCGCCCCTTCCCTGACCCTGAATTTCGACGACTACAACACCCTGACCCTCCTGGCCAACTACCAGAAGGACCACACCAACCTGGAACTCGGCCTGCCGGCTGCAGGCACTTTGCTTACTAATCCCAACGGTAAACTGTCCAAGCACACCATGCTCGGCGACCCGGATTGGAATACCTTTGAGCGCGAAGCCTGGAGCACCGGTTACGAGTTCAGCCACAGCTTCAACGACGACTGGCAGTTCCGTCAGAATTCCCGATACATGCAGTCACGCATCAACCGCCATGAAACCTGGCCGAGCGCACTGAATAATCGGGGCTTCGGTACTCAGCTGAACATGACCGCCTACGATCGCTACAACAAATCCATGGTTTATTCCCTGGATAACCAGCTTGAGGGCAAATTCGATATCGGCGCACTGGAAAACACTGTGTTGTTTGGCGCCAGTTACGACCGCACCTCGTTCAACCAGGATTGGGACGCCGGTTTCGCCGGTACCATCAATGTGTATAACCCGGTGTACCTGCGCGAACCGCTCACGCCGATCGCGGTGCAAAACACCTTGCTCGAGCAACAGATGAAAGGCGCATACGCTCAGATCCAGAGCAAGTATGACCACTGGCTGTTCCTGCTCGGGGGGCGGCAGGACTGGGTCGACAGCGATTTCCGCGACAAGGTCAACAAGGCCAGCAACACCGGCAGTCAAGACCGCAAGTTCACCTACCAAGGTGGCGTGATGTACCAGTTCGACAACGGCCTCACGCCGTATGTCAGCTATTCCACGGCATTCGTTCCGGTCCAGCAGATTTCCAATGCCGGCGCCCCGTTGAAACCCATCACCAGCAGCCAATATGAAGCGGGTGTGAAGTACGAGCCGATCGGCTGGGACACGGCGATGACCCTGTCGGTGTACGACTTGCGCAAACAGGACGACACCTACCTGGATGCCACCACCAACAGCTATCGTCAGGTGGGTGAGAGCCGCGCCAAGGGCGCCGAAGTTGAAATCAACAGCAACCTTACGCCCAACCTGAACGTAACGGCGGCTTATACCTACACTGACGCGCGGATTACCAAGGATTCCGCCACCTCCCTGGTCGAAGGGCGCCAGATGACCGGCGTTCCTCGCAATCAGGCTTCGGTATGGAGCAAATACCGTTTCCTGGAGGGTCAGCTCAAGGGCCTGTCCGTGGGGGGAGGTGTGCGTTATTTCGACAGCACTTTTTCCTACACGGCGCCGACGCTCTACGGGAAGTTGGATGCAGGCAGTGTCACGTTGGTGGATGCCGTGGTGGGGTATCAGATCGACCCGCACTGGTCAGTGGACCTGAACGCCAAGAACCTGTTCGACAAGGAGTATGTATCCGGTTGCAACGATGCGGGGCGCTGCTATTGGGGTGACAGCCGCACCCTGTTGGGTACGGTGTCCTACAACTGGTAAAGACCTGGTTATTTGCCGATACAGAAACTGGAAAAAATTCGGCCGAGCAAGTCATCGGAGCTGAATGCGCCGGTAATCTCACCTAGCAGCTGCTGCGCCTGACGCAAATCCTCAGCCAGCAGCTCTCCGGCGCCCGCCAGGGTCAGCTGTGCTCGACCGTGCTCCAATGCCGCACTGGCATGGCGAAGCGCCTCCAGATGCCTGCGGCGTGCACTGAAGCTGCTTTCCGAGGTCTGCTCGTAGCCCATGCAGGCCTTGAGATGGTCACGTAGCAACTCAAGGCCCTCACCCGCGGATTTGGCACTCAGGCTGATAGTCACATGGCCATCCTCGCTGGTTTGCATCGCGATGGTTTCACCCGTCAGGTCGGCCTTGTTCCGGATCAGGGTCACTTTGGCCGGGTCTGGCCGTTGCTCGAGGAATTCCGGCCACAACGCAAAAGGATCCACCGCCTCGGGGGCGGTGGCGTCCACCACCAACAAGACACGATCGGCTTCGCCAATGGCTTTGAGCGCACGTTCTACGCCAATCTTCTCCACCTGGTCGTCGGTATCGCGCAACCCTGCCGTATCGACCACGTGCAACGGCATGCCATCGATGTGGATATGTTCGCGCAGGATGTCGCGAGTGGTACCGGCAATTTCGGTAACGATGGCTGCTTCGCGCCCCGCCAACGCATTCAGCAGGCTGGACTTGCCGGCATTGGGTCGCCCCGCAATCACCACGGTCATGCCGTCACGCAGCAATGCACCCTGCCCGGCTTCGCGCAGCACTGTGGATAACTCATCGCGGACCTTATCCAGCATTGCCAGGACGTGGCCATCGGCGAGGAAATCAATTTCCTCTTCAGGAAAATCAATGGCCGCCTCGACATAGATACGCAGGCTGATCAACTGCTCGGTCAAGTTATGCACACGCAGGGAAAACGCTCCCTGCAACGAACGCAATGCGTTGCGCGCAGCCTGTGCAGAACTGGCCTCGATCAGGTCGGCGATGGCCTCGGCCTGGGCCAGGTCGAGTTTGTCGTTGAGGAATGCGCGCTCGCTGAACTCACCCGGACGGGCCAGGCGGCAGCCCAATTGCAGGCAGCGTTGCAGCAACATGTCCAGGACAACCGGACCACCATGGCCCTGCAGCTCCAGTACATCTTCACCCGTGAAGGAGTTTGGCCCCGGGAAGTAGAGCGCCAGGCCTTCGTCCAGCACACTTGCGTCGCCATCCAGAAACGGACCGTAATGGGCGAACCGCGGCTTCAACTCCCGTCCGCTGATCGCCTTGGCGGCCGCGCTGGCGAGCGGCCCGGAAATTCGAACGATACCGACGCCGCCGCGACCTTGAGCGGTTGCGACAGCAGCGATGGTTTCACGGGGAGCGCTCATCAGCAGGTTCCAGAATTAAAGTGTCGGAATGCAAAACGCCCCACTAGGGGGCGTCTTGAGTGGTTATCCACAGAGTAAATTACGCCTCGGCTTTTTTGGTAGCCGCTTCGATTTTACGTGTGATGTACCACTGTTGGGAGATCGACAACACGTTGTTGACTACCCAGTACAGTACCAGGCCCGCTGGGAACCACAGGAAGAAGAAGGTGAAGATGATTGGCATCATTTTCATTACCTTGGCCTGCATCGGGTCCGGCGGAGTCGGGTTCAGACGCTGCTGGATAAACATGGTTGCGCCCATGATGATCGGCAGGATAAAGAACGGGTCCTTGATCGACAGGTCGGTTATCCACAGCATGAACGGTGCCTGGCGCATTTCCACGCTTTCCAGGAGTACCCAGTACAGCGACAGGAATACCGGCATCTGTACCAGAATCGGCAAGCATCCACCCAGCGGGTTGATCTTCTCTTTCTTGTACAGCTCCATCATGGCCTGCGACATTTTCTGCCGGTCGTCACCATGTTGCTCTTTCAGCGCAGCCAGTTTCGGCGCCACGGCACGCATGCGTGCCATCGACTTGTAGCTGGCGGCCGACAGCGGGAAGAAGATCCCCTTGATCAGCATGGTCAGGAAGATGATCGACCAGCCCCAGTTACCGACAATGCTGTGGATATGTTGCAGCAGCCAGAAGATCGGCTGGGCAATGAACCACAGGAAGCCGTAATCCACAGTCAGTTCCAGGCCTGGGGACAACTCTTTCAGTACCGCCTGACTTTTCGGGCCGGCATACAGGGTGGCGCTGGTTTCAGCCTTGGCGCCTGGTGCGACGGTCAATGCCGGGCCAGTAAAACCAATGATGTAGTTGCCCTGGCTGTCCTTGCGGGTTTGCACCAGGTTCGCTTCAGCCTTGTTCGGGATCCACGCGGTTACGAAGTAGTGCTGCAGCCACGCTACCCAGCCACCTTGAACGGTTTCTTTCAGCGCGCCCTTGTCGATATCTTTCATCGACACTTTTTTGTATGGCTCGTTACTTGTCCACAGGGCGGCGCCCAGGTAAGTCGCGGTGCCGGTGGCGGTGCTGGAAGAAGGGTCGGAGCTGGCGTCACGCTTGAGCTGGGCAAACAGGTTGCCGCTCCAGGCCTTGTCGCTGGTGTTGTCGATCAGGTAAGTGACCTTCAAATCGTACAAACCACGGGTGAAGCTGAAACGCTTGATGTAATTGACGCCGTCGAGGCTGAATTTCAGGTCGACGTTCAACTGGTTCTGGCCATCAGCCAGTTGGTAACTCTTCTGCTCGGTCGAATAAATCGGACGACCGGTAGCACGAGCGTCCGGACCATTGGTGCCGGTCAGGCCACTTTGCGCCAGGTAGGTACGTTCACCGCCGTTATCGAACAGCTGGAACGGAACATCCGGATGGTCTTGGCGACGTGGATAAAGCGGCAGCTTCAGCTGGGCAATATCGCCACCCTGCGGGTCGATCGCCAGGTCGAGCACATCCGTTTTAACGTGGATGAGGTCTTTGTTGGTGACCACTGGCGTTTCCAACGGGGCACTTGTCTCGCCATTCGCGCTGGGAACATCGGCACTCGCGGACGCATTGTTACCCAGCGGGGTGTCCGGAATAGCCGGCGCAGCCTGATTGGTAGCAACATTCTGAGTCGGCAGGGCAGCCTGGCCGTAGTCCTGGTTCCATTTCAGGACCATGACGTAGGACACGATTGCCAGGGCGACGATCAGGATCGTGCGTTTAATATCCATGATTACTCGGCCATCGAAGAAGAACGGGAGGTAGGGATAGGTGGAACCGGGTCATAACCACCGGCATTCCACGGATGACAGCGACCTAAACGACGAAAGGTCAGCCAGCCACCGCGCAGAAGACCATGGTTTTCTATGGCTTCTAACGCGTAGCAGGAACAACTGGGGTAGAAACGACAGTGGCTGGCCATCAGAGGACTAATGGCATAGCGATAAAACTGGATCGGAACGATTGCCAGTTTACGCATCAAGGCTGTCTACCCCTACAGTTTCGGTGCTGACTGCTGGTGCTGGTTTGTGGGTACGCGCCAGACGTTTCCAGAGCTTGCCGAAATGCTGAATCAATTCGGGGTTTTCTACATCCCCCAAGCCTTTGCGCGCGACGATAACAATATCCCACCCAACCAGAGTGTCCTGGTGGAGGCGAAACGATTCGCGCATCAGACGCTTGAGGCGATTGCGCTCAACGGAGAGCTTTACGCTCTTCTTGCCGATCACCAACCCGAGACGGGGGTGATCAAGATCGTTGTTACGCGCAAGGAGCAGGAGATTTTTCCCCGGAACCTTGCCGGTGGGGGAGTCAAAGACTGCCTTGAAGTGCCGGGGGGTTAGCAGACGCTTTTCCCGACTGAAGTCCTGACTCACCACCAGTACCGGATTATCAAACTGCCAGACGCGCACGACCTTTGGCGCGGCGACGCGACAGGACAGCACGGCCGTTCTTGGTAGCCATGCGAGCACGGAAGCCGTGAGTACGGGCGCGTTTGATGGTGCTTGGTTGGAAAGTACGTTTCATGGCGTTGTTACCTGGTTCGTCCACAACGGGCCGGAATGGCCCCCGTTTTAAGAGACCGGCGATTCTAGAGAAAGCAAGCCTCTAGGTCAATTTCCAACCAGCTTTTCCTTCAATTAGATATCTGGAGGCCACCTCCCCCTTTCCATCCGCCTGGCTTCCACGGGGAGTGGCATAGATATAAAAATAAAGAAGGAAGTTATTTAAAGCTTTTCTGTAAAGCTTATAAAAGCTAGAGAGGCGTTCTTCTGTGGATAACTACCTTCAGGCCATATTCAACGTGGTGTACAGAGGATGACAACACAGGGGAGAAACGGTGCTCTGCCTGTGCTGCGCTGTCGGATAAGCTGTGGGTGGAATGGGTTGTTATCCACAGGCCAGTTACCCACAGACTTTTGCCCCTACTTGTGCAACGAGCTCAGGTACGGTTATCCACAGAGCTTATTCACAGACCGGCGGTCGCCTTTATTCCCGTTAAGGCGTTGATTTTGGGTGCCCTGTGAGCAACCTTCATGTGGATAAGTGGACGGCTGGCCGCTACAATGGCGGCTGTTTTTGCCTCACCGGCTTTCAACTTAGGGGATATCCGTGTCAGTGGAACTTTGGCAGCAGTGCGTGGAGCTTTTGCGCGATGAGCTGCCTGCCCAGCAATTCAACACCTGGATCCGTCCGCTACAGGTCGAAGCCGAAGGCGACGAGTTGCGTGTCTACGCGCCCAATCGTTTTGTTCTCGACTGGGTCAACGAGAAGTACCTGAGCCGCGTTCTCGAATTGCTCGACGAGCATGGCAACGGCATCGCCCCCGTGCTTTCCTTATTAATAGGCAGCAAACGCAGCTCCGCCCCTCGCGCCGCCCCGAATGCGCCATTGGCTGCGGCTGCATCGCAGTCCCAGGCTGCACCGGTTGCTGCAGCGCCGGCACCGACGCCCGCCAAATCATCTGCGCCTAAAAATGCACCGCAGAATGAAGAGCCGTCCCGTGACAGCTTCGATCCCATGGCCGGAGCCAGCTCTCAACAAGCTCCCGTTCGTGCCGAGCAGCGCACCGTGCAGGTCGAGGGCGCGCTCAAGCACACCAGCTACCTGAACCGCACGTTTACCTTCGAGAATTTCGTCGAGGGCAAGTCCAACCAGTTGGCCCGTGCGGCCGCCTGGCAAGTGGCCGACAACCCCAAGCACGGTTACAACCCGCTCTTCCTTTATGGCGGCGTCGGCTTGGGTAAAACGCACTTGATGCACGCTGTGGGTAACCATCTGTTAAAGAAGAACCCGAATGCCAAGGTGGTCTACCTGCATTCGGAGCGCTTCGTGGCTGACATGGTCAAGGCCCTGCAACTCAACGCCATCAACGAGTTCAAGCGTTTCTACCGCTCCGTTGATGCGTTGCTGATCGATGACATTCAGTTCTTCGCGCGCAAGGAACGTTCCCAGGAAGAGTTTTTCCACACGTTCAACGCCCTGCTCGAAGGCGGACAGCAGGTCATTCTCACCAGTGACCGTTATCCGAAGGAAATCGAAGGCCTCGAGGAGCGCCTGAAGTCGCGCTTCGGCTGGGGTTTGACGGTTGCCGTCGAGCCGCCCGAGCTGGAAACCCGCGTCGCGATCCTGATGAAAAAGGCCGACCAGGCCAAAGTCGACCTGCCCCACGACGCCGCGTTCTTTATTGCCCAACGTATTCGGTCAAACGTGCGTGAACTTGAAGGAGCGCTCAAGCGGGTCATCGCGCACTCCCACTTCATGGGGCGCGACATCACCATCGAGCTGATTCGCGAATCCCTGAAAGACTTGCTGGCGCTGCAGGACAAACTGGTGAGTGTGGATAACATCCAGCGCACCGTTGCCGAGTACTACAAGATCAAGATTTCCGACCTGCTGTCCAAGCGCCGTTCGCGCTCGGTCGCACGCCCGCGCCAGGTGGCCATGGCCCTCTCCAAAGAGTTGACCAACCACAGCCTGCCGGAAATCGGTGATGTGTTTGGTGGTCGCGACCACACCACGGTTTTGCACGCGTGTCGCAAGATCAACGAACTTAAGGAATCCGACGCGGATATTCGCGAGGACTACAAGAACCTGCTGCGTACACTGACTACCTGATGACACCAGCGCAGCTTATTAAGGCAAGGGACTAGACCATGCATTTCACCATTCAACGCGAAGCCCTGTTGAAACCCCTGCAACTGGTCGCAGGCGTCGTCGAGCGCCGACAGACCTTGCCGGTGCTTTCCAACGTATTACTGGTGGTCGAAGGCCAGCAGTTGTCCCTGACCGGTACTGACCTTGAAGTCGAACTGGTTGGCCGCGTGCAGCTCGAAGAGCCCGCTGAACCTGGCGAGATCACCGTGCCGGCACGCAAGCTGATGGATATCTGCAAGAGCCTGCCGAACGACGCGCTGATCGACATCAAGGTTGATGAATCGAAACTGGTGGTCAAAGCCGGGCGCAGCCGTTTCACCCTGTCCACCTTGCCGGCCAACGATTTCCCGACGGTGGAAGAAGGCCCAGGTTCGTTGACCTGCAGCCTGGAGCAGAGCAAGCTGCGTCGCTTGATCGAGCGCACCAGCTTCGCCATGGCCCAGCAGGACGTGCGCTACTACCTTAATGGCATGCTGCTGGAAGTGTCCGAAGGGATCATCCGCGCGGTCGCCACTGACGGTCACCGCCTGGCGATGTGTTCGATGCGCGCCGATATCGGCCAGCCGGATCGGCACCAGGTCATCGTGCCGCGTAAAGGTATCCTCGAGTTGGCGCGTTTGCTGACTGAGCCGGACGGCAACGTCAGCATCGTTCTGGGTCAGCACCACATCCGCGCGACCACTGGCGAATTCACCTTCACCTCCAAGCTGGTCGACGGCAAGTTCCCCGACTACGAGCGCGTGTTGCCTAAAGGTGGCGATAAGTTGGTACTTGGCGATCGCCAGGCCTTGCGTGAAGCGTTCAGCCGTACCGCCATTCTCTCTAACGAGAAGTATCGGGGTATTCGTCTGCAACTGGCCAATGGTCAGCTGAAGATCCAGGCGAACAACCCGGAGCAGGAAGAGGCGGAAGAAGAAGTCGGCGTCGACTACAACGGCGGCAACCTGGAGATCGGCTTTAACGTGAGCTATCTGCTGGATGTTCTGGGGGTGATGACCACCGAACAGGTTCGCCTGATTCTGTCGGACTCCAATAGCAGCGCACTGGTACAAGAATCCGATAACGACGACTCGGCTTATGTTGTTATGCCGATGCGTCTGTAATCATGCTCAGCAGAAGCTAGATGTCCCTCAGTCGTGTCTCGGTCACCGCGGTGCGCAATCTGCACCCGGTGACCTTCTCCCCTTCCCCTCGCATCAACATTCTTCATGGCGCCAATGGCAGTGGCAAAACCAGCGTGCTGGAAGCCATCCACCTGCTGGGGCTCGCCCGTTCCTTTCGCAGCGCTCGCTTGTTGCCGGTGATCCAATACGAGCAGTTGGCGTGCACGGTATTTGGCCAAGTTGAATTGGCTGAAGGTGGGCACAGCGCATTGGGGATATCCCGTGATCGCAGCGGGGAGTTTCAGATTCGCATCGATGGGCAAAATGCACGCAGCGCAGCGCAGTTGGCGGAAATCCTGCCGTTGCAGTTGATCAACCCCGACAGCTTCCGTCTGTTGGAAGGTGCACCAAAAATCCGCCGACAATTCCTCGATTGGGGAGTGTTCCACGTGGAACCCCGTTTCATGGCCACGTGGCAGCGCTTGCAGAAGGCCCTGCGGCAGCGGAACTCATGGCTGCGGCATGGTACACTTGACGCCGCTTCACAAGCGGCCTGGGACCGGGAGCTGTGCCTGGCCAGCGACGAAATAGATGAATACCGCCGTGCCTATATCAAAGCCTTGAAACCAGTCTTTGAGCAGACCTTGAGCGAGCTGTTGGACCTCGAGGGGCTGACGCTGAGTTATTACCGTGGTTGGGACAAGGAGCGCGAGCTGAGTGCAGTGCTTGCGACCTCCCTGCAGCGTGACCAGCAGATTGGCCACACCCAGGCCGGACCCCAACGTGCTGATTTGCGTCTTAGATTAGGCGCTCACAATGCTGCGGATATTCTGTCCCGCGGCCAGCAGAAGTTGGTGGTGTGTGCATTGCGTATCGCGCAGGGGCACCTGGTCAGCCAGGCCCGACGCGGTCAGTGTATTTATCTGGTGGATGACTTGCCGTCCGAACTCGACGAGCAACACCGCCGCGCGTTATGCCGCTTATTGGAAGACTTACGCTGCCAAGTGTTTATCACCTGTGTAGACCACGAATTATTGAGGGAAGGCTGGCAGACGGAAACGCCAGTCGCTTTGTTCCACGTGGAACAAGGCCGTATCACCCAGACCCACGACCATCGGGAGTGAAGGCATGAGCGAAGAAAACACGTACGACTCGACCAGCATTAAAGTGCTGAAAGGTTTGGATGCCGTACGCAAACGTCCCGGTATGTACATTGGCGACACCGATGATGGTAGCGGTCTGCACCACATGGTGTTCGAGGTGGTCGATAACTCCATCGACGAAGCTCTGGCCGGTCACTGCGACGACATCAGCATCATCATCCACCCGGACGAATCCATTACCGTGCGCGACAACGGCCGCGGTATTCCGGTAGATGTGCATAAAGAAGAAGGCGTCTCGGCGGCAGAGGTCATCATGACCGTGCTCCACGCCGGCGGTAAGTTCGACGACAACTCCTACAAAGTATCCGGTGGCTTGCACGGTGTAGGTGTATCGGTAGTGAACGCGCTGTCCGAAGAGTTGGTGCTCACCGTACGGCGCAGCGGCAAGATCTGGGAACAGACTTACGTTCACGGTGTGCCACAGGAACCGATGAAAATCGTCGGTGACAGTGAAACCACAGGCACCCAGATCCACTTCAAGCCCTCGGCTGAAACCTTCAAGAACATCCACTTCAGCTGGGACATCCTGGCCAAGCGGATTCGTGAACTGTCGTTCCTCAACTCCGGTGTCGGCATCATCCTCAAGGATGAGCGCAGCGCCAAAGAAGAGTTGTTCAAGTACGAAGGCGGCCTGCGTGCGTTCGTTGAATACCTGAACACCAACAAGACTGCGGTCAATCAGGTGTTCCACTTCAACATCCAGCGTGAAGACGGCATCGGCGTTGAAATCGCCCTGCAGTGGAACGACAGCTTCAACGAGAACCTGTTGTGCTTCACCAACAACATTCCGCAGCGCGATGGCGGTACTCACCTGGTGGGTTTCCGTTCCGCGCTCACGCGTAACCTCAATACCTACATCGAAGCGGAAGGCTTGGCGAAGAAGCACAAAGTCGCCACCACCGGTGATGATGCCCGTGAAGGCCTGACGGCGATCATCTCGGTAAAAGTGCCGGATCCGAAGTTCAGCTCCCAGACCAAAGACAAGCTGGTGTCTTCCGAAGTGAAGACCGCTGTGGAACAGGAGATGGGCAAGTACTTCTCCGACTTCCTGCTGGAGAACCCGAACGAAGCCAAGCTGGTTGTCGGCAAGATGATCGACGCCGCGCGTGCCCGTGAAGCGGCGCGTAAAGCCCGTGAAATGACCCGTCGCAAAGGCGCTCTGGACATCGCCGGTCTGCCGGGCAAGTTGGCTGACTGTCAGGAGAAGGACCCTGCCCTCTCCGAACTGTACCTGGTGGAAGGTGACTCTGCTGGCGGTTCCGCCAAGCAGGGTCGTAACCGTCGCACCCAGGCCATCCTGCCGTTGAAGGGCAAGATCCTCAACGTCGAGAAAGCGCGCTTCGACAAGATGATTTCCTCCCAGGAAGTCGGCACCTTGATCACGGCACTGGGCTGCGGCATCGGCCGTGACGAGTACAACATCGACAAGCTGCGCTACCACAACATCATCATCATGACCGATGCTGACGTCGACGGTTCGCACATCCGTACCCTGCTGCTGACCTTCTTCTTCCGTCAGTTGCCAGAACTGATCGAGCGCGGTTACATCTACATTGCCCAGCCGCCGTTGTACAAAGTGAAAAAGGGCAAGCAAGAGCAATACATCAAAGACGACGATGCCATGGAAGAGTACATGACGCAGTCGGCCCTGGAAGATGCGAGCCTGCACTTGAACGACGAAGCCCCAGGTATCTCCGGGGAAGCGCTGGAGCGCCTGGTCAATGACTTCCGCATGGTGATGAAGACGCTCAAGCGCTTGTCGCGCCTGTACCCTCAGGAGCTGACCGAGCACTTCATCTACCTGCCGGCCATCACCCTGGAACAGTTGGGCGATCATGCACACATGCAGGATTGGCTGGCCCAGTACGAAGTGCGTCTGCGCACGGTGGAGAAGTCTGGCCTGGTATACAAAGCCAGCCTGCGCGAAGACCGTGAACGTAACGTATGGCTGCCGGAGATCGAATTGATCTCCCACGGTTTGTCGAACTACGTCACCTTCAACCGCGACTTCTTCGGCAGCAATGACTATAAGACAGTCGTCACCCTCGGCGCGCAACTGAGCACCCTGTTGGACGACGGCGCTTACATTCAGCGTGGCGAACGCAAGAAGCAGGTCAAGGAGTTCAAGGAAGCCCTGGACTGGTTGATGGCTGAAAGCACCAAGCGTCACACCATCCAGCGCTACAAAGGCCTGGGCGAAATGAACCCGGATCAGCTGTGGGAAACCACCATGGACCCGGCTCAGCGTCGTATGCTGCGCGTGACCATCGAAGACGCCATTGGCGCCGACCAGATCTTCAACACCCTGATGGGTGATGCGGTCGAGCCTCGTCGTGACTTTATCGAGAGCAATGCGCTGGCGGTGTCCAACCTGGATTTCTGATCAGGTGCAGGTTCACAGAATAGTTGCGACGTTTCACAAAGAAATGGTTCGACCAGCCCCTGGGGTTAGGTAGTCATTTCAGAAGAAAGCCCGCTGATAGCGGGCTTTTTTTTGCTCATAAAACGGTGGGATGCGCGATGGTGACGTTGCCACAGGGGGAGCGAATCTCGCCATGTTCATTACTGCGCTCGGTGCACGTAGGCGGTTGCGTGACCATCCAGATAATGGCCGTCATCATCGATTAGGGTGTAGTTGACGGGCACGCTGGCCCTTGCGTCGTCGGTGAAATGGCCCAGTGGGTAGGTTTTCTCGCTCAAAGGCGGGGTCATCATGTCGAGTGCCTTTGCCACAGGATATTCATGTCCTGTGGCGCTCACGCGTAAAGAAGAAAACGAAGCGTGATAGGGGCTTGGGTTATGGCATACCAGCACCCAGGCACCGGCCTGCTGTTCAATCCGAAACGTCAGGCTACTCGCCATGCTTTCCGGTTGGCTGGGCAGGTGAGCGGGACGGTAGAAAATTTTCATTTGGGTGTTCATCGCTACGGCAATGCGCGTAGGCAGCGCCGGCGCATCGGTCTTGGCCGGCGGGATTTCGTACAGGTTCAGCCAGCTCACCGACTCGCGGTCCTTGGGCAACGCGCTGCCGTCGTAAACAATGCGCAGGCCCTGCAACGCTTGAGGTTGCAAACGAAATACCGAGGGCAGCGCGATCATCGCCGAGGTTGAGTTTTCCGGCGCACGGTTGCCTTCGCCGTCGTCGACCCAGGTTTGCACCACCACCGGATACGGGTTGGTATTGGCGAGCATCAACGAGCGTTGGGTCTGGCCCTCATGGAAGATCAACCGGGTCTGCTCGGGCATCACGCCGGCATGCGAAATGGAGGGCGCGCTCATTGCAAAGCATGCCCACACCAGCACTGCGTAGAACATCAACTTGATCATTGCACCTTCACCAAGACGTAAGCGGTGGCGTTCACCCTGCCCGGCTTGGCCGTTGCGCCTGGCAAAGTACTGAGGGTCGCGGTGATCGTCTGCAGGTAGCTGGTGTAGCCGGACGTACTGCTGCCGGCATTGCTGGCGCCCGCCAGCACCGGGTACCAGCCACCGGTGGCGCCCGTGCCGGTGCCTGACCATCCGAGGAAATTCATCGCGTTGCCGTTGCTGGCGTTGCGCAAGCTGATCCCCACGCCGGTCGCGACCGAAGGGTCGGTGCCGTAGCCGTTGGATACCAGGTAGGTAACCCCGCCGCCACCCGTCAACAGTCCCAGCGACTGGGCCTGGGTATACGCGCTGTAGGCCACTTGAATACCCAATGCAGTCTGGTTGTTGGCAGTGCCGGAGCTTGCGGTGTTGCTGCATTCCAGGCCGATAGTGAAGTCACTGCTGCGCGTCATGCCCTGGTTCAGTTCAGTTGCGGTGATCGGCAAGAAACTCACCACCGGCGTAACGTTGCGGGCCACGCAGGTGGCGGTGTAGCTGATCGAAGACGCCGAGCGCATGCCAAACGCGATGCCGTTGGCCGCGCCCCAAAAGTTGTAGTGGTTATTGGAGTCCGAGCCAATGGGGTCCGAGGCGATGCCGCCACCGCGAAACTGCACATAGCCATTGGGTTGGGTACACGTGTAGCTGTAGGTGCCGCTGCCACTGGAGGCCGCCTGGCCGCCGCAATAGTTGCTTCCCGAGCCCGACGCAGGCGGCAGGCTGGACACGCGAGCCAGGTCGCCCTGGATCATGCTCAAGTGTTTGGCTTTGATCTGGATCTTGCTGCCGACCGTGTCGTACTGGGTAATTTTGGCGTCCTGCCAATAGCGTGTGAACACCTTGCCGGAGTTCAGGTGCGTCAGTTTGATCCCGACATAGGGGAACCAAGTGGCGTAGTAACCGGGCAACCCATCGTTGACCGAAGCCCCTGAACCGTTGCCGATTTCCCAGTAGCCACCGACCCGGTCGTCACCGTTGGTGGCGAACACCTCGTAAATACTGTCAGCGTCACTCACATCGCACTCCCACAGCACTGTCTCGCTCGTGAGCCCGGGTGCCGTTGCGGGTGAGATCACCACCGAACCCAGCTGCGTGCCGACCGGTTGCAGGTAGGTTGATGTGAGGTTGACCCGGCCAAAGGTCAGTTGCGCCGAGTTGCCATCGTAGACCTGACTGCCGTTGTAGACGCGTCTGCAGGTTGCCTCGGCGTTTGCGCCCAGCGTGGCGCCGAGGACTAGAAGCACAGTGAACAGTGTGCGAGCAAGAGTCATGGGGAGCTCCGATTTCAAAGAGGTTCAGGGGCGACGGCAATCGCTGTTGAGTTTGATCAGGGCTTGACTGACATCCTGTCGCGCCAGGTCGAACTGCATCCGGCACTGTTCGTCTGCGCCGTCGCCCCAACGCACGGTCAGGCGGCCCTTGAGTTTTTCGGTGCGCAGGTACGCCTGGCTGCCTTGGCCAACCATGCCGATCACGCTGCCGTTTTCGTCCAGTACATCGGCGCCCATAGGCACGGCCTCACCGCCTGGGCGCACGGCCTTGACCAGAATGGCGTTGCCGACACGGGTCCTGAACTCAACCTTCACCGCGGCGCCGGCATACGGTGCGACGCGGCGCTGGCCGTCATCGAGTTCGGCTTTTTCGCTCATACCCTCGGGGTTGATGGCCACGGTGTTGTAGCGGTAAGGGGTTAGCGACGGCACCAGCGCGTAGCCGTCGCTGTCGATGGTTGCACCCATGCCGTTCATGACTTTTGCCCCGCTGGCGCCTTTGGCTTCGATCAAGGCAAAGGTATCGCCCAGGTACGGCCCGAGAGTCACCCCGCCGCCGTGCACGGCCAGGGCCCCGCGCGCGCTGCCGGAGGCTTGCCAATAATCCTGCCCCTTGGACGCGCTGGCGCTGATCGAGGTGTTGGGCAGGTATTTTTGAACGTTGGCGCTCCACACGTTCTGCTTTTGATCGGCATCGCGGGACACGTCCACGCTGTAGCTCAAGGTCTGGTCGGCGCCCTGGGTGCCTGATAGCGAGGTCTGGTAAAGGTCGCCTGACCTGGAACTGTGCGTCACCGAGCTGCTCAGCGACGGCACGTTCGCACGGGCCGGACTGCCCAGCGGGAACGACACCGAGAGCAGAGTGACGGTCTCCTGGGTACCGGCGGTGCGCGTGGTGCCCACGCCATTGTTTGCCACCGCGTTGCCCAATTGATCGTTGTAGTTACCGCTGCGCCGGTTCAGGTAGCTGCCGGTGCTCTGGCGCGACACCGAGAGGTTGACGCTGACGTTGTTGCGCAAGGTGTTGGCCCAGCCAAATTGCAGTTGCGTGTCGCGTTCGCGGCCACTGCGATAGTCCTGGGTCGAACCGGATAAAAACACGCTGCCGTACTCTTTGAGGTTCTGATTGATCGACACCTCGAAGCGCGAGCGTTGCATGTAGCTCGTCGACTCCCAGGCCTGATTGTTGCGCAGCGACTCGCGCACACCCAGCACGTCGCCGAGGTCGCGATAGCCTTCGGTGGAATAGCGGTAGCCGGCAATCGACAAGGTGGTGTTGGTCGGCTGGAACGTGCGGCTGTAAGACAGCCGCGCCATCCAGCCATCGAGCTTGCCTTCGTTCGGCAGGTTGGCGCGCGAGTAGGTGGTGTCCAGCCCGAACGCGCCGAGGCTGCTGGCGTAGACGCCGCCCAGCACCATCGCCTGGTAGCCCTCGGCGAGGCGCAAGCCGCTGTTGGCGGTCACGCTGTTGGTCAGCCCGCGCTGGTAGGTCATCTCGCTGAACGGGTCGTGGTCGCCCAAGTCACGGCTGCGGCCCAGCGCCATGCTGTAGCGCGAAAGGCCGGGACGCAGCGATTCAGGCACCGCCGAAAACGGTACGGTAAAACGACTGACGCTGCCGTCGGCCTCGACCACCGAAACGTCAAGGTCGCCGTTGTAGCTGGTGGAATAGAGGTCGCTGATCTCGAAAGGGCCGGGCGCGACGGTGGTCTGGTAAATGTCATTGCCGTTCTGGCGCACGATGACCTGCGCGTTGGTCTTGGCGATCCCGCGGACCGTCGGCGCATAACCGCGCACAGACTCCGGCAGCATGCGGTCGTCGGAGGCGATCTCCACCCCGGTGTAGCTCATGCCGGAAAAGAACCGACCCGAGGTAAACCCCTGGCCTGCGGTCATCTCGCCTTGCAGCCCGGGTAGCGCACGTTGGACGTAAGTGCGCGTGGTGTTCCAGTGACTGCCGTTGTCGCTGTCGTAACGCAAGTTGCCTTGCTGGCGCAGGCGCCACAGCCCCACGTTCAAGCCGCTGTTGAGGGCCAGGTAACTGGAGTCGGAACTGCCGCTGAAGTTGCCGGTGCGCGTGACGTGGTACTGGCTGGCGCTGTAGTTGACGAAGCCGATGGTGGCGCCGCCGTCGAGGTTCTGCGGAGCAACGTAGCCCCGTGGCGTTTTCTGCATCAGGCTCTGCGGCACCTTCAAGTCCAAGCGCATGCGCCCAAAATCGAAGGCGGTCGATGCGCCCTCGACGGCATTGCCGAGCACCAGGCACTGCGCGGTCGCGGGCGACTGGATGGCGCTTTTCAGTACGCCGCCGCTTTCCAGCAGCACGACGGGCAGACAGGGCTGAACATCGCCTGCGCCTTGGTCGGCGAAGCGCAGGTCGACCCGGTCGATAAAGCGGCCGTTGATAAACACGTCCACCCGGTATTGGCCTGGCTCAATGGCGTTGACCTTGTTGAAGCGTGCCAGCGAACCGCCGCCGAACAGCATGTTGTCGTCGAACACATAGGCGTCGCCGGGCGTGGCCGTAGCGCTTTGCGCAATAGCAATGCCCGGGCTGACCAGGCTGAGCGCGCCAAGCAGGCTTGAGTGAACGAAACCGCGCAACCAGGGGTGGTGTGCGCGTGCACAATCCAGTTTGAATGTTGATACGCGACGAGTAGGCATGACGAATACTCCGGGCGGATCAGAGAAGCGGCAGATCAGTGACGACATCCGCACCGAAGTCGTTGACCAGGGTCAGGCGCACCGTGTCTCCCGCTGCGGCGGAGGCGCCGGCGGGCAGTGGCCAGTTGGCGTGGCTCAACGGCGCGATCATCGACGCCTGGGACAGCGTGTAGGCCTTGCCGTGGCTGACCACATCGGCACGGCGCACGGTGGCGAAATAGCCGCTGTCATTGCTGGCGATCACCGCCCTGCCCTGCAGCTTGAAATGCAGCGACTGGCTCAGCGCGTCGGGGCTGCCGGCCAGCCCTTGCGGGCGGTAGAACAGCTTCATGCGGCTGTTGACACTGAGCAGCAATTTGTTGGCTTGCAGTTCGCTGGTCTTGATGGCCGGCATCTGCATGAAATTGAGGTAAAACAGCGATTCGCGGTCTTTTGGCAGGTCGCTGCCGGTAAACACCAGGCGCACCACCTGGCCGGCATTGGGGTTCATGCGAAACACTTGCGGGCTGGCAATGAACGGCGCATCGGCAGTCTGGGCCGTGAGGTTCGGGTTACCCGTGTCGAGCCACATTTGGACCAGGTAGGGATGGGTATCCTGATTGGTCAGTTGCACCACTTTTTCCTGAGCTTGAGCCGGGTAGATAACGCGGGTTCCGGTCATTACGACGCTGGCGTGCGCGCAAGAGGTCATGGCTGTGCCGAGCGTCAGCGCCAGGGCCAGGGTGGTTTTCTTCAGGCGAGTCATGGTGTTCTCCGTGCAGCAGGCGCAGAGCGAATAAAGAATCGGGGGTGTGGATAAACCTGCCGGGCACGCGGCCCGGCAGATGCCTGGCCTTACAGGTAATCCAGGGCGTATTGAGCGGTGGCCGATACGGTACCGGCGGTGGCAGCACCGGCTTCGCTGATGTAGCGAACGGCGAAATCGTGGCTGGCGCTGGTGGCGCCGGAGTTCAGGGTCAGGCCCGACACCGAGGTAATCCCGTTGAGTACCACAGCAGAACCGCCAGCGGCGTTCAGGAGTTGTACTTGCACGTTGGAGGCTGTGCCGGCGTTGGCCAGGTTGCCTGCGCTGGTCACGTTGTTACCGAGGAACGCGGTTTTGATGGCCAGGTTCGAAGTCGGTGCGGTGCAGCCGCTCACGCTGATGGTGAACGGCGTTTCGCCCGCTGTGCTACCCACGGCGGTCAGGGCGGCTGCGCTGACGGTAGGCATCAGGATCACCGGGTTCGCAGCGTTGCCATTAACCGATACGGCGCAGGTTTGATCCGATACCTGGCCAGTGAACGTGATGGTGTTCTGGCCCGCAGCGAAGGTCAGGGCGGGCGCGGCGGTCATCGCCAGGATCAAGGCAATACGCTTCATGGTGGAACTCCTCATTAACGGTGATTAGGACAATGCATGGAGGCTGTCCGGTTCGCCGAAGGGCGTAACGGTGCTTGTCCAGGCGCCGCAATCTTAGGGAGAGCAAGTGCGGGGTTTAATCAGGCGATTCTTAAAAGTCACGCCGGGGGGAGCGCCGACAGCGCCGTCTGCGACTTTGAGGATCGTCTTATTCCGAGGGCCAGGGCCTTGGCTTAACGTTCCCTGATGAAACTACGCCAAGCCTTACCTCCGCTCGACACGTCGCTCTCCACCCCCGCGGCGGCGAGAAAGCTACTGCGCCTGTTGTTCATCGCTCTGGTGCTGGGGTTCTACGCTGGCGTCTACAGCTACGTGAGCGCCACCTTGAGCCAGGAAATATCCCTGCGGCGCAGCTACATGAATGCGGCAATCGCCAATGCGCAAAGCTTTTTTGTCAGCCGCCAGACGCTGCTCGATACGCTACGACTGGCGGCCGTGCGCAGCACCACGGCGCCGGTCGCCAGTGCCAATGTGGTCGCCGGCGAAGAGGTGCACGTCGGCCTGGGTTCGGACAAACAGGCCTGGAGCCTCTGGCTGACGCGCCGCATGACCGACCACCTGCGGCTCAACAAAGTGAACCTGCTGTACGTCGCGACCGGCGACCGGGCCGAGGTCCTGCGCCTGAATCCTGCGCGCGAACCGGTCCAACTGATTGCTCCACATTTGCTGGAACGGCTCAACGCACAAGACAACAGCAGCGTTGACGAGCTGTGGCTCACAGACCCTGAGCGCGATGATTCGCCGCTGTACATCTTCACCCGGCTGGATGACCGCAGCCCGCAGTCGGGGTGGCTGGGCCTGGAAGTCGAGTCGCCCGACCTGCTGAGCGCCCTGCACAACGAAAACGCCGGCCAGTTCATCCTGCTCGATGCCCGCGGCGAGCTGATTTTTGACAGTGCGCAAGGCCAGTCACTGCGCCAGGAATTGGCCCAACTACCGGCGCCCCAGTCGTTCGGCCTGGTGGGTGGCCACTGGTTGCCGGATCATCTGGCGATTCGTAAACAGCTGGGCTTTTCCAACTGGCAAATCGTCTACGCCCTCGACATGCAAGCGCTGTTCTCCGCGCTGATATCCCCCGTGCTGACCTGCCTGGCGCTGTGCTTGCTCTTTACCTGGCTGATGATCTGGCTGATGCAGCGCATTGATCAGCGCCTGATCATTCCGGCCAGCAACCGTATTGAAGCGCTGGTGGAAAGCGAGGCGTTCAGCCGAGCGGTCATCCGCATCGCACCGGTTGCGCTGTGCGTGCTGCGTCGCCAGAACGGCGAGGTGGTGCTTGATAATCCGCTGTATACGCAGTGGATCGGCCACAGCCAGGAACGCGAGCAACGCAGTGCAGACTGGATTCGTCGCGGCTTTGATGATGCCGAACACAACACCTTCGACGAGCTGCAATTGGCCGACGGTCGACACCTGTATCTGAGCTTCGCGCGCACTCGCTACAAGCGCGAGGATGTGTTGATTTGCGCGTTCAGCGATATCAGCGCACGCAAGCAGGTGGAAGTGGCGCTCGACCACGCACGGCGTATGGCTGACGCGGCCAACGAGGCCAAGACCCTGTTCCTGGCGACCATGAGCCATGAAATCCGCACACCGTTGTACGGCGTGCTGGGCACCCTGGAACTGTTGGCACGCACCGAGTTGAGCGATCAGCAAAGAAGTTATCTGCAGGCCATCGAGGGCTCTTCTGCCAACCTGTTGCAGTTGATCAGCGACGTGCTGGATGTGTCGCGTATCGAGGCGGGTCAGTTGCAACTGGAGTGCAACCGCTTCTCACCTCTGGAGCTGATCGAGGAAGTGATTCACGGCTATGCCGCCGCCGCTCACCGCAAGGGCCTGCAGTTGTTTGCCTGTGTCGATCCGCAACTGCCGGATTGGCTCAATGGCGACGTCAGCCGCCTGCGGCAGATCCTCAGTAACCTGCTCAACAATGCGCTGAAATTCACCGACAGTGGGCGAATCATCCTGCGCGTCAAACTCGACAGCCGCGACGGTGAGCGCGTGATGTTGCACTGGCAAGTCTCTGACACGGGCAAAGGCATTTCCCACGAAGACCAGCAACACCTGTTTGAGCCTTTTTATCAGGCCGATGGTAATACTCACGTGGTCGCCGGCACCGGCTTGGGCCTGTCCATCTGCAAGCGCTTGATGCACCTGATGAACGGCAGCATGCGAGTGGTGAGCGAGCCGGGCCTGGGCAGCAGCTTTACCTTGCACCTGCCCCTTGAGCAGTTGTCTGCACTGGAGCCCTCGGCGGGCGCTGACGAACTGTTGCCGGAGCTGGTCTGCGTGGTCTCGCCGATACGTGAGCTGGCCGAGAGCATCTGCGGCTGGTTGTGCCGCTGGGGTGCGCGCGCCCAGGTGGGTTTGCCCAAGGCTTATGACACCACCGAGGGCGCGGTGCTGGTTGAACTGCATCCCGGCCGACTGGGCGAGACCCTGGCTGCACACTGGCAAGGCCCGCGGGTGCTGGCGATCGGTGACTTGCACGATGAGGCATTGAGCAATCCGGTCGGCGTGGTCAGTTTCAATAGTCTCAAAGCCCTGCGCAAGGCGGTCGGCGCTGCTCAAGGGCAACTCATGCGCGGCGCGGCGGCACCGGCGCAAAGCTATCCGGTATTCAACCTGGGCATCCACGTGCTGGTGGCCGAAGACAACGTCATCAACCAGCTGATTCTGCGCGATCAACTCGAAGAGCTCGGCTGTACAGTCGAACTGGCCGGAGATGGGCTCACGGCGCTGGAGATGTGGCGCCAGTCGACGTTCGACCTGATCCTCACTGACATCAATATGCCGCGCATGAACGGTTACGAACTGACCGCCACATTGCGCAGCCTCGACTGCCACTTGCCGATCATCGGCGCCACCGCGAACGCAATGAGCGAAGAAGGCGAGCGGTGCCTGCAGGCCGGCATGAACCGCTGCCTGGTCAAGCCGTTTGCCTTGCGCACGCTGTACACCTGCCTGGAACCTTACCAAAGGAGTGGCAATTGAAACCCTATCGGGTGCTGATTGTTGAAGACCACCCGTTTCAGCATGAATTTTTGCGCAACCTGTTCGGTACCTTGGGTGGGTTCCAGGCGGAGGCCGTGTGGGATGGCGCTACGGCGCTGCAGCGCCTGAATGCGCAGCCCTACGACCTGGTAGTGACGGACTTGTTCATGCCCGTGATGGACGGTGTGCAACTGATCCAGAGCATCGCCAGGCTCGACAACGCGCCGGCCCTGGCGCTGATGAGCGTGGCCTCGCGGCGCATGTTAGTGAGTGCCGGGCTGGTGGCGAAGAACCTGAGCCTGGAGGTGCTCGGGCTGATTTCAAAGCCGGTGGAGGCGTGCGATATCCTGCGCCTGCGCGCGTGCCTCGATAAGCGCCGCAGCGACCTGGATGTCGCCCGCAACCATCCGCTGCAGCCGGCTCGCCAGTGCCTGTTGGCCGCCATGCAGAGTGGAGAAATACAGGCGTGGTTCCAACCGAAAAAATCCCTGCGTGACGGCAGGGTGTGCAGCGCTGAAGCGCTGGTGCGTTGGCGACACCCGCAGCAGGGGACGTTGCTGCCCAGGGACTTTCTGCCGTCGCTGCAATGCTTCGGGCTGGAGGAAGCATTGCTGTGGCTGATGCTGGAGCAGACCATCGAAGCCCAGGCGTTCTGGCGGCGCCGGGGCTGCGAAGTGCCGGTATCCATCAACCTGCCGACCCACTTGCTCGACAGCCATGACCTTGCCGATCGCCTGCATGACCGCGTGCTGGCATTGGGCGCCGAACCCGCCTCGATCGGCTTCGAACTGCTGGAGACATCCACCACCGAGTCGCTCAGCGATTATTACGCCGGCGCCTGCCGCTTGCGCATGAAAGGCTTCGGGCTGGCGCAGGATGACTTCGGCAAAGGCCTGAGCTCCTATTTCAACCTGGTGTCTACGCCCTTCAGCGAACTGAAGATCGACCGCTCGCTGGTTCACGGTTGTGTCGACAACGACAGCCTCGCCACTGCGCTACAGAGCATTGTCGAGCTGAGCCGCAAGCTGGGCCTGATCGTCACCGCAGAAGGTGTGGAAACCAAAGACGAGCTAGAGTTCTTGCGCAAGATCCAGTGTGATCAGGCGCAGGGCTTTTTGATTTGTGCGGCGGTCTCGCCTGAAAGATTTCTGGAATTGCTGCGTGAAGATGGCTTTAAGCCAGCACTAAATTGAAGCCTGAATGTCTACCTGTAGCGCGCCATGGAATGGCAACAGTGGCGGAGAAACTCCCCGCCGCCTCATTCCTGCACCCGGGGCGTCGGTGATGAAAAATGCAAGCCTGAAGTTCGGCGTCTTCGCCTTGAGCTCTCAACGAATCAACAAGCTATTGCTGGTACTCGCCGGTCTCACCGTGCTGCTGGTCAGCATGTGCTACTGGGCGGTCGAACGGGTATTGGACGAAGAGCGGATCAAGGTCGACTTTCATTTTTCGGGCCTGATCGAAAGCATCCACGAGTACGACACGTTTTTGCGCAGCGTCGCCAGTGCGTATGACCGCAGCAACCAGAACACCCTGACCGACATCCGCCCCGTGTCCCGTGTCGAGATCCTGCAGAAAGGCCAGGAGCGCGTGTTCCAGAACCACGGCCTGGCCCTGTCCCAGCCGTTTACCCTGAGCGAGCGCAAGCATTACGACCTGCAGCAGTTGCAGGGCGGTTATTCGCTGGGCGTGCAACTGACCGATTACTACAGCGCATTCTGGGCCAGCTCGTTCTATTCGGCGCCGCAGATATTCCTGTTTTCGCCGACCGACCAGTTCAACATCGCGATTCCGGGCGTCGATGGCACGCGCAAGGCATCGGTGTTGCTCAAGAGCAACTTCTTTGACGTGACGTCGCGCCTCCACCAAGGGCTCCTCCCCCGTCACGAACAACTCAACAACCGGCGTGTGAGCTGGATGCGCGCGCCCCCAGGGCTGTTGCAGGGTTCCGAAACGATTGTGGCGTTTATCGGCCTGGACATTAATCCGTTGGTCATGCCCGAACACAGGGATGACGGCCTGCTGACGGTCGCGGCGTTGTTGGACGCCGGGCAGATCAACGACCTGGACCGCTTGCTGATACGCCCGATCGACCACCGCGTCACGCTGATCTCGCCGGCAGGCGAAATATTGCTGGGTGATGCCAAGGATTCAGCGTCACTGCCGGTGGGCATGAGTCTGGGCGCCGAAGGCTTGCGCTTCAAGGTGGTGTCCACCGGCAAGGATCAATGGGTGGGTTTGTACACCATCAGCTATGAAAACTTCTTTCGCTTCGCCAAGTGGTCATTGCTGGGTACGGCGGCGGCGTTTCTGCTCGCGGTGTTCCTGGGCTGGCGGATCAACCGCTGGTACCGCGCCGGCATCGTCGAGCCGGCGTTACGCGCCACACGCTTGCTGACCGAAAGCGAGGAATTCAACCGCGCCATGCTGCAGAGCGCGCCGGTGGGGTTTTGCGTGGTGCAGCGCAACAACAGCAAGGTGTTGCTGGAAAACCAGCGCGCCCAGGAATGGCAAGGAACCGCAGAGCTGATCGGCCTGCTCAACCGCGACTATCGCAACGAAGACCCGCGTGAGATGCAAATCGAGGTGGCCGGGCGGCATTTGCTGGTGTCGTTCAGGTTCAGTCGCTATCAGGACGAAGACGTGGTGCTCTGCGGGTTCAACGATATCACCCGGCATGTCGACGATGCGCAGTTGCTGGAGCAGGCCAAGCGTTCGGCCGACGAGGCAAGTGCAGCCAAGACGCTGTTCCTGGCGACCATGAGCCATGAAATCCGCACGCCGCTGTACGGCGTGCTGGGCAACCTGGAGTTGCTGGGGCTGACCCCGCTCGACGCCCGCCAGCAAGACTACCTGCAGACCATCGAGCGCTCCTCGGCGGTGTTGTTTCAGTTGATCAGCGATGTGCTGGACGTGTCGAAAATCGAGTCTGGGCAGATGGCGCTGGAAGCCGTGGCGTTCTGCCCGCTGGACATCTTCGAAGATGCGGTCAACAGCTACGCGGCCGCCGCGCTCAACAAAGGCTTGCAGGTCTTCGCCTGTGTGGACGCGAACGTGCCGGCGCTGATGAGCGGCGACCCTGGACGTATTCGGCAGATCCTCAATAATTTGCTCAGTAATGCGATCAAGTTCACCGACTCCGGGCGGGTAATCGTGCGCCTCAAGGTGACGGACCTGGAGCCGGATCACGCAACGTTGCAATGGCAGGTGTCCGACACCGGCGCCGGCATCAGCGAAAAGCAACTGGGGCAATTGTTCAAGCCGTTCTCGCAACTGGCTGGCAGCCAGCAGGCGGGCGGAGCGGGTCTTGGTTTGTCGATCTGCTCACGCTTGAGCGAGCTGATGGGCGCGCAACTGCGGGTGGTCAGCGAGCCGGGGCTGGGCAGCAGTTTCTCTCTGCATCAACGCTTGCCCATCGTCCCCGGCCCATTGCCGGAGTGTGCGGCCATCGAGCTGCAAGGGTTGGCGGTTTACGTACGGGCACCGTTCAAGGAGCTTGAGCAATCGCTGATCGACTGGCTTAACCGTTGGGGCGCTCGCGCGCTCGCACTGCCGTCGGGTTACGAGGGTGATGAAAATGAATTGCTGCTGGACAGCGTGACCGGGCCCGGCCAGCAAGCGGTTTGGAAGGGCCGACACATTACCGCCACCGAACTCGGCGCACCGTATGCCCACGCGTTGGCGCAGAGCTGGACGGTCAACGCCTACGACATACGCGGCATTGCCCGTACGCTGTCGCAAGCGCGCCCGGGCAGCGTCAAGCCGTACGGAGCAACCGAAGCCGCCATCGCCCAGCCTGTGGGGCTAAGAGTGTTGGTGGCTGAAGACAACCCGATCAACCGCGCCATTTTGCAGGAACAACTGGAAGCACTGGGCGCCGCCGTCGTTGTCGCTGAAGACGGTGAAGACGCGCTGCAACGCTGGTCGCCTGGCGCCTTTGACCTGATCATCACCGACATCAACATGCCACGGCTCGACGGCTATGGCCTGACCCGAGCCCTGCGCGAACGCGACGGGCAAATGCCGATTATTGGCGTCACCGCTAATGCCCTGCGCGAAGAAGGCGAGCAGTGCCTGGCAGCGGGCATGGACACGTGGGTGGTCAAACCCTTGAGCCTGGATGCGTTGCGCAAAACCCTGCTGCGCTATTGCGGCGAGCGCGGGGTCGAGCCGCTCGAAGATACCCGCCTGCAGCAGGGCGATATGGATGGGTGGAGTTCGTTTTCCGCGAGCATGCACCAGTTGTTCATCACCACCATGCAGGACGACATGCGCTTGACGCGCCAGGGCCTCGACGCCGCTGACAAGGAACAGGTCGTGCGGCACTTGCACCGCATGAATGGCTCCCTCGCATCGGTGCGTGCTTCGCGCTTGAGCGCTGCCTGCAATGCGCTGGAGGAGGCGCTGTACAAAGGCTCGCTAACCACGAGCCTGGCCACGCGGGTGCGCAACCTGCTACAGCGCCTGGAAGCGGTACTGGACGCCCTCGCGCTCAACCCTGGCTTACAGGGCCAACCATCGGACAGGTAGACATGAAGAAAATCAACGTAGTGATTGCTGACGACCACCCCATCGTGCTGCTCGGCGTGCGTGAAGTCATCCAGCGCGACGGACGTTTTGAAGTGGTCGGCGAAGCCACCAGCTCCAGCCAACTGATCGAAAAGCTGCAGAGCGAAAAACCGGAGGTGGTCATCACCGACTTCCACATGCCCGGCGACTCCACATTCGGCGACGGCCTCAAACTGATCGAGTACCTCACCCGGCGGTTCGTCGACACGCAGATCCTGGTGCTGACCATGATGTCCAACAGCCTGATCGTGACCCGCCTGCATGAACTGGGCGTGATGGGCGTGATTCAAAAAAACCACCTGCACGAAGAAATCGAGAACGCCCTCAACGCTATCGCATCGCGCCGTAATTATCAGAGTCCCGTGCAGGATGCCACCTCGGTGCTGCACAACCCGCAGCAGGTCAACGAGCGCTTTGCCGACCTGTCCCTGCGAGAAATGGAGGTGCTGCGCCTCTTCGTCGCCGGCCACAGCGTGACCGCTATCGCGCGCATGGTTAATCGCAGCAGTAAAACGGTGAGCGCACAAAAGGTCTCGGCCATGCGCAAGCTGGAAGTCACCACCGACCAGGCCCTGGTGACCTACTGCGTGAACGCCGGGAAATTTCAGTAGCCCTCATCCACTTTTAAGAACTGCCTGATGGCCGGCAGCTGACGCACCTTCGATTATGCGTTCATCGACCTACACGGATCATCAACATGAACGGCAAGTGCGTGAAGCAGAAAAACATCCTGGTGCTGTGCCGTCACGCCGGCGTCCTGCTGAAATACAGCGCGCTGTTGAACGACGTCGGCTACTTTCGGATCGGCCTGTGCTCATCGATCAAGGAAGTGAAGCGTACCCTGGCAACAACCCAACAGATCGACTGCTTTATCGTCGACGGTTTCAAGATTGGCACCGCCGACGAACAGCACATCCGCACGCTGAGTCACGGCTGCCTGATAAAGCGCTTTTTATTACTCGGTGACTTCACCTTCGCCGATCAGCCGAAAATATTTGCCTGGGCCAGGACCCATCATATTCAGTTGCTGGGGATGCTGAGGCAGCCAGTGAGTGCGGGTGAGTTGGAGCGGTATTTGCGGGTGCTGTAGCGTTGCGAGGCCGCACAGGGCGCTGATTGGAAACTGACCGACCCTGCCGATAGCCCTTCCCTTTTGGGCCAGGTTATCTAGTCGCGTTGATTTACGGTTGAGCGGTGCGCATGGGCTTTGCTGGATTACCAAAGACTGTTGTATAGGGTGCCACGCTTTTCGTTACAACGGACCCCATCCCAACAACGGCGCCCTCACCAATAACGATTGGTCTGTCGGGGGAGCCTTCACGAATGATCGCGCCAGTTCCAATGTAGGCATGATCTTCGATGACAACACGTCCATTGCAGTGCACGTTGGGGGCGAACGTCACAAAGTTACCGATCACACAGTCGTGAGCAACATACGAATAAATGTTTGCATGAAAAAAATCACCGATTTTTGCATTCGCAGTGATAGTGGTAAATGGGCAGAGGACAGCGCCTTGACCAATAGTATTGTGGCTCAAATTTACCGCATTCAACGCTGAAATAGTAAATGGAGTGATGCCCGCCGAAATAAGGTGTTCGGAGATTTCCTGTCTATGTTTACTGTCAGCGATGGCAATGTTGAAAAATTTATCCCCCTCCATGTTCAAGAAAGACTCCCTGCTCACCACATCATAGCCATTAATAGTCTGATCTTTCGGGTTATCGACCACGAAGATAACTCTGAAACTGTGTTGATCTATTATGCTCGGCATTGTGTTGACCAGAGGTGCAACTTCACGGCCAAAACCGCCCGCGCCTACAATTGCGTAAATTTTCATATCAGCTCCTAAAGTGTTAGCTGAATTATCCGTGGTCTGAGCAATGCTACGGCCGAACGTTGTCAGTATCAGGAGTGTATTGAGTATTCCAGTGTGCTGTTCTCGGAATAACTGACTTCTTATTTATGTATTCAAGCGTCTCGCGCATTCATTGAGTTTTGTTCAAACCTTCTTCTCTCTCTGCGTTCCAAACATATTGGGTCGGCTGAGTGTTACGTAATCCATAATGTTGCCATTTCGCTTTTCAGGTCAAGGCCGGGGGCGGAGTTGCCATCGCGCGGATACACCTTGATGCCTCCAAAGAAGCTCTCCACCCTGCTCATCCAGGCAGCCAGCGGGATAATGCGTCTGGCCGGCCTTCTCGCTGAAGGATGGCGGCAGTGTGGAACTTGCCGTCAGAGGTATGGCCGTTGGAAGTTGGCGCGAATTCTGCTTAAGCCTTCCTCTGATCATACAGGACGACATTTCATTGACGGCAGTGTGTACCATGAAAAGCATCATCAAGTTGTTAGTTCCTGAGATGCCTAAAGTCGAGCAGATTCTCACTTACTGGCAGCAAATCGATGAAAACCAGTGGTACACCAACTTCGGACCGCTTGTAACCGAGCTCGAACGTCGGCTGTCGCTCTCATTCAGTCGGGAGCCAACGCAGGTGCACGTTGTATCCATGGCGAATGGCACCTGTGCGCTGCAAATAGCTTTGGAAGCGTTGAAGCTACGCCGTGGAGCGCGCGTACTGGTGCCCGGATTGACATTCGTCGCCACGGCAACTGCGATCATCCGGGCAGGGCTCACTCCCTTGATCAGTGACGTAAACGCCGAAAGCTGGTTACTGACGCCCGCTATCGCACGCGTAGCCCTTGCTGAAATGCCATTCGATGCAGTGATGCCGGTCTCTACTTACGGTTGCCCCCAGGATGTCACAGGCTGGGACCTGTTCACTGCCGAAACCGGCATTCCTGTTGTTATCGACGCCGCAGGTGCCTGGGGTAACCAGGAGATTGGCCTGACCACCAAAGTCTCCTTCAGCCTGCACGCCACTAAGGCCCTCGGTGGTGGAGAAGGTGGTTTCGTCGCGTCGCGGCACCTTGCCTATGCCCAGAGCATGCGAGCGTTGAGTAACTTCGGTATCGATGCACACAGCGGCGGGCTCGTCTTCGAGGCGGGTGAGAACGGTAAGATGAGCGAATATCACGCCGCAGTTGCATTGGCTGCCCTGGACAACTGGCCAACCGTTGCTCAAGCACGGCGCAATCTCCATCAGCGCTACACTGAACGGCTTCTGGAAAAAATTCCCGCGTTGAAACTCCAGGCCAAACCCATGGATGGCGTTTACAGCTTGATGCTGGTGCTACTGCCCCCGGGATTCCAGGCTACTGATATTCAACTGCGGCTGCTGGGCAAAAACATCGAAACCCGCCGCTGGTACTGCCCACCCCTCCAGGAGCACCCGGCCTTTCAGGGGTTCGCGATGGGCCCGCTGCCAATTGTTGAGCTCCTGGCCGAACGTTTGCTGGGTTTGCCATTCCACCTTTCATTGAACGATGCAAGCATCCAGAGAGTGATCGATTGCCTGGCTGAGCTGCTTGCCGAAAAGCAGGTGAATCAATGATCCAAGAACAATTAATGGCACCGTATAGGCCGTCCGTTAGAGATTCAGGCTGTCAGCCAGGCAGTGAAAGCGGCTTAAGCGAGTTCTACCTTCATCCCTTGTGCAAATTGGTGTGAGCATGACAAATCCCCTCTTGGCTGAACGCTTGCCGCTTGTGAGCATTGCGATACCGGCTCACAACCCGCGCTTCTTCGAAGTGGCGCTGAACAGTGCGCTCAACCAGTGCTACGCCAATATCGAAGTCGTGGTCACCGATGACTGTCGCGGCGATGGTATTCGTTTGATCACTGAACGTCTTGCCGCACAAACCACGGTGCCGGTTCGTTACGTGAAAAACGAACAGCAATTGGGCGGTCTGCTCAATCTCACCCGCGGCCTGGAAGAAGCCAGGGGTGAGTACATCAAGTTTCTCAACGACGATGACGTATTACTGACAGATTGTGTAACGCGCATGGCCGCTGTGCTGGATGCCCGCGCCGACATATCGCTGGTCACCTCGCGGCGCCGTTTGATAGATGCCCAAGGCGAGACGCTGCCGGACATCCTCGAGACGTCTAAAGTATTTGACGAGGATGTCTGCCTCCATGGCGCCGACCTTACTTCACTGCTCTGTGACTGGCCCGTTAACTTCATTGGCGAACCCACCACCGTCATGTTTCGCCGGGTTCAGGTGATAGACAAAGTCCCGAATATTTGCGCCCTTGGAGGCGTGCTCGTTGATGCGATCAACGATCTGGCGTTGTATGTGAACTTGCTGCAACACGGCCACTTGGCGTTTCTAAGTGAGCCTCTGTCGCTCTTTCGCCATCACGTCGAACAGCGCCAGAAACAGCCAGACATGCAAGACTTATTCAACGAGGGGCGTGCAAGGTTCGTCAAGCAGATACGTGCTCTGGGGCTGTATAACCCACAGCCGTTAAGGCAAGTGCGCCGAGCGCCGTTGTCAGCCGATCAGGCCTTTCAACTGTTTCGGTTGCGAGAGGCTTACCTGGCGCCTGACAGCCTGAACCTCTATACCGCCGGCAGCATTATCCCCTTCGCCGAGCAGTGCGAAGTCCTGTTCTTGGGTCAACCCTGGCTTGAAGACGGTGAGCCGCCAATCGGAGTCGTCATCCATGCGTATTACCCGGGTGAGCTGAAGGAAATCCTGCGCCGGTTGATGCAATTGAATGAACACCTGCACCTCTACGTCACCTGCGTGGGAGGTGATGATAAAGAGGTGGGCGACCTGCTGGCAGCGAGCGGGCTGAGCTATTCGTTGTATCGGGTACCCAATCACGGAAGGGATATTTTGCCGTTCCTGCGAGTGCTGCCGTTTTTACGTGCAGACAACATCCAGACGGTGGTCAAACTCCACACCAAGCGTTCGCTGCACATGGAAAGCGCTTGGGCCCAAGACCTTTTCAATGATCTGCTAAACCCTGTGCGCTTCAGGGAATCAGTAGAGTACCTTGCCGACCCAATGCATCATCCGCTACTCGGCACTGAGCCTTACCGACAGGCGGTGGCCAAAAACCTTAGTGAGGCCAACTACTCTCACCTCCTTACTCTCGCTAAGCGTGCTGGCATTGATCCACAGCGAATAGGCCAGGCAGATTTTTTTGCCGGTACCATGTTCTTTGTGCGAAGAGAGGTGTTGGCTCACTTAGAACAGATGCATTTGACCGACGAAGATTTTGAAACTGAATGCGGTCAGTTGGACGGCACCATGGCCCACGCCCTGGAACGGTTTTTTGGCGTGTTGGCGAATGTGGGTAAAGAGCAACGCGATATCAATCTGTATCGTCGCTGGCTGGATACCCGGCAACTATCCGCCGCTGAGTTCGAAGGTTTGCCCGCACGGCTTGCAAATTGGCAGCAGCACCCAAACATTCTGGTGGTGTTGACTGATACCACAGGTGACATTGCGCAGTTACGTTCCAGCCTGGAAAGCATTGATCGCCAGCTTTACGGCGCGGCAGCCATCGCGGTGCTTTCTAACGCCGAGCCTGTCGGGGTAGCGGCGGCCGACAATTTGGTCTGGCTGCCGCTCGCTGAGTGCTGGCCAAGCCAGCTGAATGAGCTGCTGCAAGGGATCGATGTCGACTGGTGCTATTTGCTTCGGGGTGGAGACCAGATCGACCCCCACGCATTGCTGCTGCTCGCCGAGGGTATAGCCCTGAACCCGGGTATCAGCGTGTGCTACAGCGATGAAGACACGCTTACCCCAGAGGGTTGCCAAGACCCGATATTCAAGCCGGACCTGAACCTGGACCTGTTGCGCAGTTATCCGTATGTCGGCCGAGCGTTGGCCTTCAACCGAAAGGCCGCTCTGGATGCGAATGGCTTCGATCTCGCTTTTGCCGAACTGGCACCCCACGATCTGCTGTATCGGTTGATTGAAATTAATGGACTGGGCACTGTCGGACACCTCAGTGAAGTGCTGGTACATCATGCAATCAACTTCGGCCAGTGGCTGGTCGAACCCCAGGTCGTCAAGTACAGCGCTGCTATCGTCGAGGCGCACCTGCAACGTCTGGGCGTGGCTCATGAGTTGCGCCCAGGACCTTTGCCGATGGTCAACCGGGTGATCTACCAGCACACCTCACAGCCGCTGGTGTCTATAGTGATTCCTACTAAAGACCAACTGCCGATGCTGATGCGCTGCGTCGAAAGCGTCATGGAAAAAACCCGCTACACGAACTTCGAACTCATCATCGTCGACAACAACAGCGAAACGGTTGAAGCACAGAATTGGTTCGCGGGGATGGAGCGCCTGAACAGCGAAAAGGTGCGCATCCTGCGTTACCCCCACGCGTTCAACTATTCGGCGATCAATAATTTTGCCGTCAGCCACGCCCGTGGTGATTATCTTGTGTTGCTCAACAATGACACCGCCGTCATTGATGGGGACTGGCTTGGTTCGCTGCTCCATCACGCCCAGCGGCCGGAAGTTGGGATAGTCGGCGCCAAATTGCTCTTTCCCGACGGAACCATTCAGCATGCAGGTGTGGTGCTCGGCTTGCGTGGTTTGGCAGACCACGCATTCGTCGGTGCCCCGATGCAGTCCAATGGTTACCTGCACCGTCTCCAGGTTGACCAGAATTACAGCGCCGTGACGGCCGCCTGCCTGATGATCCGCACCGAGTTGTACCGCCAGGTGGGTGGCATGGACGAAACCAGCCTGGGGGTTTCTTATAATGACGTCGATCTGTGCCTGAAAGTCGGCCAGGCCGGGCAACTGATCGTGTGGACGCCTTATGCGCTTCTCATGCACGAAGCTAACGTCAGCCAGAATAAGGTCGACAAGGCGAAGTTGAACGTCAAGCAAGAGCGTTTCAAGCGCGAGCAGTCGGTGATGTACGAGAAGTGGCTGCCTCAGCTCGCTGGCGACCCTGCCTACAACCCAAACCTGACCCTGGAACGTGGCGGCTTTGGCTACGAATGCCGTAGCGAGGTCGCTTGGCAACCGCTGGCCGGTCGCTCTTTGCCTTACGCGCTGTGCTGTCCCTCCGACCCTTTCGGCATTGGACATTATCGTGTTCGCCAGCCCTTCGCAGCCCTTGAAGCCGCAGGCCTGATAGGGGGCACTGTAAGCAATTGGCTGCTTCGCCCCGTGGAGCTGCATCGCCTGGCGCCAGACACGATCATTTTCCAGCGGCAATGCAGTACGCCTCAGCTGGAAATCATGCAGAACACCCAGGCATTCTCCAAGGCATTCAAGGTTTTTGAGCTGGATGACTACATTCTTAAACTGCCCAGCAGCAACCCAAGCCGAGAACTGTTTCCCAAAGATATCGCCAAGCGCCTGAAAAAAGCTGTGGGTATGTGCGACCGGCTGGTGGTGTCGACCCAGCCACTGGCCGATGCGTTGAAGGGTTTTAACGCTGACATTCGTGTGGTGGAGAACCGCCTGCCAATTCACTGGTGGAGCGGGCTGACGAGCCATCGCCAACAAGGCCGCAAACCTCGGGTCGGTTGGGCGGGCGGGTCGAGCCACGGTGGCGACTTGCTCGTGATCGCCGATGTCGTTCGTGAACTGGCTGGCGAAGTGGAATGGGTATTTATGGGCATGTGCCCACCTGAACTTCGTCCGTATGTCCATGAGTTCCATAACGGCGTAAATATCGAGAGATATCCTGCACAGCTGGCCAACTTGAATCTGGACCTGGCGTTGGCGCCTTTGGAAGACAATTTCTTCAATGCCTGTAAAAGCAACTTGCGGCTGCTGGAATACGGCGCCTGCGGCTTCCCTGTGATCTGCTCGGACATCCTTTGTTATCGTGGTGACTTGCCAGTGACTCGGGTGCGGAACAAGTCAAAAGAATGGATTTCCGCTATCCGCGAGCATCTTGCTGACCCAAGCGCCAGCGCCGCTGCCGGAGAGGCTCTACGCAGCGCTGTCGTCGATAAATGGATGCTCCGGGATGAACACCTGGTTGCCTGGCGAAATGCCTGGTTCAGGGATTGACTGCTCCGCTTGTTATTTCAATGTCTTATCAATTCTGGAAGTCTTTTTCAGAGCTTCCCTCGTAATCATTAGAAGTAAGCGGAGAGAACCATGATAACTATTCAAGCGCTCAACGAATTTACCAGTGGCCCGGAGTTGACTGACAACATCACGCAGATCTGGGAGTTTATCGGCCAGCATTTCGAGCAGGCGCAGGCCAGCTTGCCGCCTGAGCTCGCAATGGAGCGTCGCGAGTTGTCGTTCCATGATCAAGTGCGTTTATTGGGCTACCTTACGTTTTTGATTGCCGAGCTACCGGGTGATTTGGTGGAAATCGGCGTGTGGAAGGGCAAATCGTTGATGCTGATGAATGAGGTGTGCAACCACGAGCGTCGCGTCATTGGTATTGACCCGTTCGAATTGCCAAACCAGTTCGAAGAGTTTAGTTATTACAAGGACCTGATGCTGCCTGATGCACAGGTGGTCCGTGGCTTTTCGGAACTGAGTGCCGAACGTTTCTACAACCTCGAGCCCTCCGTTGCGCTGTTGCATATCGATGGTGGCCACACACGGCGCAACGTGGTGCTGGATTTCCTGCTGTATTCGCCAAGCGTAGTCTCGGGCGGTTTCATCGTATTAGACGACTACCGCGATTTTCAGCACTCGCCAGAGGTGGGTCCGACGGTCGACTTGCTCAGAGCCACAGGTTTCTTTGAAGGTTTCAACGTGCTGGGCAGTGTGCACGGCTTCGAGAACAGCTATGTTCTGCAACGGATATGAGCGTTCCACGTGGAACATCAACTTTTTCAGTCCGGAGTCACTGCCGATACGCTCTCCAACCGATACCCATACCCATAAATCGTCAATAACTGCCAACCCCTGTCCGCAGTCAGCCCCAGCTTATTGCGCAGCCGATAGATATGCGTATCCAGCGGTCGCGAGGAGACCATTTCTTCGTGAGTCCAAAACCGTTCATACAGGTATTCGCGCGATAGTGGCCGCGCCAAATTGGCGAACAAGCAACTGGCCAAACGGTATTCACGTTCAGTGAGATTGATAGGCTTGCCCGAGCGGGTCACAGTCAGTTCAGCGTCGTCAAAGGTCAGGTCGTTGAAACTTTGCACTTCCTGGGTCGCCGACTTCTTTAGTCCATGGCGCCTTAGTACCGCCGTTACGCGAGCTTTCAGCTCATTAGGGCGAAAGGGCTTGCTGACGTAATCATCGGCACCACTGTTCAGTGCCGTGACGATATCGTTCTCGGCATCCCGGCTGGTCAGCATGATAACGGCGGGCGGCGATTCCATGTGTTCACGCGTCCAGCGAAGAAGCGCGATCCCGGTGATGTCCGGCAGTTGCCAGTCGAGTATCAACAGGTCGAAGGTTTCCCGGCGCAGTTGGCGTAGCAGGTCTTCGCCGCGCTCAAAGCAATGCAGGGTCCAAGGCTGTTCGACGTTACTGGGGATCTGTCGCAGTGTCTGTTCTACCCGGCGCAGTTCTGCGGGTTCGTCATCCAGTATTGCGACACGCATGGGTGGGTCCTTTCTTCTTGAAGAGTACGGCAGTCGTCGGCACGTACTGCGCAGATGCCAGTCTTGAATCTGAAGAATTGTGCTCGGATTCGTCGACCCCTTGGATCTATCGGTACGATGGGGCTAATGAGCGGTTTTACACTTTAAAGTCCTCCGTACCGACAGGGGAAAGATACCGGCTCCCGACGGTTAGGAAAAGGATCAGCCGACGCATGCGCTGACGTAAACGGCTGTGTGCTGATCTCAGTGGCTCTCTGGAATGAACATCAGACAGAAAAATTTTTCCTGCATGCCGAAAAATGAGCTTCACTGGGCTCAAAGCTTCGTTCTCTGAAGTGCGCTGGTCGGCCCATGACGACAATAGCCAGCAGAGAGGAACCGCGACCCATGACAGTTCATATCACCCACCAACCACCCAGGCACATTGACCGATGACGCTCTGGAGCACGGCCGATAAACGTCAACCTACCCAGGCCCAGCGCTTGTTTCACCGTCTCGTGCGTGAGTGGTTGTGGATCGGTTTGCTGTTGTTGCCCATCACCGCTTACCTGTCGCTTAGCCCGGGCCTGGCCTTGAATAACCCGTTATACGACAGCCTGCGCCGCCTCACTCCACTGCCCGTGGACTCACGCATCCTGCTGGTGACCATCGATGAGGACAGCCTGAAACAGCTGGGGCCATGGCCCTGGCCGCCTAACGTGCACGCCGATCTGATCGGGCGCCTGAGTGCGGCGCAACCAGCAGGTATTCTGTTCGATGCAATCTTCAGTGACCCCGCCGCTCCCGCGAATGACAAGCGCCTGGCAGAAGTCGTGCGCGCGGCCCAGACCGATTTACCGCATGTGTCCTACGCCAGCGTGTTACGCGGTGAAGTGCCTGCCGAGCAACTGCGCAATCGCCTGATCCTGGTGGGGGCGACGGCGTCCGGGATGGGCGACCGGTTTGTCACGCCGCTGTCTTCCACGCCCGGTACTACAGAGGGGGTGGAGATTCAGACGAATGTGCTCGATAGTCTGTTGCAGGGGCACAGTACTGTCGATCTGCCCGGCTGGCTGGCGGCGCTGATGGCGACGTCACTGGTGGCGTTGTTGCTGGGTTTGCTGCTCTACCGTCCGCGTTATGCGTTGTGGATGACCCTGGGCTGCATGGCCGCAGCGGTGCTCGGCGCCTGGGCCCTGTTGCGTCTCGGCCATTGGTGGTCGCCTGCTGCCAGCCTGATCGGGTTGCTGCTCAGCTACTTGATCTGGAATTGGCGCCGCCTCAGCGTGATCATCGCTTACTTCGGCTGGGAACTGGCGCGCCTGGATAACGAACCCAAAGTGCTGCCTGAGCGCCGCCGTGCGCCCGTCAGCCAGGGTGATGTATTGCAGGCGCGTATCTTTGCCCTGGAGCAAGCCGTAAGCCGCACACGGGATACCCGGCGGTTCATGGCCGATGGTCTCGAATGCTTACCGGTGGCCACGTTGATTACCGACCCCAAGGGCAATATCTTGCTGGCCAACCGCGTTGCCCGCGAGGTATTCGGCAATGACCTTGTCGCCGAGAACCTGCTGGAGCAGTTGGCCGACCTGGGTTATCCGCCGTTGCACAATGGCGTGCGCGTTGCCCTCTCTGAGCTGGTGCTCGTGGAGTTCCGTGATATCCACCAACGCAGTCTGCGCATGGAGCTTGCGCCCTTGCTGCCGGCCGAAGGTGACACGGCCCTGGGTTGGCTGCTGAGCCTCACGGATTTAAGCAAGGAACGCGAGGCCCAACAGCATCGCGAAACCATGCTGCGCTTCCTCTCCCATGACCTGCGTGCGCCGCATTCGGCAATCCTCGCCCTGTTGGATCTGCATGAGAGTGAATCGCCCGTGTTCGGCCAGATCGAACAACAGGTCCGCCGTGCGTTGAGCCTCACCGAGTCCTTTGTGCAACTGGCGAAAGCGGAGGCTGATGGTTACCACTTCCAACCCACCCTGTTTGCCATGCTGGTGATGGACGCTTTCGATCAAGTGGCGGTTATCGCCCAGCTCAAGGGCATCCACCTGGTTCACGATCTGGATGAAGCGGATGAAGGCATGGTGTCGGCAGACCAGTCGCTGCTCACTCGCGCGTTGTTCAACGTGCTGGAGAATGCCATCAAGTATTCATCCTCGGGTACCACCGTCAGATTGAGGCACAGCACTGTAGAGGGCTGGTTGGAATGTCGTATCAGTGACCAAGGGCCGGGAATTGCTGCGGCGGACCTGCCCGAACTGTTCAGCCAGTATCGGCGTTTTGAGTCTGCGCAGGGCAGCGAGGGTTTGGGACTGGGACTGAGCATGGTCAAAGCGGTCGTAGAGCGTCACAAGGGCCACATTGGTTGCGAGAGCGTTGTAGGAAAAGGCACCACCTTTACCTTGCAACTTCCGTTATTGGAAGATCCCTTCGGGAACTGAAGTGCAGATTTCTCCACTTATGAGGTCTGACAACCTGGAGCTTTTCCATGAAAGAAATAAACCCGCAATTTAACTTTCCAACTATCGGCCCTTCAATCAACAGCGATCCTCAACCGGCATCGAAAACCACGATAAAAAATGTAGATGAAGCCCGCGGATACGTAGCGGCGTTAGGACTTCGCTACCAGGATCAGTTCTCGGCTGCATCAGCTGGCCTTGCGGAAAAAATGGGCAAGGGGCAACTTGATGAAGACAGCTATCTGCTGCTGACGAGCGCAATGGTTGATGCCAGTCAGGTGGCACTGGCGAGATAGACGATAGTCAGCACGCGCCGACGCCAGACGTTTAAAAAAAATGCCCCACATTACTGATGCGGGGCATTTTTTTAAAAGGTGTAGCGCCATTCCGAGAAAGGTGACTGTAACAGGCAACGCTGTGACAGAAAAACTTATGCACTTTTTACGTGATTTTATGAGTTTGGGAAATATGCAATGAAATCAGCTTGTTGTGACCATAAAAGCGCCACTCGACAGAAAATCATACACAGGTTATCCACAGTTCATTAGATCACTGTTGTATCGATCACCACCGGCTCCGGCGGCAATGAGCCCATGGCCCGTTGCTGCGCTTCATTCCATGCCGCAGCGCGGTCATTCAACGCGGCAATCGCGCGTGGGCCTTCGCCTTCTGCGTACATGGGTTCGCCGATCACCACGGTAATGGTGCCTGCGCGTTTGGCCCAGCCGGTCTTGGGCCAGAACTTGCCGGCGTTATGGGCAATCGGCAGCACCGGCAGGTTGGCGTTGACCGCCAATGCAGTGCCGCCGCGCGAGAACTTGCCGACGGTGCCATAAGGCACACGCGTGCCTTCGGGAAAGATCAGCACCCAAACGCCATCCTTGAGCAGCTCGTCGCCCTTCTTGGCGACATGCTTGAGCGCCGCCTTGGGATTGTCACGGTCGATCGCAATCGGACGCAGCATCGCCATGGCCCAGCCAAAGAACGGCACGTACAGCAGCTCACGCTTGAGCACCTGGCTCAGCGGCGAGAAGTACGCCGAGAGGAAGAATGTTTCCCAGGTGCTCTGATGGTTCGACAGAATCACGCAGGGCTGCTCCGGGACGTTTTCCGCGCCCTTGATCTCGAAGCGGATGCCCAGGAATACCTTGGACAGCCACAGCGCACAGCGGCACCAATACACATTGATAAAGCGATAACGCGCCTTGAACGGCAGGAAAGGTGCAATAAAAAAGCTCAGGGTGCACCAGAGAAACGAACTGGTGCCCAGCAGCAGGTAAAAGAAAAAGGTTCTGATGGCCTGCAAGATCGACATGGCGGCATTTACCGTTGCGGGACACGGCCCGCCTGTTAAAAGCGCACTCCCGAACAATCCCTGGTCAGGAAGTCGAGGGCGGCTAGTTGTTGATAAGTTCTGCGGCAACCGCCGCCAGATCGTCAAAAATCAAAGTGCCTACCGGCAGGTTTTTCGCCTGGGTCTTTTCGCCTTTCCCGGTCTTTACCAAAACTGGCTGAGAGTCGACGGCTTTGGCCGCCTCCAGGTCACCGAGACTGTCCCCGACGAACCATATCCCAGCCAAGGGCACCTTGTAATGTTCTGCAATAGTTTTCAGCATGCCAGGCTTGGGTTTGCGGCAAGCGCAGCCCTCATCCGGCCCGTGGGGGCAGTAAACCACCAGCCCCACCTCACCGCCCTGCTCTGCCACCAGCCTGCGCAAGCGCGCGTGCATGGCGTCCAGGGTGGCGATGTCGTAATAACCGCGGGCGATGCCGGACTGGTTAGTGGCAATGGCCACTGTCCAGCCGGCTTTGCTCAACTGCGCGATGGCCTCGATCGAACCGGGCAGTGGAATCCATTCCGCCACCGACTTGATGTAAGCGTCGGAGTCGTAATTGATCACCCCGTCCCGATCGAGAATCAGCAGTTTCAACATGATCAGCCCAGTACGGAAATGTCAGCGATATTAATGAACAGGCCACGCAGACGCGCGAGCATGGCGTAGCGGTTTTTCCGCACGCCGGCATCGTCGGCATTGATCATCACCGCTTCGAAAAACGCATCCACCGGCTCACGCAACGACGCCAGACGCGCCAGCGCTTCAGCGTAGTTACGCTCGGCGATCAGCGGCTTGACGGCGTTCTCGGCCTTGACGATGGCCGAGTTCAGCGAGAACTCCTTGGCATCGGCAAACAGGCTTGGGTCCACGTCGGCAGTGCCCAGGTTGTCGGCCTTGCTCAGCAGGTTCGATACGCGTTTGTTCACGGCGGCCAGGGCATCGGCTTCCGGCAATTTGCGGAACGCCTGTACGGCCTGTACGCGTTGATCGAAGTCCAGCGCCGAACCCGGCTGCAGGGCACGCACCGACAAGTAGACGGAAACGTCCACGCCTTCGTCTTCGTAACGCGCACGCAGGCGGTCGAACACGAACTCCAGCACTTGCTCGGCCAGGCCGGCTTGCTTGACCTTGGCACCGAACTGGCCGACGGCAAACACCACGGCCTGGGTCAGATCGAGGTCCAGCTTCTTGTCGATCAGGATACGCAGCACGCCCAGGGCTGCACGGCGCAGCGCATACGGGTCCTTGCTGCCGGTGGGCAGCATGCCGATACCGAAGATGCCTACCAGCGTGTCCAGCTTGTCGGCGATGGCAACGGCCGCACCGGTCAGGGTGCTCGGCAGCTCGGCACCGGCGCCACGGGGCATGTACTGCTCGTTCAGCGCCAGCGCCACATCGTTGGGTTCGCCGTCGTTGAGGGCGTAGTAGTAACCGGCCACGCCCTGCATCTCAGGGAACTCGCCGACCATCTCGGTGGCCAGGTCGCACTTGGACAGCAGGCCGGCGCGTGCGGCCCGGGCGGCGTCGCCACCAATGCGCGGCGCGATGTAGGCCGCCAGCTTGGAAACGCGTACGGCCTTGTCGTAGACGCTGCCGAGTTTTTCCTGGAACACCACGTTTTGCAGACGCAGGTTGAAGTCTTCAAGCTTCTGCTTCTTGTCCTGCTTGAAGAAGAACTCGGCGTCGGTCAGGCGCGGGCGCACGACTTTCTCGTTACCGGCGATGATCTGTTGCGGGTCCGTGCTTTCGATGTTGGCCACGGTGATGAAGCGCGGCAGCAACTTACCGTCCGCGTCCAGCAGGCAGAAATATTTCTGGTTGTCCTGCATTGTGGTGATCAGCGCTTCCTGCGGTACGTCGAGGAAGCGTTCTTCGAACGAGCACACCAGCGGCACCGGCCATTCGACCAGGGCGGTCACTTCGTCGAGCAGGCTTGGCGGCACGATGGCGGTGCCTTCCTGCAGGCGGGCCAGCTCTTCGGTGCGCTTGCTGATCAGCTCGCGACGCTCATTGGCATCGGCCAGCACGTAGGCGGCGCGCAGGTCATTGACGTAGTTGGCCGGCGCGGTGATGCGCACGCTCTCGGGATGGTGGAAGCGGTGACCACGGGAATCACGGCCTGCCTTCTGGGCGAGGATGGTGCAATCGATGACCTGGTCACCGAGCAGCATCACCAGCCATTGGGTTGGGCGTACGAATTCTTCCTTGCGCGCACCCCAGCGCATGCGCTTGGGGATCGGCAGGTCGTTCAGGGAGTCTTCCACGATGGTCGGCAACAGGCTGGCCGTCGGCTTGCCGGTGATGACCTGGCTGAAGCGCAGTTTCGGCCCGCTCTGGTCAATCTCGCTCAGCTCGACGCCGCACTTCTTGGCGAAGCCCAGTGCCGCCTGAGTCGGATTGCCTTCGGCGTCGAATGCGGCCTGGCGCGGCGGGCCGTCGAGGTTGATGTTGCGGTCCGGCTGCTGGGTTTCCAGCGCGGTCAGCAGCACCGCCAGGCGACGTGGCGCGGCGTAGACTTTTTTTGCAGCGAATTTCAGGCCGGCAGTGTGCAGGCCTTTTTCGATACCGGCCAGGAATGCATCGGCCAGGGTGTTGAGTGCCTTGGGTGGCAGCTCTTCGGTGCCCAGTTCAACCAGGAAATCTTGAGCACTCATTGTGCAGCCTCCAGCTTAGCCAACACTTCATCACGCAAATCCGGGGTTGCCATCGGGAAGCCCAGCTTGGCACGCGCCAGCAGATAGGCTTGGGCGACGGAACGCGCCAGGGTGCGCACACGCAGGATGTATTGCTGGCGCGCGGTCACCGAGATGGCACGGCGCGCGTCCAGCAGGTTGAAGGTATGGGAGGCCTTCAACACCATTTCATAGCTCGGCAACGGCAGCGGCTGGTCGAGTTCGATCAGGCGCTTGGCTTCGCTTTCATAGAAGTCGAACAGTTCGAACAGCTTGTCGACGTTGGCGTGTTCGAAGTTGTAGGTGGACTGCTCCACTTCGTTCTGATGGAACACGTCGCCGTAGGTGACTTTGCCGAACGGGCCGTCAGCCCACACCAGGTCATAGACCGAGTCCACGCCCTGCAGGTACATGGCCAGGCGCTCGAGGCCGTAGGTGATTTCGCCGGTCACCGGGTAGCACTCGATGCCGCCCGCTTGCTGGAAGTAGGTGAACTGGGTCACTTCCATGCCATTGAGCCAGACTTCCCAGCCCAGACCCCAGGCGCCCAGGGTCGGCGATTCCCAGTTGTCTTCGACGAAACGGATGTCGTGGACCAGCGGGTCCAGGCCGACATGTTTCAGCGAGCCCAGGTACAGTTCCTGGAAGTTGTCCGGGTTGGGCTTCAACACCACCTGGAACTGGTAGTAGTGCTGCAGACGGTTCGGGTTTTCGCCGTAGCGGCCGTCAGTCGGGCGACGACTGGGCTGCACATAAGCGGCGTTCCAGGTTTCCGGGCCGATGGCCCGCAGGAAGGTAGCGGTGTGGAAAGTGCCGGCGCCTACTTCCATATCGTAGGGCTGAAGTACCACACAACCTTGCTCGGCCCAGTATTGCTGGAGGGCGAGGATCAAGTCTTGGAAGGTACGCACGGCTGGCGTAGGCTGGCTCACGAAATTCACCTGTTACTTGGGCTGCGATTTAAAGAGCGGGAGTATACCCGATTCGGCCCCGCCACCACTCCCTGGAGCCTTATGCCACGCTGCTTTTGGTGTTCTGAAGATCCGCTGTACATGGCTTATCACGATCAAGAGTGGGGAACGCCGCTGCGCGATGCGCAGGGACTGTTCGAGTTGCTTTTGCTCGAAGGGTTCCAGGCGGGCCTGTCCTGGATCACCGTTTTACGCAAACGCGAGCATTACCGGAAGGTGCTGTTCGGCTTTGATGCGCAGCGTCTGGCCAGGCTGACCGACGCTGAAATCGAAGCGCTGATGCAGGACCCGGGCATCGTGCGCAATCGCCTGAAGCTCAACGCCACACGCCGCAACGCCGCGGCCTGGCTGGCGCTGGAAGACCCTGTGGGGTTGCTCTGGTCGTTTGTCGGCGGCAAGCCCAAGGTCAATCATTTCAAAGACCGCAGTGAAGTTCCGGCGATTACGCCTGAAGCCGAAGCCATGAGCCGCGCGTTGAAGAAAGCCGGCTTCACCTTTGTCGGGCCGACCATCTGCTACGCGTTCATGCAGGCCTCGGGCATGGTCATGGACCACACCCAGGACTGCGACCGTTACGCGGACCTGGTCAACGCCGGGTAGAATGCGCGCTTTGCGTACCACACACGATCAGGAGTGACCTGTGGAAAAGTTTAAAGGCGCCTTGCTGGTAGGCGCTCTTCGGTTGTTTGCCCTGCTGCCCTGGCGCGCCGTACAGGCCGTCGGTACGGGCATCGGCTGGATCATGTGGAAAACCCCCAACCGCTCCCGCGAGACAGTACGGATCAACCTGTCCAAGTGTTTCCCGGACATGGACCCAGCCGAACGCGAGCGCCTGGTAGGTCGCAGCCTGATGGACATCGGCAAGTCCCTGACCGAAAGCGCCTGCGCGTGGATCTGGCCGGCCCAGCGTTCCATCGACCTGGTGCGCGAAGTCGAAGGCCTGCACGTGCTGCACGATGCCCTGGCCTCGGGTAAAGGCGTGGTGGGCATCACCAGCCACCTGGGCAATTGGGAAGTGCTGAATCATTTTTATTGCAGCCAGTGCAAACCGATCATTTTCTATCGCCCGCCCAAGCTCAAGGCTGTTGACGACTTGTTGCGCAAGCAACGCGTGCAACTGGGCAACCGCGTGGCCGCCTCCACCAAGGAAGGCATCCTGAGCGTGATCAAGGAAGTGCGCAAAGGCGGCCAGGTGGGTATCCCTGCCGACCCCGAGCCGGCTGAATCCGCCGGCATCTTCGTGCCGTTCTTCGCGACCCAGGCGCTGACCAGCAAGTTCGTGCCGAACATGCTCGCCGGCCACAAGGCGGTGGGCGTGTTCCTGCACGCACTGCGCCTGCCGGACGGCTCTGGCTACAAGGTGATCCTGGAAGCGGCCCCGGAAGACATGTACAGCACTGACACCGCCACGTCCTGCGCGGCGATGAGCAAGGTGGTGGAGCGGTATGTCGGCGCCTACCCGAGCCAGTACATGTGGAGCATGAAACGCTTCAAGAAACGCCCGCCGGGTGAGGCGCGGTGGTACTGATTCACACCTGACTCAAAATCGCCACAGAACCCAATGTGGGAGGGGGCTTGCCCCCGATAGCGGCGGTTCAGTCACAGATGCATTGGCTGACACACTGCTATCGGGGGCAAGCCCCCTCCCACATTTGGATTCCGCTCAGGCCAGGCGGTCGAGTTTCTTCAGGAACACCATCATCTCTTTTTCGGCCTGTTTGTCGCCATGGGACTGGGCTGCTTCGATGCCCTTCTCCCACGCCTGGCGAGCGCCCACGCTATCCCCCAGCCCTTGCTGCGCCTTGCCCAACAGCTTCCACGCCGCCGAATATTTCGGATCGAACTCGACGCAGCGCTGCAAATGCTCCGCCGCCTTGGCGTTGTCCTTCAGATCCAGATAACCCTTGCCCAAGCCAAACCGCAGCAGCGAATTATCCACACCCTTGGCGAGCATTTTTTCCAGGGATTCGAGCATTTCGGTCACTCCGTTTGATCAGAAAAAGCTCAAGCCCACGTGGAACAGCTTCTCCACATCGCGGATATGTTTCTTGTCCACCAGGAACAGGATCACATGGTCACCGGTGGCGATCACCGTATCGTCGTGGGCAATGATCACTTCTTCATCGCGAATGATTGCGCCAATGGTGGTGCCCGGCGGCAAGCCGATATCGCGGATGGCCCTGCCGATGACCTTGCTCGATTTGGAGTCGCCATGGGCAATCGCCTCGATAGCCTCCGCCGCGCCACGGCGCAGTGAGTGCACGCTGACGATGTCGCCACGGCGCACGTGAGCGAGCAATGTGCCAATGGTAGCCAATTGCGGACTGATGGCGATGTCGATATCGCCGCCCTGGATCAGGTCGACATAGGCCGGGTTGTTGATGATGGTCATCACCTTCTTCGCCCCCAGCCGCTTGGCCAGCAGCGAGGACATGATGTTGGCCTCGTCGTCGTTGGTCAGCGCCAGGAAGATATCGGCGTCGGCGATGTTTTCTTCCATCAGCAGGTCGCGGTCCGAGGCACTGCCCTGCAACACCACGGTGCTGTCGAGCGTGTCGGACAAATGCCGGCAGCGCGTGGGGCTCATCTCGATGATCTTCACCTGGTAGCGGCTTTCGATGGCCTCCGCCAAGCGCTCACCGATCTGCCCGCCGCCGGCGATGACGATGCGTTTATAGGTCTCGTCGAGCCGGCGCATTTCGCTCATCACCGCACGAATATTCGCCTTGGCCGCGATGAAAAACACCTCGTCATCGGCTTCGATTACGGTGTCGCCCTGGGGCAGGATCGGCCGGTCACGCCGAAAAATCGCGGCGACGCGGGTTTCCACATTCGGCATGTGTTCGCGCAATTGACGCAATTGCTGACCCACCAGCGGCCCGCCGTAGTAGGCCTTTACCGCGACCAGTTGCGCCTTGCCCCCGGCGAAGTCGATCACCTGCAAGGCACCCGGAATTTCGATCAGGCGCTTGATGTAGTGCGTGACCACCTGTTCCGGACTGATCAGCACATCCACCGGAATGGCATCGTTGTCGAACAGGCCGGCGCGGGTCAGGTAGGCGGCTTCGCGCACACGGGCGATCTTGGTCGGGGTGTGGAAAAGTGTATGGGCGACCTGGCAGGCGACCATGTTGGTCTCGTCGCTGTTGGTGACCGCGACGAGCATGTCGGCATCGTCGGCGCCGGCTTGACGCAGCACGGTGGGGAACGACGCACGGCCCTGCACCGTGCGGATGTCCAGGCGGTCGCCCAGATTGCGCAGGCGCTCGGCGTCTGTGTCGACCACAGTGATGTCGTTGGCTTCGCTGGCCAAATGTTCAGCCAGCGTGCCGCCCACCTGCCCTGCCCCGAGGATGATGATTTTCATCCGGTCACTCCCTTAAAACCATTCAGCCGCGCGCGGCGGCGATCTTGATCAGTTTGGCGTAGTAGAAGCCATCATGCCCGCCTTCCTGCGCGAGCAATTGGCGACCGTGCGGTTGCTTGATGCCGGCCGTGGTCGCGAGGTCCAGTTCCCGTGCGCCGCTGGTGCGGGCGAGGAAGGCTTGAATGACCTCGGTATTCTCGGTGGGCAAGGTGGAACAGGTGGCGTAAAGCAGAATGCCGCCGACTTCCAGGGTGGGCCACAGTGCGTCGAGCAGTTCGCCCTGCAGCACGGCCAGGGCGGCGATGTCGTCGGGTTGGCGGGTCAGCTTGATGTCCGGGTGGCGGCGGATCACGCCGGTGGCCGAACAGGGCGCATCCAGCAGGATGCGCTGGAACGGTTTGCCGTCCCACCAGGTGGCGGTGTCGCGGCCGTCGGCGGCGATCAATTCGGCGCTCAAACCCAGGCGTGCGAGGTTTTCCCTTACGCGCACCAGGCGTTTGGCTTCCAGATCGACCGCTACCACACCGCCCAGGTCCTTTTCGACTTCCAGGATGTGACAGGTCTTACCGCCCGGCGCGCAGCAGGCGTCCAGGACGCGTTGGCCGGGTGCCAGGTCGAGCAGGTCGGCAGCCAGTTGTGCGGCTTCGTCCTGCACGCTGATCCAGCCCTCGGCAAAGCCCGGCAGGCTGCGCACGTCTGTGGCAGCCTGGAGCACGATACCGTCGATGCTGTACACGCATGGCGCGGCGTCGATGCCCGCCTCGTTGAGCAACTGCAGGTAGGCGTCGCGGCTGTGATGGCGACGGTTGACCCGCAGGATCATCGGCGGATGGGCATTGTTCGCCGCGCAAATGGCTTCCCATTGCTGCGGCCAGAACGCCTTCAGGGATTTTTGCAGCCAGCGCGGATGCGCGGTGCGCACCACCGGGTCATGTTCCAGCTCGGCCAGCAGCCCTTCGCTTTCGCGCTGGGCGCGGCGCAGCACGGCATTGAGCAAGGCCTTGGCCCAGGGTTTTTTCAGTTTGTCGGCGCAGCCCACCGTTTCACCGATGGCGGCGTGGGCCGGTACGCGGGTATAGAGCAGTTGATAGAGACCGACCAGCAGCAGCGCTTCAACATCGGCGTCGGCTGCCTTGAACGGTTTTTGCAGCAACTTGGCCGCCAACGCCGACAGCCTTGGCTGCCAACGAGCAGTGCCAAAGGCCAGGTCCTGGGTGAAGCCCCGATCACGGTCTTCAACCTTATCCATCTGCGTGGGCAGCGAACTGTTCAGCGATGCTTTGCCGTTGAGCACGGCGGCGAGGGCCTTGGCGGCGGCCAGACGCGGGTTCATTGGGCGACCACGCCGAGAACGGTGCTCAGGGCAAACTTCTCACGACGGCTGTTGAACAAATCGCTGAAATTAAGCGCCTTGCCACCGGGCAATTGCAGACGGGTCAGGCACAGCGCTTGTTCGCCGCACGCCACCAACAGGCCGTCCTTGCTGGCGCCGATAATTTCACCCGGAGCGCCTGTGCCCTCGGCCAGGGTCGCGGCCAATACTTTCAAGGCTTCGCCGTTGAGCGTGCTGTGGCAGACAGGCCATGGGTTGAACGCACGCACCAGGCGCTCAAGCTCCACGGCCGGGCGGCTCCAGTCAATGCGGGCTTCGTCCTTGTTCAATTTATGGGCGTAGGTGGCGAGGCTGTCGTCCTGCACTTCGCCTTCCAGGGTGCCGGCAGCAAGACCGGCGATGGCCTGGATGACGGCCGGCGGGCCCATTTCAGCCAGGCGATCGTGCAGGCCGCCGCCGGTGTCTTGGGCAGTGATCGGCGTGGTGACTTTGAGCAGCATCGGGCCGGTGTCCAGCCCTGCTTCCATGCGCATGACCGTCACGCCGCTTTCGCTGTCGCCTGCTTGCACCGCGCGCTGGATCGGCGCCGCTCCGCGCCAGCGTGGCAGCAACGAAGCGTGGCTGTTGATGCAGCCCAGGCGTGGGATATCGAGTACGGCCTGGGGCAGGATCAAGCCGTAGGCGACGACCACCAGCAGGTCCGGCTTGAGCGCGGCCAGTTCGGCCTGGGTGTCGGCATTGCGCAGGGTCGGTGGTTGCAGCACGGCGATGTTGTGCTCAAGCGCCAGCTGCTTGACCGGGCTGGGCATCAGTTTTTGCCCGCGCCCGGCCGGGCGATCCGGCTGGGTGTACACCGCGACGATGTCATAGGGGCTGGCAAGCAGCGCCTTGAGGTGTTCGGCGGCAAATTCGGGTGTACCGGCAAAAACAATGCGCAGTGGCTCGGTCATCGGAGTTCTCGTTAAAAGCGGTCACAAAAGAAAAAGGCTTGCCGCAGCAAGCCTTTGGAAGGAGGGCATCAAGCTTGCTGGCGATGCTTTTTTTCCAGCTTCTTCTTGATCCGGTCACGTTTGAGCGTGGACAGGTAATCGACAAACAGCTTGCCGTTGAGGTGGTCGCACTCGTGCTGGATACACACCGCCAACAGGCCTTCGGCAATCAGCTCGAACGGCTTGCCGTCGCGGTCCAGGGCCTTGATCTTCACGCGCAATGGGCGTTCGACGTTCTCGTAGAACTCCGGCACCGACAGGCAACCTTCCTGGTATTCGCCCATCTCGTCGGTCAACGGTTCGAACTCGGGGTTGATGTACACCCGGGGTTCGCTGCGATCTTCGGACAGGTCCATGACCACGACGCGCAGATGCACGTTGACCTGGGTCGCGGCGAGGCCGATGCCCGGGGCTTCATACATTGTTTCAAACATGTCATCGACCAACTGACGAACCTTGTCGTCCACTACGGCCACCGGCTTGGCGATCGTGCGCAGGCGCGAGTCGGGAAATTCGAGGATGTTCAAAATAGCCATAAGCGTAATTGCTGCACATGTGAGGTAGAGGCAAATCGGCGGTGGGATGGACCCAGGCAGCCGGTGTGAAACGTTCGAAAGCCGCGAAGGCTATGGCGTTTCACGCGAACGCACATAATAAAGGAGATTGACCCCATGAGGAAATCGCTACTCGTCTTGCTGCTGTGGGCCCCGCTGGCCATGGCGCTGATTCCACAGCCCGGCCAGCGCCTGGACCCTGTCACGCAAAAGGCCATACAGGGCTTCCTGCTGCACAACCGACTGCTCGACTCCCCCGAGGACCTGGACAACGCACCCTATATCGTCGCTGCCGAGGGCGGGCGCGTGCTGGGCGCCAACGGCGAGCGCGTCTACGCCAGGGGCAGTCTGGACCCGACCCAGCCCAACTACGGGATCTTCCGCCGAGGCAAGGTCTATACCGACCCCGACACCCGCGAACTGCTTGGAATCAATGCCGACGACATCGGCACCGCGCGCTTTGTGCTGACCGATGATCTCACCACCCTGGCTGTGCAAAGGGTTACCCAGGAAGTGCGTCCAGGCGACCGTTTGCTGCGCGCCGAACCTGGCGTAGCGCTGGCCGATCTGAAAACCGCCGCCCATGCACCCTTCGTTGAAGGTCACATCATCGACATTCCCAAGGGCGTCACGCAAATCGGCGTGCTGGATGCGGTGACCTTGAACAAGGGGCGCCGGGACGGTGTGGTCGAAGGCCAATTGCTCACGGTGATCAGGGCCGGCGCCTCGGTGCGCGACGCGCTGACAGGGGCCCCGACGCGACTCCCGGATGTGCGTGCCGGCACCCTGCTAGTGTTTCGCACCTATGAAAAACTCAGCTATGCCCTGGTTCTCAGCGCGTCCCGCCCGTTGGCGGTGATGGATCGTTTCGAGACTGACGATCAATCGCAATAAATAGCCTGCTAAATAAGTTACCAACAGAGTTATCCACAGCTTGTTCCGATCAAGGATGATCAGATGTTTCCGATAAACAGCAATCAAATTTCCCCGGCAGAGCTGGAAGCCCGGCTGCGCTTGCACCGGTTGCCGGAACTGGGTCCCAGGCGTTTTCATCGGTTGATCGAGGCGTTCGGCTCTGCTTCCAAAGCCATCAGTGCCCCTGCCAGTGCCTGGCGCGCGCTCGGGTTGCCGGCCGTCAGTGCCGATGCCCGGCGCAGTGCGGATATTCGCGATGGAGCCAGTGCGGCATTGGCCTGGCTGGCCCGCCCGGGCCAGCATTTACTGATGTGGGACCAGCCCGATTACCCTGCGCTGCTCGGCCAGACAGAGGGCGCTCCGCCGCTGTTATTCGTTGCCGGCGACCCATCGCTGCTGGAAAAACCGCAGTTGGCCGTGGTCGGCAGTCGTCGTGCTTCGCGCCCCGGCATGGATACCGCCGCCGCCTTTTCGCGCAGCCTTGCAAGCGCCGGTTTTGTCATCACCAGCGGTCTTGCGTTGGGTATCGATGGCGCGGCCCATCAGGCGGCATTGGACGTGGGCGGTCATACCATCGGTGTACTCGGCACCGGTCTGGAAAAACTTTATCCACAGCGCCACAGGAAGCTGGCCACGACCATGATTGACCAGGGCAGCGCCGTGGTTTCCGAGTTTCCACTGGACGCGCCACCCCAGGCCGGTAACTTTCCACGGCGCAATCGCATTATCAGCGGTTTGTCCCTGGGGGTCCTGGTGGTGGAAGCCAGCATCGCCAGCGGTTCGCTGATTACCGCACGGCTGGCGGCGGAACAAGGACGCGAGGTGTACGCCATTCCGGGTTCCATCCATCATCCGGCGGCCAAGGGCTGTCATCAGTTGATCCGCGATGGCGCGGTGCTGGTGGAAACCATCGAGCACATTCTTGAAGGCTTGCGCGGTTGGCAGGCGTTGTCACGCCCGGCCCCGGTGCCGGTTGTGCATCCGCTGGTGGCGCTGTTGCACGCGGCCCCGCACACCAGCGAAGCCCTGGCGCTTGCCAGTGGACGGCCGCTGGCCCAGGTGCTGGCGAGCCTTACCGAGCTGGAGCTCGAAGGCCGGGTGATCTGTGAAAATGGGCGCTGGCTTGCGCGTGGCGAGCGGTTGTAGCTGGGTTTTGCAACGAAGATCGGTAAACTGCCCAGAGCTTTAGTTCGGAGAGTAAACAATGGTCAACAGGTGGCGTGTGCTGGAAGCTGCACGAGAAATTCGCGCAGGTGCGGTGATTGCCTATCCGACCGAAGCGGTCTGGGGCCTGGGCTGCGACCCTTGGAATGAAGCAGCGGTGGACCGTTTGCTGGCGATCAAGAATCGCTCAGTGGATAAGGGCCTGATCCTGGTGGCCGATAATATCCGCCAGTTCGACTTCCTGTTCGAAGACTTTCCCGACACCTGGATCGAGCGCATGGCCAGCACCTGGCCTGGGCCGAATACCTGGCTGGTGCCGCACCAGGACTTGCTGCCGGAATGGGTCACGGGGGTGCATGACACCGTGGCGCTGCGGGTCAGTGACCATCCGCTGGTGCGGGATTTGTGCGCCCAGGTCGGGCCGTTGATTTCCACGTCGGCCAACCCCCAGGGCCGCCCGGCCGCGCGTACGCGGATTCGGGTGGAGCAGTATTTCCGCGGGCAGGTGGACCTTGTGCTGGGCGGCGCCCTGGGTGGACGCAAGAACCCGAGCCTGATCCGTGACCTGGCGACGGGGGATGTGGTGCGACCGTCCTGAGACCGAGTCGCGCCAATCGGGGGCAAGCCCCCTCCCACATTTGATCGGTGTTCGTCGTGACACCTCGGTCAAGGGTGGGAGGGGCTTGCCCCCGATGGCTTTCTTAAGGCAGCAGGATGGTTGAACCGGTCGTGCGCCGCCCGGACAACTCGGTCTGCGCTTTGGCCGCATCCGCCAGCGCAAAACGCTGGTTGATATCAATGCGCACCTTGCCGCTCTTGATCATCGAGAACAGGTCATCGGCCATCGCCTGCAAGTCCTTCGGGTTGCTCGCGTAGGTCGCCAGCGTCGGCCGCGTGACATACAGCGACCCCTTCGCCGACAGAATCCCCAGGTTCACCCCGTCCACCGCTCCCGACGCATTCCCGAAACTCACCACCAAGCCTCGCGGTGCCACGCTGTCCAGCGACGTCAGCCAAGTGTCCTTGCCAACACCGTCATACACCACGGGCACCTTTTTACCGTCAGTCAATTCCAACACGCGCTGTGCGACATTTTCCTTGCTGTAATCGATGGTTTCCCAGGCACCGAGGGATTTGGCCACGGCGGCCTTCTCCGGTGAGCTCACCGTGCCGATCAACTTCACGCCCAGCGCCTTGGCCCATTGGCAAGCCAGGGAGCCCACACCGCCTGCGGCGGCGTGGAACAGAATGGTTTCGCCGCCCTTCAGCTCATAGGTCTGGCGCAGCAGGTACTGTACGGTCAGGCCTTTGAGCATGGCACCGGCGGCCTGTTCGAAGCTGATTTCGTCCGGCAGATGCACCAGGTTGGCCGCAGGCAATACATGCAACTGGCTGTAGGCGCCGAGCGGGCCGCTGCCATAGGCCACGCGGTCGCCGACCTTGAATTGGCTGACTTCACTGCCCACGGCATCGACCACACCGGCGCCTTCGGCGCCCAGGCCCGAGGGCAAGGACGGTGGCGCGTAGAGGCCGCTGCGAAAATAAGTGTCGATGAAGTTCAGGCCAATGGCTTCGTTGCGCACCCGAACCTGTTGTGGGCCAGGCTCCGCCGGCGTGTAGTCCACATACTCAAGCACATCGGGGCCACCATGGGCGCTGAACTGGATACGTTTGGCCATCTACCTTCTCCTTGGGTCGAATAATCGAAGGCCCCTATCGGACTCCTAAGCTTGATCTTCGTCAACTGCGACGACACGGGGTGCGGTGGTATCCTGTGCGCCCATTTGCCGCCGACGCCCAATGGCCTCGCGTAGCTTTGCCCGATTCAAGGTGATGCCATGACTACTCGCACCGAGGCTGTAAAAGCCTACCTGCTCGACCTGCAAGACCGCATTTGCAGCGCCCTGGAAACCTTCGAAACGGACACGCGCTTTATCGAAGACGCCTGGACCCGGCCTGCCGGTGGCGGCGGTCGCACCCGTGTGATTGAAAACGGGTCGGTCATCGAAAAAGGCGGCGTCAATTTTTCCCACGTGTTTGGCAGCGGCTTGCCCCCGTCCGCCAGTGCCCATCGCCCTGAACTGGCCGGTCGCGGCTTCGAGGCGCTGGGCGTGTCGCTGGTGATCCATCCCCATAACCCGCACATACCGACTTCCCACGCCAATGTGCGCTTTTTCATTGCTGAAAAGGAAGGTGAAGAGCCGGTGTGGTGGTTTGGCGGCGGCTTTGACCTGACGCCCTATTACGGCAACGAAGAAGACTGCATCCACTGGCATCGCGTGGCCGAGCAGGCCTGTGCGCCGTTCGGTGCGGACGTTTACCCGCGTTATAAAGCCTGGTGCGACACCTATTTCCATATCAAGCACCGCAACGAGCCGCGTGGCATTGGCGGCCTGTTTTTCGATGACTTGAACGAATGGGGCTTCGACACCTGCTTTGCCTTCATCCGCGCCATCGGTGATGCCTACATCGACGCCTACCTGCCGATCATGCAGCGCCGCCAGGCGATGGCTTATACCGAACAGCAGCGTCAGTTCCAGGAGTTCCGCCGGGGCCGCTACGTTGAGTTCAACCTCGTCTATGACCGTGGCACCCTGTTCGGCCTGCAGTCGGGCGGGCGTACCGAGTCGATCCTGATGTCGCTGCCGCCGCAGGTGCGCTGGAGCTACGACTGGAAAGCCGAGGCCGGCAGCGAAGAAGCGCGCCTTACCGACTATTTCCTGCAGGACCGCGACTGGCTCGGCCTGGCTGCGCCCAAGGCGACCGTGTGATGGATCACTATGTCGTCTTCGGCAACCCCATCGGTCACAGCAAGTCACCGTTGATTCACCGCCTGTTCGCCGAGCAGACCGGTGAGCAGATGGACTACAGCACACTGCTCACGCCGCTGGAGGACTTCATCGGCTACGCCCGTGAGTTCTTTCAACACGGCCGTGGCGCGAATATCACCGTGCCGTTCAAGGAAGACGCTTTCCGGCTGGCCGACACCCTCAGCGAGCGCGCCCAACGCGCCGGCGCGGTGAATACCCTGAGCAAGCTGGCCGATGGCACGTTGCTCGGTGATAACACTGACGGCGCAGGCCTGGTGCGCGACCTCAAGGTCAACGCCGGGCTGGACCTGCAAGGCAAGCGCATCCTGCTGCTGGGCGCCGGTGGCGCGGTACGGGGCGCATTGGAACCGTTGCTGGCCGAAAAACCCGCCTCACTGATCATTGCCAACCGCACCGTGGAAAAAGCCGAAGGGCTGGCCGAGCTGTTCAACGACCTGGGGCCGGTGTCCGCCAGTGGTTTCGACTGGCTGCGTGAGCCGGTGGACGTGATTATCAACGCCACGTCCGCCAGCTTGTCAGGCGACGTACTGCCGATTGCGGGCAGTTTGATCGAACCGGGCAAGACGTTCTGCTACGACATGATGTACGCCAAGGCGCCGACCGCCTTCTGTCGCTGGGCCGATGAGCAGGGTGCGGCGGTAGCGATGGACGGATTGGGCATGCTGGTTGAACAGGCGGCTGAGGCCTTCTTCCTGTGGCGCGGCGTACGCCCGGAGTCGGCGCCGGTACTGGCCGAGCTGCGCCGCCAGTTGGCCTGACATACATCCAAATGTGGGAGGGGGCTTGCCCCCGATGGCGGTCTGTCAGCTACCCATGTGTTGGCTGAAGCACCGCTATCGGGGGCAAGCCCCCTCCCACAGTTTTGACCGTGTTCAGTCTTCGAAATGGATGGGGCAGTTTTCGGCGCCTTCCAGTTTCTTCAATTCTTCAACCACCTGCGGCCGGGCCCCGCGCAAGGTCAGGCTGCGCCCCAACCCCGCCAGCCGCCGCGCTTCCTGGTGCAGCATCTCCACCCCGGAGTAGTCGATAAAGTTGATCTGCTGCGCCTCGATCACCACCCGCTCGCCCTGCAGGCGTTGCAGGCGCACCTGCAGGTAGTGGCTGGCGCCAAAAAAGATCGAGCCACCCACGCGCAACACATCCTCGTCACCGTCGCGCCATTGCTGCACCCGGGGTTGCGAGGTGCGCTTGAGGTAGAAAAACAGCGACGCCAGCACCCCGGCATAAATCGCCGTTTGCAGCTCCAGCAGCAAGGTCGCGACACACGTCAGCGCCATCACCACGAATTCGGCGCGGCTCACGCGGTACAACGCACGGATGCCGCGGTGGTCCACCAGCCCCCAGCAGATCAACAGAATACTTGCCGCCATGCTCGGGATCGGAATGTGCGCGATCAACCCTGCGCCAAACAGCGCAAACAGCGCCACCCAGAGTGCGGAAAACACGCCGGCCAATGGCGAGCGGGCACCCGCCTCATAACTGAGGCCGGAACGGGTGAACGAACCTGCCGACAGATAGCCGGAGAAAAATCCGCCGACGATATTGGATAAACCCTGGGCGCGAACTTCCTGATTGGCGTCGAGCAGTTGCTGCGAACGGGCCGACAGTGAGCGGGCAATCGACAGGCTGGTCACCAGCCCCAGCATGCCCACCGCCACGGCGCTCGGCAGCAGGCGCAGGATCGTGTCCAGGTCCATGGGCAACGGGCGCAAGGGTGGCAGCTTGCCGATGAACGAACTGACCAACGCCACATGCCCGAACAGCGCAGGCCACAGCCATGTGGCGAGGCTGCCCAGGGCCAGGGCGATCAACAGGCTCGGCCAGCGCGGCACCAGGGATTTGAGCAGTGCGCCGACCAGCAAGGTGCCCAGGCCCAGGATGAGCGATGCGCGGTCCCACTCGCCGGCATGCTCGAGCAGCGCCAGCAAGCTGTTGATCGCGGTGGCCTGGCTCGGCAGGTCCAGCCCCAGCAGGTTGGGCAACTGCCCGAGAGCGATGACCACCGCGGCACCGAGGGTGAAACCGAGCACCACGGAATGGGAGACGAAATTCACCAGCGCGCCGAAGCGCAGCAGGCCCAGCAACCACTGGAACACACCGGCGAGGACGGTCAGCAGCAGGATCAAGGTGATGTAATCCTGGGAGCCCGGCACCGCCAGCGGGCTGATACTGGCGTAGAGCACAATGGAAATTGCCGCTGTAGGACCGCAGATCAGGTGCCAGGACGAGCCCCACAGGCACGCGATCAACACCGGAATGATGGCCGCGTACAGCCCGTACTCCGGTGGGAGCCCGGCGATCAGTGCGTAGGCAATAGACTGTGGTAGCGCGAGTACGGCGCCACTGAGGCCGACGATGGCGTCCCGGCCAACGCTGGCGCGGGTTTGGCACGGCAGCCAACTGAGGAAAGGGAACAGGGTGTAGCGGTTGGGCCGGGGCATCGCAGGCTCGGATTCACAGGGTGGGCTCAGGGTATCAGTACACACTGATCCTTGTGGGAGGGAACAAGCCCCTAGTGCCAGTCAGCTTTGTTGTAGGAGCGAGCTTGCTCGCGAAAAACTCACAGGCACCGCGTTCATTCAGAAAGCACGCGTTATCGTTGACGTTTTTCGCGAGCAAGCTCGCTCCTACAGAGGGCATTAGGGCAAGTGCCCCCTCCCACATTTGGATTGTGATGTGTCTTAGAGGTTGGCTTTTACCGCTGCCAACGCATCCTTGCCATCCAGGGTTTTCACGCCCTCCAGCCATTTATTCAGCACCGCCGGGTTGGCCTTGATCCACGCCTTGGCAGCTTCGGCATTACTGACCTTGTTGTTGGCCACGTCAGCCATGATGCTGTTCTCCATGTCCTGGGTGAAACTCAGGTTGGTCAGCAGTTTCCCCACATTCGGGCAGGCTTGCGCGTAGCCCTTGCGGGTCAAGGTGTAGACGCTGCCGGTGCTGCCAAAATACTGCTCGCCGCCTGTGAGATAGTGCATCTTCAGCTGCACGTTCATGGGGTGCGGCGTCCAGCCGAGGAAGGTGACGAAGCGCTGTTTCTTCACCGCTCGCGAAACTTCGGCGAGCATCGCCTGTTCACTCGACTCCACCAGCTTCCACTGGCCGAGGTCAAAGTCATTTTTCTTGATGATCTCCTGCAGCGAGATATTCGCCGGCGCGCCGGAGCCGATGCCGTAGATCTTCTTGCCGAACCGGTCGGCGAATTTATTCAGGTCGGCAAAATCATGCACACCCGCGTCCCACACGTAGTCCGGCACGGCGAGGGTGAACTCGGTGCCGTCGAGGTTCTTCGCCAGCTGTACGACATCGCCATTGGCCACGAACTTGTCATAGAAGCCTTGCTGCGCCGGCATCCAGTTGCCCATGAACACGTCAACCTGGCCATCCTTGAGCCCGCCAAAGGTAATCGGCACGGCCAGGGTGTCGACCTTGGCCGTGTAGCCCATGCCGGTCAGCAGAAAACCGGTGATGGCGTTGGTCGCCGCAATGTCGCTCCAGCCGGGATCGGCCATTTTCACCGTTTCGCAACTCGAGTCCGCAAATGCATTGGCGCTGCTCAACGCCAGGATGCCCAGCACTACCGTTAACTTTTGCATGGCCTTCCCTCTGTATTTTTTAGTGTTGGCAGGGTTGTGGATAACGTGCCTTGCGCTCCAGGTCGTCGAGGTCGATATGGTTGCGCATGTACTGCTGACTGGCGTCCACCAGTGGCTGGTGATCCCAGCTCTTGAGTTTGCCCTGGGTCAGTGCTTCGAACACCAGGCGACGGCGGCGTTGGCTGGCGAGCACCTGCTGGTGGATCGCCGGGATGTCCCACTTGGCCCGCGCCTCGTTTAAAAACGCCTCGAACAGTGGCCGGTGCTCCGGTGACTGGCTGAGGTTCTCCCGCTCGTGCGGGTCGTTGTGTACATCGAACAGTAGACAAGGGTCGTCTTCGCTGTAGATGAATTTGTAAGCGCCTCGGCGAATCATCATCAACGGGCTGATGGTGCCTTCGGCCATGTATTCGCCAAACACTTCGTCGTGCCCGCCCTCGCCTTGCAAGTGTGGCAGCAGCGAACGGCCATCCAGGGGCAGGCGCGGGTCCAGCTCGCCGCCGGCCAACTCCACCAGGGTGGGCAACAGGTCGGCGGTCGAGACGGCCTGGGTCACACGGCGCGCCGCAAATTGCCCCGGCGCACTGATCAACAACGGCACGCGGGCGGCCATTTCGAACCAGTGCATTTTGTACCAGAGGCCGCGCTCGCCCAGCATGTCGCCGTGGTCGCCGGAGAAGATGATGATGGTGTCATCGGCCAGGCCGGTGTCTTCCAGGGTTTGCAGCAGCTTGCCGACATTGCTGTCGATGTAGCTGCACGCGCCGAAATAGGCACGCCGTGCATCGCGGATCTTATCCACAGGCAGCGGCTTGTCCCACAGGTCGTAGACCTTGAGCAAACGCCGGGAGTGCGGGTCGAGATCGCCCTGGGGCGGCGTTGCTGGCAGGGGAATGTCGCTCTCGTCGTACAGGTCCCAGAACGGTTTGGGAATGGTGTACGGGTCATGGGGATGGGTCATCGACACGGTCAGGCAGAACGGTTGCTCGCCGTCCTCGCGGATATGATCGAACAGATATTGCCGGGCCTTGAATACCACTTCTTCGTCGAAATCCAGCTGGTTGGTGCGCACACAGGGTCCGGCTTGCAGCACCGAAGCCATGTTGTGATACCAGCTGGGGCGTACGTCCGGCTCATCCCAGTTCACCGTCCAACCGTAGTCCGCCGGGTAGATGTCGCTGGTCAGGCGCTCTTCATAGCCATGCAACTGGTCGGGACCGCAGAAATGCATCTTGCCCGACAGCGCCGTGCGGTAGCCGAGGCGACGCAGGTAGTGGGCATAGGTCGGCACATCGGCGGGGAAATCCGCCGCGTTGTCGTAGGCGCCTATCTTGCTCGGCAACTGGCCGCTGACCAGCGTAAAGCGCGAAGGCGCACACAGCGGGCTGTTGCAGTAGGCGGCGTCGAAGACCACGGCCTGTTCGGCGAGGCGGCTCAGGTGGGGCAGCTTGATCGGGGAAGCTCCGTAGAACGGCAGCAGCGGCGCGGCCATTTGATCGGCCATGATGAAAAGAATGTTCTTGCGCTTCATGGTTTCTCGGCATTCCATAGGCGGTGTTTATGCCACTGAGCATGCGGCCCATGAAAAACGTGGTAAAGCCCATGAAGAACAATGCCTAGGATAAGCACAGCTTATGTATGAAGCGCTGGGTGACCTCTCCCTCGACCTGCTGCGCGCGTTCGAAGCGGCTGCGCGGCAACGCAGTTTTACCGCCGCCGCGATGGAGTTGGGCACCACCCAACCGGCCATCAGCCAGCAGATCAAACGGCTTGAAGAGCAGTTGGCGATCCGCTTGTTCGATCGCATCTACCGTGGCATCGAATTGACCGACGCCGGCGCCCTGTTGTTCGAACACGTGCAGGCCGGCCTGCAAACCATCAACCTGGGCCTGGGCACCGTCACCCGGCAGGACCAGCACGAAGTGCTGCAAGTGGCCACCGACTTCGCCTTTGCCGCCTACTGGCTGATGCCGCGCCTGCATCGGTTCCACGAGGCCAACCCGCAGGTTGACGTGAGCCTGGTGACCAGCGAGCGCAACCACGCCAGCCTGCGCAGCGACATCGACGTGGCCGTGCTGTTTGGCGATGGACGCTTCAAGCAAGGCGACAGCCTTTGGTTGTTCAACGAGGAAGTGTTCCCGGTGTGTAGCCCCCAGTGGCTCAAGAACCAGGCCACTGCGCTGACGGTGCAGACCCTGCCGGACTACCCCCTGCTGCACTTGCGTCAGGAAAATAATCGCCATTGGTTCGATTGGGCCGGTGTGTTTCGCGAGCTGGGTATCAGCGCCGCGCCCACCCCTGGCCAGTTGCGTTTCGACAATTACACGCTGCTGATTCAGGCGGCTATTGCCGGCCAGGGCGTCGCGATCGGCTGGCGCCACCTGGTGGATAACCTGCTGGAGCAGAACTGGCTGTGCAGACCGATCAGCGAGACGGTGGTCTCGCGCTTCGGCTATTACGTGGTGCAGCCCCAGCGCAAGCGTCGCGGGCAATTGGTCGAACGGTTCGTCGATTGGCTGCTGGCGGAGCAGGCCGGCAGTGCGCAGTCATTGACCGGGCTGGCCCTGCCATCGATTGCGGTCTAGGACCGGCGCTTTCCAAGCCAATGCAATGCTCATTTTCCCAGGAAGATGTATGACTTTTCGCGATTATCTCCCAATATATGGGACTGATATTTATATATTGAGATATTACAAAGCTTAGGTTTATATTCGCCCATCTGCTTTTTTCAGCACCCACTCATTTCAGGTGAAGCGATGCAGGCGCAATTGATCGCGCTCGATTGGGGAACCAGTTCCCTTCGTGCTTACAAACTAGGCCCCGCCGGCGTGGTGCTGGAACAACGCTCACTGGCGTCGGGCATCATGCATTTGCCCAGCGAACCGCGTGACATTGCAGGCGTGCGCTGCAGCAATGGTTTCGAGCTGGCCTTCGATAGCGCCTGTGGGGACTGGCTCGACGCCCAGCCCGAACTGCCGGTGATTGCCTGCGGCATGGTCGGCAGCGCACAGGGCTGGAGCGAAGCGGCTTACCGCAACACCCCGGTGGATGTGGCGAGCCTGGGCCAGGCGCTGCATAAGGTGCGCAGCGTGCGTGGGGTTGATGTGCATATCGTGCCGGGCGTGATCGAACAGGTCGGCCTGCCCAATGTGATGCGCGGCGAAGAAACCCAGGTGCTCGGTGTGCTGCACGGGCTTGCGAGCGACGTACTGATTGGCCTGCCGGGCAGCCATTCCAAATGGGTCGAGGTCGTCGAAGGCTGTATCACTCACTTCGACACCTTCATGACCGGTGAGCTGTTCGCCGTCTTGAGCCAGCACAGCATCCTGGGGCGTACCCAGCAATCATCGGAACATTTCCAGACCGAGGCGTTTGATCGCGGCGTGCATGTGGCGCTTTCGGCAGATGGCCGGCGCGGCGTGCTCTCGACGCTGTTCAGTGCCCGCACCCTCGGCCTGACTGCCCAACTGACGCCCGAGCAGCAGCCCGACTACCTGTCCGGCCTGCTGATCGGTCATGAACTGGCCGGTTTACCCGACAGCGCAAAACCCAAGCCGATCGTCCTGGTCGGTGCCGCCCCCCTCTGCGCCCGCTATCAACGTGCCCTCGCGCTGTGCGGCTTCACCGACGTCAGCCTGGCGCAGGCCGCCAGCGAGCGCGGTTTGTGGCAACTGGCCGTGGCGGCCGGGCTCACTCAACCTGTAACGGAGGCCTGACATGCTTAAAACAGCACTCGCACAAAACGGTCTGATCGCGATTCTGCGCGGTGTGCGCCCGGACGAAGCCGAAGCCGTCGGCCAGGCGCTGTACCAGGCCGGTTTTCGCGTCATCGAAGTGCCGCTTAACTCGCCGGACCCCTACACCAGCATCCGCACCCTGCGCGACAGCCTGCCCGCCGATTGCCTGATTGGTGCCGGTACGGTGCTGACGCCCGAGCAGGTCGAGCAGGTCAAGGCCGCCGGCGGCCAGGTGATCGTGATGCCCCACAGCGATGCCAGGGTATTGCGGGCGGCGAAAGCGGCGGGCCTGTATCTGTCGCCGGGCGTCGCCACGCCGACCGAAGCCTTTGCCGCACTGGCCGAAGGCGCCGACGTATTGAAGCTGTTCCCGGCCGAGCAAATGGCCCCGGCGGTGATCAAGGCGTGGCTTGCGGTATTGCCGGCGGGCACGTTGCTGCTGCCGGTGGGCGGTATCACGCCGGACAACATGCAAGTGTTCACCGACGCCGGCGCCAAGGGCTTCGGGCTGGGCTCCGGATTGTTCAAACCGGGTATGAGCGTAGAGCAGGTTGCGAGCCGCGCCCAGGCTTATGTCGCGGCCTGGAAAGCCCTGAGCTGAGTTCAAGTTCCGCGCCTGCTGGCGCTGCATCTATAAGAGAGACAACAGATGAAAATCACCAAACTGACGACCTTCATCGTCCCGCCGCGCTGGTGCTTCCTCAAGGTCGAAACCGACCAGGGCGTCACCGGCTGGGGTGAGCCCGTGGTTGAGGGGCGCGCCCACACCGTGGCCGCTGCCGTCGAAGAATTGTCCGACTACCTGATCGGCAAAGACCCACGCAATATCGAAGACATCTGGACCGTGCTCTATCGCGGCGGTTTTTACCGCGGTGGCGCTGTGCACATGAGCGCCCTCGCCGGTATCGACCAGGCGTTGTGGGACATCAAGGGCAAGGCCCTGGGCGTGTCCGTCAGCGACCTGCTGGGCGGCCAGGTGCGTGATAAGATCCGTGTGTATTCGTGGATTGGTGGCGACCGCCCGGCCGACACGGCCCGCGCGGCCAAAGAGGCTGTGGCCCGTGGTTTCACTGCGGTGAAAATGAACGGCACCGAAGAGCTGCAGTTCGTCGATAGCTTCGAAAAAGTCGACCTGGCCCTGGCCAACGTCGCTGCCGTGCGCGATGCGGTCGGGCCTAATGTCGGCATTGGTGTCGATTTTCATGGCCGCGTGCACAAGCCCATGGCCAAGGTGCTGATGAAGGAATTGGACCCGTACAAGCTGATGTTCATCGAAGAACCGGTGCTCAGCGAAAACTACGAAGCCCTCAAGGAACTGGCCCCCCTGACCAGCACCCCGATTGCCCTGGGCGAGCGCCTGTTCTCGCGCTGGGATTTCAAGCGCGTGCTCAGTGAAGGCTATGTCGACATTATCCAGCCGGATGCGTCCCACGCCGGCGGCATCACCGAAACCCGCAAGATCGCCAACATGGCCGAAGCCTACGACGTGGCCCTGGCCCTGCACTGCCCGCTGGGCCCGATTGCCCTGGCGGCGTGTCTGCAATTGGACGCGGTGTGCTACAACGCGTTTATCCAGGAACAGAGCCTGGGCATCCACTACAACGAGAGCAACGACCTGCTCGATTATGTGCGCGATCCGGGCGTATTCGACTATGACCAGGGCTTTGTGAAGATCCCCAACGGGCCGGGCCTGGGCATCGAGATCAACGAGGAATACGTGGTCGAGCGCGCGGCCATCGGCCATCGCTGGCGCAACCCGATCTGGCGCCATGCCGACGGCAGTTTCGCCGAGTGGTGATGTTGCCCTGAAGAAACGCGGTAAAAATGTGGGAGGGGGCTTGCCCCCGATGGCGGTGGAACAGCCAGCACATCAGTGGATGACACACCGCAATCGGGGGCAAGCCCCCTCCCACATTTGATTCGGTTTTTTCAGACCTCAATAAACATAAAAAGAGGCACTTCCCCATGCACCCTGAATCCCTCACCGGACAGGCTTCTTTAGTCACGCCTAGCCGAAAGCGCTTCTTCATCATGGTGCTGCTGTTCATCACCGTGGTGATCAACTACCTCGACCGCAGCAACCTGTCGATTGCCGCTCCCGCGCTGACCAGCGAACTGGGCATCGACCCGGTCCATGTCGGGCTGATTTTCTCGGCGTTCGGCTGGACCTACGCCGCGATGCAGATCCCTGGCGGCTGGTTGGTCGACCGTGTGCCCCCGCGCATTCTCTACACCGCCGCCCTGCTGCTGTGGTCCATCGCCACCGTCATGCTCGGCTTTGCCGCCAGCTTCATTGCGTTGTTCGTGTTGCGCATGGCCGTCGGTGCCCTGGAGGCCCCGGCCTACCCGATCAACAGCCGGGTCGTGACCACCTGGTTTCCCGAGCGCGAGCGCGCCACGGCGATTGGCGTCTACACCTCCGGGCAGTTTGTCGGGCTGGCGTTTCTCACCCCCGTGCTGGCCTGGCTGCAACATGCATTCGGCTGGCACATGGTGTTCGTCGCCACCGGTGGCGTCGGCATCTTATGGGCGCTGATCTGGTACGCGGTGTACCGCGAGCCCAAGGATTTCAAAGGCGCCAACGCGGCGGAAATCCAGCTGATCCGTGACGGCGGTGGCCTGGTGGATATGCAGGAAAAATCCAGCAAGGCGCCGTTCAGCTGGGTTGACCTGGGCATTGTGCTGAGCAAGCGCAAGCTGTGGGGCATCTACCTTGGGCAGTTCTGCCTGAACTCCACCCTGTGGTTTTTCCTCACCTGGTTCCCGACCTACCTGGTCAAGTATCGCGGCATGGACTTCATCAAGTCCGGTCTGCTCGCCTCACTGCCGTTTCTGGCGGCGTTCGTCGGGGTGCTGTGCTCCGGGATTTTTTCCGACTGGTTGATTCGCCGGGGCGCGTCGGTAGGCTTTGCGCGCAAGTTGCCGATCATCGGCGGGCTGCTGATTTCCACGGCGATCATCGGCGCCAACTACGTGGACTCCACCGCCTGGGTGATCGCATTCCTGGCACTGGCGTTCTTCGGCAACGGCCTTGCGTCAATCACCTGGTCGCTGGTGTCCACGCTGGCACCTGCCCGTTTGTTGGGGCTGACCGGTGGCGTGTTCAACTTCATCGGCAACCTGTCGGCGATCGCCACGCCGATCGTGATTGGATTTCTTGCCAGCGGTGATTCGTTTGCGCCGGCCATTACCTATATCGCGGTGCTGGCGCTGCTTGGCGCGCTTTCCTACGTGTTGCTGGTGGGCAAGGTCGAGCGGATTGAGCTGTGAAACAAGGCGACCCTGAGGTCGCCTTCCTTACCTGTTCACGGCACGGACATCTCGTTACGGAACACATTGTGCGGGTCCCAATGCCGCTTGGTGCGGCGCAGGCGGCTTTCGATCATGAGGTCGGGGACGAAAATCTTGTACCAGTAGGGGTTTTTCGGCCTGGCCGGGTTGCCGTCCTCATGAGTCATGTCCAGGTCCGGGTAGTTGATATAGCAACCCTCGAACTGGTCATTGAGGGGCACCCCCTGGTCATTGGCGAACGCTTGGAAAAACAGTCCCTGAATCCATCGGGCGTGGGCCTGGTCCGCCGCCTCGCCGGCCTCCTGCCAATAGCACTGCGGTTGCCACTTCAGGTAGGACGAGCGCTGTGAGGCCGACGACTCCTTGCGAACCGCCGGTGTGGCCTCGTTGATGCGCCCGCCAAACGACTGGATTTGTATCAGGCTCTGGGTCAGGTATCCATCGGGGTCGTCCCAGTGCAACGTGTCCCATATCGCCTGGAGCACCTGAGGGGTGAATTCGCCCTTCTGATAGGCCGACTTGTAGCGCCCGCGCAGATTGTCCCCTGAACCATTCAAGGTTTGCTGGCACACCAGCCAATCCAGGCGTCGCGTGGCGGCCAATGCGTCTGGCAATGCTTTGATGGCGCGTCCGCTGGCGCCGCCGCTTGGCATATGCACAACGTAAAACGGCACCAGGCATTCCGTCGCGGGCAGGCCAATGGCATCGAGCATTTTTGCGACGAAATCTTCAAAGGGCGCCTGGTCCTTTACCCCTGCGTCCCGATCAACGTAGTGAATGCCCAGGGTCACATTACCCGTGTGCGGATGGCGCATCTCCAGTTTGGTCGCCAACCCCCACGTGTCGGGATTGCTTTGGTTGAGGGCGAACCAGTTCTGATAGGCGATAAGCAGGTTGTCGAGCCTGGACTTATCGGTCAGCAGGGACCAATCCCATTGCAGCACCAGCCAGAGCACTTCCTTCGGCGCCCCGGGCAATGCCTTGAAATAGTAGCTGGTGATGATGCCGAACTGACCGCCACCGGCGCCGCAGCACGCCGCGAAGAGGTCGAGCTCGTCAGGGTCTGTGCTGTCTCGCGAGACATGCACGGGGGTCAGGCCGGTACCCTGTGCATTGGGCACCAACATATCCACACCGTGCAGCCAATCGCACACCAGGCCATGCTTGCGTGACAGCAATCCATAGCCGCCCCCGCAGATATGCCCGCCCAGGCCGCCCGGCAGTGTCTTATTGGCCAGCTTGTATAACCTGACGTAGGCGTCCCAATTCTGCGCACCGGCCTCCAGGCGAAAGCTGTAGCGCTCGGGCCGCGCGGGGACCAGGTCGGAAGCCAGTTGCCCATCGGCGGCGTAGACCACCTGATTCAGCGGGCTGATATCCAGGATCGATAGCACCTCGTCGCTGTTGCCGGGCATCTTGTTGGCGACGAAACCTTCGTAGCAGTGGCCACCGCTACGAACCGTTATACGTCCGTGGGTGATCGCCAGCGCTTCGGCGGCAGCGTCGATGATGTCCTGGGGGCTGTGGCAGAGGTAGATGCGGCTGGCGCCATTGGGCGACGATTCGCCCTGCACATTGCCCAACGGCCAGCGCAGGTTGAAGCCTTTCTGCAAAGTGGAATGACGGTGGTCCAAACACGTGATGAGATCAAATGCCATAATGTACTCCTTAAGAGCCAGGGATGACTTCTGATGCAGCTAACTTAACAACCGGGAGGCAAGGACTGCGGGGGGCTTGCAGAGGCGGTTAGACGACAAGAGGCATGAAGTGCTTGTGGGGGTAACGGCATGTCACCCCCCACAGGCCTAGCGCAAGAATCCGGACCGGTAGTTACCGACGTGCGTTGCGCACGCCTTCGGACAGTGCCGCGCAATGGCTCAATACGCCATCGATCGCTTGCTGGTGGCTGTCGGCGTTGGCGATGTGATCGATCAGTGCAGACCCCACCACCACACCGTCCGCCAGGCGCGCGATGGCCGCCGCTTGCTGGGGTGTACGGATGCCGAAGCCGATACTGATCGGCAGGTCGGTATGGCGACGCAAGCGGCTCACGGCTTCTTCGACGTGCTCCAGGGTGGCCGCTCCGGCACCGGTCACGCCCGCTACCGACACGTAGTACACAAAGCCGGAGCTGCCGTTGAGCACCGTCGGCAGGCGTGCGTCATCAGTGGTCGGCGTGGTCAGGCGGATAAAGTCGATACCCGCCGCCTGGGCCGGATCGCACAGTTCGCCGTTATGTTCAGGCGGCATGTCCACCACGATCAGCCCGTCTACGCCCGCTTCCTTGGCGTCGGTGATGAATTGCGGGACACCGTACTTGTGGATCGGGTTGAAGTAGCCCATCAACACCAGGGGAGTGTCGTTGTTGTCTTTGCGGAACTCGCGAACCATCTGCAGGGTTTTCGCCAGGTTCTGCCTGGCCTCCAGCGCGCGGATGTTGGCCAATTGGATGGCCGGGCCATCGGCCATCGGGTCGGTGAAGGGCATGCCCAACTCGATCACGTCGGCTCCGGCAGCGGGCAGGCCTTTGAGGATGGCCAGCGAGGCGTCATAGCCCGGGTCGCCGGCGGTGACGAAGGTCACCAGGGCGGCGCGGTTCTGCTCTTTGAGTTGCGCGAAGCGCGTTTGCAGGCGGCTCATCAATGTTTCTCCTGCTGGGACTGTTCCATATGGTGCATGACGGTCTGCATGTCTTTGTCGCCTCGGCCGGACAGGTTGATCACCATCAGGTGCTCCTTGGGCAGGGTCGGTGCGCGTTTGAATACTTCGGCCAGGGCGTGCGCGCTTTCCAGCGCCGGAATGATCCCTTCGAGGCGGCAGCATTTGTGGAAAGCATCGAGGGCTTCATCGTCGGTCACCGAGGTGTACTGGACACGGCCGATGTCGTGCAACCAGGCGTGCTCAGGGCCGATGCCGGGGTAATCCAGGCCTGCGGAAATCGAGTGCGCATCGATGATCTGGCCGTCATCGTCCTGCAGCAGGAAGGTGCGGTTGCCGTGCAGTACGCCGGGCACCCCGCCATTGAGGCTGGCGGCGTGCTTGCCGGTTTCGATGCCATGACCGGCCGCTTCAACGCCGATAATCTCGACGCTGGTGTCATCCAGGAACGGGTGGAACAAGCCCATGGCATTGGAGCCGCCACCGATGCACGCCACCAGGCTGTCCGGCAGGCGGCCTTCCTGGGCTTGCAATTGGTCGCGGGTTTCCTTGCCGATCACAGCCTGGAAATCGCGCACCATGGCCGGGTACGGGTGCGGGCCGGCCACGGTGCCGATCAGGTAGAAGGTGTCGTCGACATTGGTGACCCAGTCACGCAGGGCCTCGTTCATCGCGTCCTTCAGGGTGCCGGTGCCGGCGACCACCGGGATCACTTCGGCGCCCAGCAGCTTCATGCGAAACACGTTGGCCTGTTGGCGTTCGATGTCGGTGGTGCCCATGTAGATCACGCATTGCAGACCAAAGCGCGCGGCGACGGTGGCAGTGGCCACGCCGTGCATGCCGGCGCCGGTCTCGGCGATGATGCGTTTCTTGCCCATGCGCCGCGCCAGCAGGATCTGGCCGATGCAGTTGTTGATCTTGTGCGCGCCGGTGTGGTTCAGCTCTTCGCGCTTGAGGTAGATCTTGGCGCCGCCGCAGAACTCGGTCAGGCGTTCAGCGAAGTACAGCGGGCTTGGACGCCCGACGTAATCGCGTTGGAAGTAGGCCAATTCTTCGTTGAACGCCGGATCGATCTTCGCCGCTTCGTATTCACGGGCCAGCTCGAGGATCAACGGCATCAGGGTTTCAGCGACGTAGCGGCCGCCGAACGCACCAAACAGGCCGTTGACGTCGGGGCCGTTGCGCAGGTCGGTCTGGGACTGAGTCATGGGACGCTCCAGGAAAGAAAGGGGTGTGGGAAACAATGAGGACCACTCTACCCCTGCCGCTTTGGGCTGAAAACCGATAAGATCGCCGTAACCAGTCAGGAAAACTCACAGATGAGCCGAGACCTTCCGCCGCTCAATGCGCTGCGCGCCTTTGAAGTCACTGCCCGCCTCAGCAGCGTCAGCCAGGCTGCGGAGCACTTGCATGTCACCCATGGCGCAGTCAGTCGTCAATTGAAAGTGCTGGAAGAACACTTGGGCGTCAGCCTGTTCGTCAAGGAGGGGCGCGGCCTTAAACTCACAGATGCAGGGGCAAGGTTACGCGATGCCAGCGCCGAGGCGTTCGAGCGTCTGCGCGATGTGTGTGCCGAACTCACCCAGCGCAGCGCCGACGCGCCCTTCGTACTGGGATGCTCGGGCAGCTTGCTGGCGCGCTGGTTGATACCGCGTCTGGGGCGCTTGAATGCTGACTTGCCGGACTTGCGTCTGCACCTGTCGGCCGGTGACGGCGACCTCGACCCCAGGCGCCCCGGCCTTGATGCCCTGCTGGTATTCGCCGAGCCGCCTTGGCCGGCGGATATGCAGGTGTACGAGCTGGCCAGCGAGCGTATCGGCGCCGTCATGAGTCCACGCTTCGCCGGCTATGAGCGCCTGCGCCAGGCACCGGCCCAGGCCTTGCGTGGCGAACCTCTCTTACACACCACATCGCGCCCGCAGGCCTGGCCCAGTTGGGCGCAGCAACACGGGATCGAGCCCGACGCGCTGAAACTCGGCCAGGGTTTTGAACATTTGTATTATTTGCTGGAAGCGGCGGTGGCAGGACTGGGCGTGGCGATTGCGCCACAACCGCTGGTGGCGGAGGACCTGCGTGCGGGTCGCCTGGTGGCGCCGTGGGGCTTCAGTGAGACCCCGGCGCACCTGGCGTTGTGGCTACCCAAGCGCGCCGCAGATGGGCGCGCCGGGCAATTGGCGCAGTGGCTCAAGGCTGAGCTGGCACGCCAACCTGTTTAGTCGCCGCGTTTGCACAGCAGGTAGGCTGCCAGCAGACCCAGAGCACCGACGGCAACGCCGGCGGTGGTCCATGGGTGTTCTTGTGCGTAATCGCGAGTGGCAACGCCGGTTTCGCGAATTTTGACTTTGCTTTCTTCGTACGCGTCGCTGATCAGGTGGCGCGAGTGCTTGAGGGCATTCTCGGCATTGCTTTTCAGGGCCTTCAGCGTTTTGCGCGACTCATCGGATGCGTCGTCCTTGAGGCTCTCGAGGGATTTGAGCAGGCTCGAAATCTCGGCTTCCATGCTTTCCAGCGACGCTTTGCGTAAAGAAGTGTTGGCCATTTGGACATCTCCTGAAGTGATTGAGTGGCGTGTGTAGATACCGACTGCGGCCGTTTCAGAAAGTGCATTAAATCTGAACTTTCGTGGCCGAGCGGTCGCCTCAAGCAGTACGAATATTCACTGCTAGTCTTGATTGACGACCTACAGGAGAAACACCATGAGCGAACATCACACCTACAAGAAAGTCGAATTGGTGGGCTCATCCACCACCACCATCGAAGATGCGATCCAGAATGCCCTGGCCGAAGCCAGCAAAAGCCTCAAGCATCTGGAGTGGTTTGAAGTGACTGAAACCCGTGGGCATATCGAGGATGGCAAGGTCGCGCACTATCAGGTCACCCTGAAGGTGGGATTCCGAATTGCCAGTAGTTGATCGGGCACGCGGAACTTTGACCGCTGGCCGATTGCCATAACCTGCGCTACACCCAATGCATGCCGACGCCCTGAGCGTCGGCATGCTCTTTTCGACCAGCGCAAGGAAAGTATCGGATGAAGAAGTTTCTGTTGGCGGTAGGTTTGTTGAGCATTGCAGGTACGGCCCTGGCGGCGGGCAAGCCTTGTGAAGAGCTCAAAGGCGAACTCGCGGCAAAGCTTGATGCCAAGGGCGTCCAGCACTATTCGCTGGATGTTGTGGATAAAGGCGCTGCCGCCGATGGCCAAGTGATTGGCAGTTGCGAAGGCAACACCAAGGAAATCGTCTACAAGCGCGGTTGATCCCGTGTTGCAGACATGAAAAACCGACGCAGGCGCGTCGGTTTTTTTTCGCCTGGGGTTTAGCCCTTCATCACCTGCGCAAGCAGTTCGTAGGAATGAATCCGGTCGGCGTGCTCATACAGGTCGCAGGTAAAGATCAGTTCGTCGGCGCCGGTCTGTTCGATCAGCACCTCCAGTTTGGCGCGGATCTTCGCCGGGCTGCCCACCATCGCCAGGCCGAGGAAACTGCCCACCGCTTCTTTCTCGTGGGGCAGCCACAGGCCGTCCATGGTTTTTACCGGTGGGCGCTGCACCAGGCTTTGCCCGCGCATCAGCGCGAGGATGCGCTGGTACACCGAGGTGGCCAGGTAGTCGGCCTGTTCGTCGGTGTCAGCGGCGACCAGCGGAATGCCGAGCATCACGTAGGGCTTGTCCAGCACCGCCGAAGGCTTGAAGTGATTGCGGTACACCCGAACCGCTTCATGCATCAGGCGCGGTGCGAAATGTGAGGCGAAGGCGTAGGGCAAGCCACGTTCACCGGCCAATTGCGCACTGAACAGGCTCGAGCCCAGCAACCATACCGGCACGTTGGTGCCGGTGCCCGGGACTGCGATCACCCGCTGATCGGGCGTACGCGGGCCGAGATAGGCCATCAGTTCGGCCACGTCTTGCGGGAAGTCGTCCGCGCTGCCGGAGCGTTCACGGCGCAGGGCGCGGGCGGTCATCTGATCGGAACCGGGCGCGCGGCCCAGGCCCAGGTCGATACGGCCAGGGTACAGGCTCTCCAGGGTGCCGAACTGCTCGGCAATCACCAGCGGCGCGTGGTTGGGCAGCATCACCCCGCCGGAGCCGACGCGGATAGTCGAGGTCCCACCGGCCAGGTAGCCCAGCAATACCGATGTGGCCGAGCTGGCGATACCGTCCATATTGTGGTGCTCAGCCACCCAGAAACGGTTATAGCCGAGCTTTTCCACGTGCTGGGCAAGGTCCAGGGAATTGCGTAACGATTGCGCCGCACTGCCGTTGGCGCGTACGGGCACCAGGTCGAGGGTCGAGAACTTCACGTCGGACAGCGATTTCATAGCCTGCTTCTCCAATAGGGGCGCAGGCTTCTTAGACGAACCAAAACCTGCCGCTTCATGTGCATGGTCTATGCAATGAGGGCATATACCCGAGATTCAATAGCAGCCATGAAATTTCCTACTTATTTGGTAGGTCTTTCCGACAAGATGAACTTTGCGACGGCGTCTATCCTCAGAACCTTACTGACGCAAAATCACCGTTCGAGGAGAAAGCTATGAGTATCGTTAAAAAGGCATCCGCGCATTGGGAAGGCGATCTGAAGACTGGCCTGGGTTCGATTTCCACCGAGACCGGCGTGCTGCGCGAAGCGCCCTATGGCTTCAAGGCCCGCTTCGAAGGCGGCAAGGGCACCAACCCTGAAGAACTGATTGGTGCGGCCCACGCCGGCTGCTTCTCCATGGCATTTTCCATGATTCTCGGCGATGCAGGCCTCAAGGCTGACAGCATCGACACCGAAGCCCAGGTGACGCTCGACCAGGTCGAGGGCGGTTTTGCGATTACCGCTGTGCATCTGGTGCTTAAAGCCAAGATTCCTGGCGCGAGCCAGGCGCAGTTCGACGAACTGAGCAAAAAGGCCAAGGAAGGGTGCCCAGTGTCCAAGGTGCTGAATGCAACCATCACCCTGGATGCCACGCTCCTGAACTAACCCCCGGACTGTGTGGGAGGGGGCTTGCCCCCGATAGCGGTGGGTCAGCCGAAGAAATTTAGCTGATCCACCGCTATCGGGAGCAAGTCCCCTCCCTCATTTTGTTCTGCGTTAAATCAGAACTCGTGTTTCATAAATGTGGTCCTATAGCCTATGCAGCCTAGACGCACACCCGTGCGCAATGCATTCAGGGAGCTACACACATGAAACGTTTTGCTTTGGCGGTCATCTGCGGCGTATTGGCCACTTCGGCCATGGCCGCGCCAAAAGACTGCGAAGAGCTGCGCAAAGAAATCGAAGTCAACATCCAGGCCAAGGCGATCCCGTCCTACACCCTGGAAATCATCACCGCCGAAGAAGCCAAGAATCATGACAGCGCCATGATTGTCGGTTCCTGCGAAAACGGCACCAAGCGCATCATCTACCAGAAGAACAACGACTGATCAGATGCAGTTCACGCTGCGCTCTTCGGCCAGCAATTGCCGCGCCGGGTCGTACAAACGGATGTTGGGCGTGAAGGCCAATGAGCGCCCTTCCAGTATGTAGCGTTGGCCGGCCTGGAAATGGTCGTACTGCAAGGTCATGAAGCAGGTTCGATACATCATCTGGCTGAGCCCCCCCAACCCTCCTCCGGCGGGCACTTCGAAGTCGAAGCGCACCATCAGTTCGTGGGCCCCGGGCGGCATTTGGAAATAGCGCCCGTCTTCGAGGTATTTCCCGTCCAGGCGCTGAGCCATGACCAATTTGGCGCCCGGGGTTGGCGTGGTGAAATCGACCCAGGCCTGTTGCGGGTCGACGGGCGGGATCGGCGTCGATGCGCAAGCGCTGAGCAACAGGGCGGCGACGGGGTACAAAAGCTGGCGCATGGCAGGAACTCAACGCGAGAAGATATTTTGAGTATAAACACGCCATCACGTGGAACCTTCAAATTCGATTCAAGCGTACCCAGGAGCAGTCGCGGCATGATCAGGCGTTTTCTTCCTGGGTTGCTGGTGATGCTGCTCAGCGGCTGCTCCAGCGTCAGTTACTACGGCCAGTTAGCCAGTGGCCAATGGCAACTGCTGCGGGCGCGGGAACCGGTGGCCGAGGTCATCGCCGATCCGGCTCGTCCGCAAGGGTTGCGTGAGCATCTGCTTCAATCCCAGAAGGCCCGTGCGTTCGCCAGCGAACAGCTGCACTTGCCCGACAATCAAAGCTACCGGCTGTATGCCGATATTGGTCGACCCTATGTGGTGTGGAATGTCTTCGCCACGCAGGAATTTTCTTTGTCTGCGCAAAACCACTGCTTCCCCATCGCCGGTTGTGTAGCCTATCGCGGCTACTACAGCCAGGGCGCCGCGCGTGGCGAGGCGGCATTGCTGCGCCAACAAGGCATGGACGTGTCGATTGGCGGCGTCGAAGCCTATTCCACACTGGGCTGGTTCAATGACCCGATCATCAGTTCGATGATGAACTGGGGCGATGAACGTCTGGCCACCCTGATCTTCCACGAGCTGGCGCATCAGCGCTTCTATGTGAAGGACGACACCGAGTTCAACGAGTCATTCGCCAGCTTTGTCGAGCAGGAAGGTACGCGGCAATGGCGCGCCGCCCGTGGCCTGGCGCCGCTGAGCGATGCGACGTTGCAGCAGCGCGACCAGTTTACCCAGTTGATTCTCGCTACCCGCAAACGCTTGGAAAACCTTTACGCCCAGCCATTGGCGGCCGAGGTGATGCGCCAGGCCAAGGCCGCGCAGTTCGAGCGCCTGCGCCGTGAGTACCGCCACCTGCGCGACAGCCAGTGGGGCGGTGACAAGCGTTATGACGCGTGGATCAACCAGCCGATGAACAACGCGCGGCTGCTGCCGTTCGGGCTGTATGACCAGTGGGTGCCGGCGTTTGCGGCGTTGTTTGCGCAGGAAGGGCGGGATTGGGTGAAGTTCTATGGGGCGGTGGAAATGTTAGGCGGGTTGCCGGTGGAGCAGCGCAAGGCGGCGTTGAGGCAGTTGGAGAGTGTTGCCCATTAGGGCCGCCGCAAAAACGCCTGATGCATGTCTGCCAACGTCTCAAAATGCCAGTTCGGCGCTTCGGCATTCAGCTCTTCAAAGCTGCCAAACCCATAACCCACCGCCACCGAGTCGAGCCCATTGCTGCGCGCGCCGATCAGGTCATGCTTGCGATCACCGATCATCAAGGTGGTGGCCGGGTCCAGCCCTTCTTCACGCATCAGGTGGGCGATCAGCTCGACCTTGTTGGTGCGTGTGCCATCCAGCTCGCTGCCGTAAATCACCTTGAAGTGCTTGGCAAAGTCGAAATGCCGTGCGATCTCACGGGCGAATTCCCACGGCTTGGAGGTCGCCACGTACAGTTGGCGACCCTGGCTGTTCAGTTCTTCGAGCAGTGGCATCACGCCGTCGAATACCTGGTTTTCATACAGCCCCGTGACCCTGAAGCGCTCGCGATAGAAATTCACCGCGTCCCAGGCCCTGGCCTCGTCGAAGCCATAGAACTGCATGAACGCCTGCAGCAACGGCGGGCCGATGAAGTGTTCGAGCCGGGTCAGGTCCGGCTCGTCGATGCCCAGTTTGCCGAGGGCGTACTGGATCGAACGGGTGATGCCCTCGCGCGGGTCGGTGAGGGTGCCGTCCAGGTCGAACAGCACGGTCTGGTGGTGCAGGGTCATTGGTCGAATCCTTGCGCGATGTGCAGGTCTTTGAGCTTCACGTAGTTCGCCGCGCTGTAGGTGAAAAAGGCGCGCTCCTTGTCGGTCAGCGGGCGGACCTGTTTAACCGGACTGCCGACATACAAAAAGCCGCTGTCGAGTTTCTTGCCCGGCGGCACCAGGCTGCCGGCCCCGATGATCACGTCATCCTCCACCACGGCGCCGTCCATGACGATGCTGCCCATGCCGATCAGGATGCGGCTGCCCACGGTGCAGCCATGCAGCATGACTTTATGGGCGATGGTCACGTCGTCACCGATCAACAGCGGGAAGCCGTCCGGGTTGAACGGGCCAGCGTGGGTGATGTGCAGCACACAGCCGTCCTGCACGCTGGTGCGCGCACCGATACGGATGCGGTGCATGTCGCCGCGAATCACCGTCAATGGCCAGACCGAGCTGTCGGCGCCGATTTCGACATCGCCGATCACCACCGCCGAAACATCGACAAACGCCCCGGTGCCCAGGGTTGGCGTGTGATTCTGATAGGTGCGAAGGGTCACGATAGCCTCTCTCTGTTGTACTGATAGCTGCGGTGGGTGTTGATTGTAATTAAGATGGCCCCATCTTTGTCTTATCTGTTTCTTCAGCCAAGGTGCCAACCGTGAGCGCGAACAACCCTCTTCTGCAGCCCTACGACCTGCCGCCGTTCTCGGCGATCCGTGCCGAGCATGTCCAGCCGGCCATCGAACAGATCCTGGCCGACAACCGTGCAGCGATCGCAGACATCCTGCAAAGCCAGGGCAAAAATCCGACATGGGCGGGCCTGGTCCTGGCCATGGACGAGCTCAATGATCGCCTGGGCGCGGCCTGGAGCCCGGTCAGCCACCTCAACGCCGTGTGTAACAGCGCCGAGTTGCGCGAAGCCTATGAGGCTTGCCTGCCGGCATTGAGCGCCTACTCCACCGAGATGGGGCAGAACCGTGAGCTGTTCCAGGCCTTCGAAGCCCTGGCCAACAGCCCGGAAGCCGCCGGTTTCGATGTGGCGCAAAAAACCATTCTGGAACACGCCCTGCGCGACTTCCGCCTGTCGGGTATCGATTTGCCGCCCGAGCAGCAGAAGCGCTACGCCGACGTGCAAAGCAAGCTGTCGGAGCTGGGCAGCAAATTCTCCAACCAGTTGCTGGACGCCACCCAGGCCTGGACCAAACACGTCACCGACCAGGCCACCCTCGCCGGCCTGACCGATTCGGCCAAGGCGCAAATGGCCGCCGCCGCCCAGGCCAAAGGTCTCGATGGCTGGCTGATCACCCTCGAATTTCCCAGCTATTACGCGGTAATGACCTACGCCCAGGACCGTGCCCTGCGTGAAGAAGTCTACGCGGCCTACTGCACCCGCGCGTCGGACCAGGGCCCGAATGCCGGTCAGAACGATAACGGCCCGGTGATGGAACAGATCCTCGACCTGCGTCAGGAACTGGCTCAATTGCTGGGCTACGCGTCGTTCGCCGAACTGAGCCTGGCCACCAAAATGGCCGAGTCGAGCGATCAGGTGCTGAGTTTCCTGCGCGACCTGGCCCGGCGCAGCAAGCCGTTCGCCACCCAGGACCTGCAGCAGCTCAAAGCCTACGCCGCTGAACAGGGTTGCCCTGATCTGCAAAGCTGGGACAGCGGTTTCTACGGCGAAAAACTGCGCGAGCAGCGCTACAGCGTGTCCCAGGAAGCCCTGCGCGCCTACTTCCCGATCGACAAGGTGCTGGGCGGCCTGTTCGCCATTGTGCAGCGCCTGTACGGCATCGAAATCGCCGAACAGAAAGGTTTCGACGCCTGGCACCCGGACGTGCGCCTGTTCGAGATCAAGGAAAACGGCCAGCACGTCGGCCGCTTCTTCTTTGATTTGTATGCACGCGCCAACAAGCGTGGCGGTGCCTGGATGGACGGCGCCCGCGACCGCCGCCGCACCATTGATGGCGTGCTGCAAAGTCCGGTGGCCAACCTGGTGTGCAACTTCACCCCGGCCGACAGTGGCAAGCCTGCGCTGCTGACCCACGATGAAGTCACCACCCTGTTCCACGAGTTCGGCCATGGCCTGCACCACCTGCTGACCCGCGTTGAACACGCCGGCGTATCCGGTATCAATGGCGTGGCCTGGGATGCGGTGGAGTTGCCGAGCCAGTTCATGGAGAACTGGTGCTGGGAGCCTGAAGGCCTGGCGCTGATTTCCGGTCACTATGAAACCGGTGAACCGCTGCCCCAGGACCTGCTGGAAAAAATGCTCGCGGCGAAGAATTTCCAGTCCGGCCTGATGATGGTGCGCCAGCTGGAGTTCTCGCTGTTCGACTTCGAACTGCACGCCACCCACGGCGACGGTCGCAGTGTGGCGCAGGTACTCGACGGTGTGCGCGATGAAGTCTCGGTGATGCGTCCGCCGGCCTACAACCGCTTCCCCAATAGCTTTGCGCATATCTTCGCCGGCGGTTATGCGGCGGGTTACTACAGCTACAAGTGGGCCGAAGTGCTCTCGGCGGATGCCTTCTCCAAGTTCGAAGAAGACGGCGTGCTCAATGCCCAGACCGGCCGCGCCTTCCGGGAAGCGATCCTTGCAAGGGGCGGTTCCCAGGAGCCGATGGTGTTGTTCGTCGACTTCCGCGGACGGGCGCCGTCGATTGACGCACTCTTGCGCCACAGCGGCCTGAGTGAGGACGCGGCAGCATGAGTGAAGGGCCTGTGATTACCAAAAAGCAATTTATCGCCGGGGCGGTCTGCCCGGCGTGCAGCGAGCCGGACAAGCTGAAGATGTGGACCGAGGACAACGTGCCGCACCGCGAATGTGTGGCCTGCGGGTATACCGATACGCTCAATGACCAGGGGCTGTCAGTGCCCAGGGAGTTGGGCACGCGGGTCAATACCTCGGCCTTGAAAGCGCCGGCCGATCCGAAGGTGCAGGCGGTGCAGTTTTTTCCCAATCCAAAGCTGAAAAAAGACTAACCGCCTTACGCCGATCCAAGATGTGGGAGGGGGGCTTGCCCTTGTGACGGCCGGACAGCCGACGCGGTTCTACCTGACACTCCGAGGTCCAAATGTGGGAGGGGGCTTGCCCCCGATGGCGGCCTCTGGGCCGACCAGGATGTTGGATCAGACCGAGTACATATCCGTTTCTGCGGTCACGGCTGCTATGGGTTCCGCCCTTACGGCGGCTCACTTTTGAAAAGCGCAAAAGTAAGCAAAACGCTCTTGC
>NZ_CVTK01000043.1:0-68644 GCF_900004785.1 Pseudomonas sp. 28 E 9 | reverse complement strand
GTGCGGCTAACCCGGCGTCCTGCCGGGTTACCCACGGATTCAAGCCTGCGTTCGGCCAGCGTGGTTTAACGGGGCGCCTGAGATCAAAAGCAGAATCAAGATCAAGAGCGGCTCGCTGCGCATCGTGGTTACGGTTGGGCGCTGCTGAGTTGTGTATACCTGCGCCTGCACATGACTGACCCATCGCCATCGGAAGTCTTCTCGCATTTTTTTCCCGCCTGTATGCGACTTACGTCGCTGAATTCCTCCTCCACATGCTTAGCCTGCTATCATTTGTAACCATTAATTGCCGCTCCCAGCAAAAAAAGCCAAGTCGCTCCCCAGAAGCGGCGGCCAACCCCGTGACCACATGATGAGGTGCACCCATGTCTGATCAAGATCAAGACAACCCCCGGCGTGATTTTTTGCGCAAATCCTTGACCTTGATCCCGGTGGTCACGGTTGCCAGTACCGGCTTTGGCGGTTCGATGCTGATGGCCACGCCCGAGCCTGCCCAGGCCGCGCCGGTCCAGCCGGCTCCCGGTGACAAGGCGTATGAACCGACTTATTTCACCGCCGAGGAATGGGCGTTTATCAACGCTGCCGTCGAGCGTTTGATTCCCGCTGATGCCCAGGGCCCAGGCGCTCTGGAAGCCGGCGCGCCGGAATACATCGACCGTCAGATGAGTACCCCGTACGCCAGTGGCGCGCTGTGGTTCATGCAAGGCCCCTTCAATGCCGACGCCGCGCCGGAGATGGGCTGGCAGAGCAAATTGGTGCCCAGGGAGATCTATCGCCTGGGTATCGCCGCGACGGATGCCTGGTCGAAGGCGTTCAACGGTAAAGTTTTTGCTGCGCAAGACAGCGCTACCCGAGACGATATGTTGCGCCGCCTTGAGGCCGGTGGCAGTGAAGTGAGCGCTCACTTCGCGGCAGTGCCAGCAAAGATGTTCTTCAATCTGTTGCTGCAGAACACCAAGGAAGGCTTCTTCTGCGACCCCATCCACGGCGGCAACAAAGGCATGGTCGGCTGGACCATGATCGGCTTCCCCGGCGCCCGCGCCGATTTCATGGACTGGGTGGAGCGCAACGAGCAATACCCCTTCCCGGCTGTTTCCATTCGCGGCGAGAGGGCATGAGCGTGGCGACCATCATGAAGAAAGTGGACGCAGTGATCGTGGGCTTTGGCTGGACCGGCGCGATCATGGCCAAGGAGCTGACCGAGGCCGGCCTCAACGTGGTAGCGCTGGAGCGCGGCCCGATGCAGGACACCTACCCGGACGGCAACTATCCTCAGGTCATCGACGAACTGACCTACAGCGTGCGTAAAAAGCTCTTCCAGGACATTTCCAAAGAAACCGTGACCATTCGCCATAGTGTGAATGACGTCGCCCTGCCCAACCGTCAGCTCGGCGCCTTCTTGCCGGGTAACGGTGTCGGCGGCGCAGGCCTGCACTGGTCGGGCGTGCATTTTCGCGTCGACCCCATCGAGTTGCGCATGCGCAGCCACTACGAAGAACGCTATGGGAAGCACTTCATTCCCAAGGACATGACCATCCAGGACTTCGGGGTCAGCTACGAAGAGTTGGAGCCATTTTTCGACTACGCGGAAAAAGTCTTTGGCACCTCCGGCCAGGCCTGGACCGTCAAGGGTCAGTTGGTCGGTGAAGGTCGCGGCGGCAACCCCTATGCACCGGATCGCTCCAACCCGTTCCCGCTGGAGGCGCAGAAAAACACGGTCTCTGCGCAGCTGTTTCAGAAAGCGGCTGCTGATGTGGGTTACAAACCCTACAACCTGCCGTCGGCCAATACCTCCGGGCCCTATACCAACCCTTACGGCGCGCAGATGGGGCCGTGCAACTTCTGCGGTTTTTGCAGTGGCTACGTGTGCTACATGTACTCCAAGGCGTCGCCGAACGTGAACATCCTGCCGGCGTTGCGCCAGGTGCCGAATTTCGAGTTGCGGCCCAACTCCCATGTGCTCAAGGTCAACCTCGACAGCACCGGGAAGAAAGCCACCGGTGTGAGCTATGTCGACGGCCAGGGTCGGGAGTGCGAACAACCGGCGGACCTGGTGATCCTCGGCGCGTTCCAGTTCCACAACGTGCGCCTGATGCTGCTGTCGGGCATCGGCAAGCCTTACGACCCGATTACCAATGAAGGCGTGGTCGGCAGGAACTTTGCCTACCAGAACATGGGCACCATCAAGGCGTTCTTCGACAAGGACACCCACACCAACAACTTCATCGGCGCGGGCGGCAATGGCGTGGCCATCGATGACTTCAACGCCGACAACTTCGACCACGGCCCCCACGGCTTCGTGGGCGGCTCGCCGATGTGGGTCAACCAGGCGGGCAGCCGGCCGATTGCCGGCACTTCCAACCCGCCGGGCACGCCGGCCTGGGGCAGTGCGTGGAAGCGTGCCACCGCCGATTACTACACCCACCAGGTGTCGATGGATTCCCACGGTGCGCATCAGTCCTACCGCAGCAATTACCTGGATCTGGACCCGGTTTACCGCGATGCCTACGGCCTGCCGCTGTTGCGAATGACCTTCGACTGGCAGGAAAACGACATCAAGATGAACCGCTTCATGATGGAAAAAATGGGCAAGGTCGCCCAGGCCATGAATCCCAAGGCAATCGCCGTTCTTGGCAAAAAAGTCGGCGAGCATTTCAATACCGCGTCGTACCAGACCACGCACCTCAACGGCGGCGCGATCATGGGCACCGACCCGAAAACCAGCGCGTTGAACCGCTACCTGCAGAGCTGGGATGTACACAACGTGTTTGTCCCGGGAGCGTCCGCTTTCCCACAAGGCTTGGGCTACAACCCTACCGGTCTGGTGGCAGCTTTGACCTATTGGTCGGCTCGGGCAATCCGCGAGCAGTACCTGAAAAACCCCGGCCCGCTGGTTCAGGCATAAGGAGCGATGACCATGAAAGCACTCGTTATCGCCTCTCTGGCGCTGCTGAGCAGTTGCTCGGTCAGTGCGGCTGAAACCGACCTGATCAAGCAAGGTGAATACCTGGCCCGCGCCGGTGATTGTGTGGCTTGCCACACCGCCAAGGGCGGCAAGCCATTCGCCGGCGGCCTGCCGATGGAAACCCCCATTGGCGTGATTTACTCCACCAACATCACACCGGACAAGACCGGCCTGGGTGACTACAGCTTCGAAGACTTCGACAAGGCCGTGCGCCATGGCGTCGCCAAGAGCGGTAGTACGCTTTACCCGGCAATGCCCTACCCGTCTTACGCACGTGTCAGCGACAGCGATATGCAGGCGTTGTATGCCTACTTCATGAAAGGCGTCGAGCCGGTCGCCCAGCAGAACCGCGACAGTGATATTCCCTGGCCGTTGAGCATGCGCTGGCCCCTGGCAGCATGGCGCTGGATGTTCGCGCCATCGGTCGAGGAGCATCAGGCACACACCACCGCCGACCCGGTGGTCAGCCGTGGCGCCTACCTGGTCGAAGGCCTCGGCCATTGCGGTGCATGCCATACACCCCGCGCCCTGACCATGCAGGAAAAAGCCCTGAGCGCCGCCGACGGCAGCGCATTCCTGTCCGGCAGCGCGCCGCTGGAAGGCTGGATTGCGAAAAGCCTGCGCGGCGACCACAAGGACGGCCTCGGCAGTTGGAGCGAAGAGCAACTGGTGCAATTTCTCAAGACCGGTCGCAGCGATCGCAGCGCTGTGTTCGGCGGCATGAGTGATGTGGTGGTCCACAGCATGCAATACATGTCCCAGGACGACCTGACCGCTATCGCCCGTTACCTCAAGAGCCTGCCGGCGGTGGACCCCAAGGACCAGCCGCACCAGTACGACCAACAAGTGGCCCAGGCGCTGTGGAAAGGGGATGACAGCAAGCCGGGCGCTTCGGTGTATATCGACAACTGCGCGGCCTGCCACCGTACCGATGGGCATGGCTATACCCGGGTGTTCCCGGCGCTCGCGGGCAACCCGGTGCTGCAGACGGCGGATGCCACGTCGTTGATCAACATCGTGTTGAACGGCGGCACCTTGCCCGCCACCCACGCCGCGCCGTCGACCTTCACCATGCCGGCCTTCGCCTGGCGCTTGTCGGACCAGGAAGTGGCGGATGTAGTCAGTTTCATTCGCGGCAGCTGGGGCAACCAAGGCGCACCGGTGAATGCCAGCGACGTAGCCGATCTGCGCAAGAGCGATATGCGCACCACCTCGGGTGACGATCTGGGGCAGGTCACGCAAAAGCACTGACTGCCAAACGGCACTGGTCAGATAGCGCGCGCCTCGATACTGTATATAAAAACAGTATCGAGGCGTTTTCATGACCACTGCACTGCCACCCCGTGGCCGGGGCACGGCCACCAACCTGCATAACCGTTTCGCGCCCACCGTCAGCGTGGCCGAGGACGACGGCTGGTTCCAGGAAGTGCCGCCCACCCAGGGCACCGAAGTGCGCATCGAAACGGCCAAGACCATCATCACCCGCAATAACTCGCCGGACTTGCCGTTTGATCGCTCCATCAACCCTTATCGCGGCTGCGAGCACGGCTGTATCTACTGCTATGCACGGCCCAGCCATGCGTACTGGGACATGTCGCCGGGGCTGGATTTCGAAACCCGGTTGATCGCCAAGAGCAATGCCGCCGACGTGCTGGAGCAGCAACTCTCGAAGCCGGGGTATGTGTGCGCACCGATCAACCTGGGCTCCAACACCGACCCGTACCAACCTATCGAGCGTGAATACAGGATCACCCGGCAAACCCTCGAAGTGCTGCTGCGCTATCGGCACCCGGTGACCATCATCACAAAGGGTTCATTGATCCTGCGCGACCTGGACCTGCTCGCCGAACTGGCCCGCCAACGGCTTGTGGCGGTGATGATCAGCCTCACCAGCCTCGACGATGAGCTCAAGCGCATCCTGGAGCCGCGTGCGGCGGCACCCAAGGCGCGGTTGCGGGCGATACGGGTGATGCGGGAGGCGGGTATTCCGGTCGGCGTGCTGTGCTCGCCGATGATTCCGATGATCAACGACAGCGAGTTGGAAAGCCTGCTCACCGAGGCCCATGCCGCCGGTGCGCAAAGTGCCGCGTACATGATGCTGCGCCTGCCGCTCGAGGTGGCACCGCTGTTCGAGGAATGGCTGGCGGCGCATTACCCGCAGCGCGCGGCGCATGTGATGAGCCTGGTGCGTCAGGTGCGTGGTGGCGAGGTGTATGACAGCCGCTTTGGTGTGCGCATGCGCGGTGAGGGCCCGTTTGCCGATCTGCTGGCCCAGCGTTTCAGCAAGGCGATCAAGCGTCTGGGATTGAATCGCCGTGAAGGCTTCAATCTTGATTGCACGGCGTTTTGCCCACCGGGCAGGCAAATGGCATTGTTGTAGACTGAAGCAGGCAAGTGCGAAATTGCTGTAGGAATAGTCGCGTTTTGATATCACTGAAACCCCCGATCTAGAGCGGTTCATTCAGTTTGAGTTAAGTTTCGCTGGGTACCTTGTTCGACGAGTGACTGACGAGTCGGCGCCCTGGTCGGTGGAGTTTCCCAACTATTTCACCGCCCGAGCGTCGAACTGACTTGAACACTTCCCCTGCATTGATCAAGAGGTTGAATCATGAGTGATAAGGATAAACAGCCGTTGGCTGCGTCGGCTTCAGCCCCTCAAGTGGCGGAAACCGCCGATGCAGCGCTGCAGCATATCGTCGACGGTTTTTTGCATTTTCATCACGACGTCTTCCCCCAGCAGGAAGAACTCTTCAAGAAACTCGCCACGGCCCAGAGCCCGCGCGCGATGTTCATTACCTGCGCCGACTCGCGCATCGTGCCCGAGCTGATTACCCAAAGTTCGCCCGGCGACCTGTTCGTGACCCGCAACGTGGGTAACGTGGTTCCTCCCTACGGCCAGATGAACGGCGGTGTTTCCACGGCCATCGAGTACGCGGTACTCGCCCTTGGCGTACAGCACATCATCGTGTGCGGGCATTCCGATTGCGGCGCCATGCGCGCGGTGCTCAATCCCGACAGCCTCGAGAAGATGCCGACGGTCAAGGCCTGGTTGCGGCATGCCGAGGTCGCCAAGACGATGGTCCACGACAACTGCGACTGCGCCAATGAAGGCGAGAGCATGAAGGTACTGACCGAAGAAAACGTCATCGCCCAGTTGCAGCACTTGCGCACCCACCCTTCCGTGGCTTCGCGCATGGCCAATGGCCAATTGTTTATTCACGGCTGGATCTACAACATCGAAACCAGCGAGATCCGCGCCTACGATGCGGATCAGTCGGCGTTCCGACCGTTGGGCGGCGAAGGCCCGATTCCATCCGCGACGCCTAAAGCGCGCTTCTAACACCCTTCCCTGCCGGGTAATGCGGTGGCTGCCATGGATGCAGCCAGGCTTTACCGCGCCCGGCGAATGCCTCGGGAGAGTCATCATGCGTGCTGCTCAATTGAAAGCTGTTTTGCCGCGGGAGCTGCTCGCCTCCGTGGTGGTGTTTCTGGTCGCCCTGCCCTTGTGCATGGGGATCGCAATCGCGTCCGGCATGCCGCCGGCCAAGGGCTTGATCACCGGTATCATCGGTGGTCTGGTGGTGGGTTGGTTGGCGGGCTCTCCGCTGCAAGTCAGTGGCCCGGCAGCGGGCTTGGCGGTGTTGGTGTTCGAGTTGGTGCGCCAGCACGGCATGCTGATGCTCGGGCCTATCCTGCTGCTGGCGGGTTTCCTGCAATTGGTGGCCGGGCGTCTGCGCCTGGGCTGCTGGTTCCGCGTGACGGCGCCGGCGGTGGTATACGGCATGCTGGCGGGGATCGGCGTGTTGATCGTGCTGTCGCAGATCCATGTGATGCTCGACGGAGCGCCCAAACCGTCGGGGCTGGATAACCTGGCGGGCTTTCCGGCCGCCTTGGTCGAAGCGATTCCCACCCTCGGCGGCGGGCTCGGCTGGCAGGCGGGCTTGCTTGGTGTGTCGACCATGCTGGTGATGTACCTGTGGGATAAATTCCGGCCGCAGAAGTTACGCTTTGTGCCAGGTGCCCTTCTGGGCGTAGGCCTGGCGACGGTGACCAGCCTGGTGCTGGCCCTGCAGGTCAAGCGTGTGGAGGTACCGGAGAACCTGTCCGATGCCATCGATTGGCTGCGCCCCAGCGACCTGCTCAACCTGGCTGACCCGCAACTGCTGATCGCCGCATTCGCCGTCGCGTTTATCGCCAGTGCCGAGACGCTGCTGTCCGCCGCTGCGGTCGACCGCATGCACAGCGGGCAGCGCTCGGATTTCGATAAGGAATTGTCCGCCCAGGGCGTGGGCAACATGCTGTGCGGATTGGTCGGTGCCTTGCCGATGACCGGTGTGATTGTGCGCAGTTCGGCCAACGTCCAGGCGGGCGCCACCACGCGGTTGTCGGCGATGTTCCATGGCCTGTGGTTGCTGGGCTTCGTGTTGTTGCTGTCGAGCGTGCTGCAAAGCATCCCCGTGGCGAGTCTGGCCGGCGTGCTGGTGTATACCGGGATCAAGCTGGTGGACGTGAAGGCGTTCAAGGCATTGGGGCGTTATGGCCGCATGCCGATGTTCACCTATGCCGCCACGGCGCTGGCGATCATCTTCACCGACCTGCTGACGGGTGTGCTGGTGGGCTTCGGTCTGACGCTGGTCAAGCTGGCCTTCAAGGCATCACGGTTGAAAATCAGTCTGATCGATTTGCCTCAGGACGGTGAAATGGAGTTGCGCCTGACCGGAGCGGCGACGTTCCTCAAAGTACCGGCGTTGACGCAGGTGCTGTCGACCGTGCCGACCGGAACCACCGTGCATGTGCCGCTCAATAACCTGAGTTATATCGACCATTCCTGCCTGGAGTTGCTGGAGGAATGGGGACGGGCCAATGCGGCCAAGGGCTCCAGGCTGGTGATCGAAGCGCGTGGCTTGAAGCGTCGGTTGGAAGGTCGGGTAAGGACAACGGTGGGGATTGGCTCGGCGCCGTCTACTACCTGATACCTGACGAAACCGGATAAAAAATGTGGGAGGGGGCTTGCCCCCGATAGCGGTGGACCAGTCGAAATCTCTTTGGCTGACACACTGCTATCGGGGGCAAGCCCCCTCCCACATTTGATCGTCGTAGCCGAAGATTACAGCGCCAGTTCAACGCCCAGCTGGCGCGACAGGCATGGCCAGCGCTTCCACGCGGCTTCTGTGTTCGGGCTTTTGAGCGTTTCGCGATAAGCCTCGACCGACTCCAGCGCAAAGCTCTCCTCGTTAAGCATCTCATCCACCGCCAGGTGCACCGCTTCGTCCAACTGGTTGGCGAAACCTTCACCGATCAATTGATGGGCAATCAGGTTGGCGACGGTGGTATCCGCCGGGATCAGCGGCTGGCCGAAATGCTTGATGTACAGATCGTTGACCTCCTCCACCAGACGATGGGCCAGGTAGGCCTCGTCCAGCAGGCCGTCCAGGCCTTCGTGGCCGGCCAGAATCGCCGGTGGCTGCAGGAAGAAATGCTCGGCGATCTTCAGCACGGGCTTTATCTGGCTTTCGATCCCGGCTTCGCGTGCCACGTCATTGGCAGCGTCGAGCAACTCGGGGACAAGGTCGATGTAGGCGGTGACAAAGCGGGTCATGACAATGTTGCGATCACCGTCAGCCAGGGAAATGGCCGAATGCAGGTGCGGCAATTGTTTTTCCAGTTGCCTGGCAAGCTGGCCCGTCGTGGCTTCGTGTTGATGGGCAAGGGAAATCTGCTCGCGCAATGCGGCGGTGTTCATGAAGGCTCCAGTCATGCAGGTGTAGGAAAAGGGAGAGGATAAGGTAGCTCGTTTATACGAGCGCCTAAGACGCATTTGTCATAATTATTTCATGGTTATACGTAGACGTTATATCGAAATACCAACCTTGATTGGATAAACGATTCTGTGCCCCATTTCATTGGGCCCCGTCCGGCTGTTTTCACTCATTTGCCCCTACACATTGCGGGGTCGCTACGGCTGTCTATACTCGGATTTGAACGCAATTAGCTGATGACGCCCGACTGCATGACGCAGGCAAGGCTTGGCGGTTGTAAGCAGTCTGGAAGCCGCTCCCTTGGCCGCAGGTGCAAACCGGCGGGATAACAAGAAACATAAAGGGGAACCCGCAATGACGCGACATCCACACGTTTGGATGGGCTTACTGTTGTGGTCGGTATTCGACCAGGCCCACGCGGCCTGGACAACGAATATGGCGCCAGGGGCCACTGAAGTCAGTCACGCTGTGTTTGACCTGCACATGACCATTTTCTGGATTTGTGTGGTGATCGGCATCGTTGTGTTTGGCGCGATGTTTTGGTCGATGATCCTGCACCGTCGATCCACGGGCCAGGTAGCAGCCAAGTTCCATGAAAGCACCACCGTGGAGATTCTATGGACCGTGGTGCCATTGCTGATCCTGGTGGCCATGGCCATTCCAGCGACCAAGACCCTGATCAACATCTACGACAGCAGTGAGTCGGATATCGATATCCAGGTCACCGGTTACCAGTGGAAGTGGCATTACAAATACCTGGGCCAGGACGTCGAGTTCTTCAGCAACCTGGCCACGCCCGCCGAACAGATCCATAACCAGGCCACCAAGGGCGAACATTACCTGTTGGAAGTCGACCAGCCGCTGGTGTTGCCGGTGGGCGCCAAGGTGCGCTTTCTGGTGACCGCCGCCGACGTGATCCACTCCTGGTGGGTGCCGGCCTTTGCCGTCAAGCGTGACGCCATCCCCGGCTTCGTCAACGAGGCCTGGACCCGTGTCGAGAAGCCCGGCATCTATCGCGGCCAGTGCGCTGAACTGTGCGGCAAGGACCATGGCTTCATGCCCATTGTGGTCGAAGTCAAATCCAAGGCTGACTACGACACCTGGCTCGGTGAGCGCAAACAAGAGGCGGCCAAGCTCAAGGAACTGACCTCCAAGGAGTGGACGCTGGAAGAGTTGGTCGCGCGCGGCGACAAGGTCTACCACACCACCTGTGTGGCCTGTCACCAGGCCGAAGGCCAGGGCCTGCCGCCGATGTTCCCGGCGCTCAAGGGCTCGAAAATCGCCACCGGCCCGGCCGCCGATCACCTGAACATTGTCTATCACGGCAAGCCCGGCACCGCGATGGCGGCCTTCGGCAAGCAACTTTCGGAAGTCGATATCGCCGCTGTCGTGACCTACGAGCGCAATGCCTGGGGCAATAACAAAGGCGACATGGTCACGCCCAAAGACGTGCTGGCTCTGAAACAGGCGCAAAGCAAATGACTACCTTCATTGCACATGCACTGAATCGCCCCGCTTACTCGCTTGCAGGAGAACGGCCATGAGCACTGTGATCGATGACCATGGTCACGCCGACCACGCCCACGGCCCCGCCAAAGGGTTGATGCGCTGGGTGCTGACCACTAATCACAAGGACATCGGCACGATGTACCTGTGGTTCGCCTTCACCATGTTCCTGCTGGGCGGTTCGTTCGCCATGGTGATTCGCGCCGAACTGTTCCAGCCCGGCCTGCAGATCGTGGAGCCGGCGTTCTTCAACCAGATGACCACCATGCATGGCTTGATCATGGTGTTTGGCGCCGTGATGCCGGCCTTTGTCGGCCTGGCCAACTGGATGATCCCGCTGATGATCGGCGCGCCGGACATGGCCCTGCCGCGCATGAACAACTTCAGCTTCTGGCTGCTGCCGGCGGCGTTCCTGCTGCTGGTGTCGACCCTGTTCAGCCCCGGCGGCGGGCCGAACTTCGGCTGGACTTTCTACGCCCCGCTCTCCACCACCTATGCGCCGGAAAGCGTGACGTTCTTCATCTTCGCCATTCACCTGATGGGCATCAGTTCGATCATGGGCGCGATCAACGTGGTCGCAACCATCCTCAACTTGCGCGCACCGGGCATGACCCTGATGAAAATGCCGCTGTTCGTGTGGACCTGGCTGATCACCGCGTTCCTGCTGATTGCGGTGATGCCGGTGCTGGCCGGTTGCGTGACCATGATGCTGATGGATATCCACTTCGGCACCAGCTTTTTCAGTGCCTCGGGTGGTGGTGATCCGGTGCTGTTCCAGCATGTGTTCTGGTTCTTCGGCCACCCCGAGGTGTACATCATGATCCTGCCGGCCTTTGGCGCCGTCAGCTCGATCATCCCGACGTTCTCGCGCAAGCCGTTGTTTGGCTACACCTCGATGGTCTACGCCACGGCCAGCATTGCCTTCCTGTCGTTCATCGTGTGGGCGCACCACATGTTCGTGGTCGGCATTCCGTTGGTGGGCGAGCTGTTCTTCATGTACGCCACCCTGCTGATTGCGGTGCCTACCGGGGTCAAGGTGTTCAACTGGGTCAGCACCATGTGGCAGGGCTCATTGACCTTCGAGACGCCGATGCTGTTTGCGGTGGCCTTCGTGATCCTGTTCACCATCGGCGGTTTTTCCGGGCTGATGCTGGCGATTGCGCCGGCGGACTTCCAGTACCACGACACCTACTTTGTGGTGGCGCATTTCCATTACGTACTGGTACCCGGCGCGATCTTCGGCATCTTCGCGTCGGCGTACTACTGGCTGCCGAAATGGACCGGCCACATGTATGACGAAACCCTCGGCAAGCTGCACTTCTGGCTGTCCTTCGTGGGCATGAACATGGCGTTCTTCCCGATGCACTTCGTGGGCCTGGCCGGGATGCCGCGCCGGGTGCCGGACTACAACCTGCAGTTCGCCGACTTCAACATGGTGTCCTCGATTGGCGCCTTCATGTTCGGCGCCACGCAGATTTTCTTCCTGTTCATCGTGATCAAGTGCATCCGCGGCGGCCCGCCCGCACCGGCGAAACCGTGGGATGGCGCCGAAGGCCTGGAATGGAGCGTGCCCTCGCCCGCGCCGTACCACACCTTCACCACGCCGCCGGAGGTCAAATGAGTACGCTCGTGATCCCCTGTGGGAGGGGGCTTGCCCCCGATCGCTATCTCACAGCCAATGATAGTGTCGACTGGTACACCGCCATCGGGGGCAAGCCCCCTCCCACATTGATTGTGTTCGCTTTGGGTGGGTGTCATGGCTGACTCCGTGCCGCTCAAACGCCTGGTCACACGCCTGCTGATCCTGGTGCTGGCCATGTTCGCCTTCGGCTTTGCCCTGGTGCCGATTTACGACGTGATGTGCAAGGCGTTCGGCATCAACGGCAAGACTGGCGGGCAATACGAAGGCGAGCAGGTCGTCGACCCGTCGCGTCAGGTGCGGGTGCAGTTTTTGTCCACCAACGCCATCGATATGGTCTGGGATTTCCATGCCAAGGCCGACGAAGTCGTGGTCAATCCGGGCGCGGTGACCGAGATGCTGTTTGTGGCCTACAACCCCACCGACAAACCGATGACCGCCCAGGCAGTGCCCAGCATTTCCCCGGCCGAAGCGGCGATGTACTTCCACAAGACCGAGTGCTTTTGCTTCACCCAGCAAGTGCTGCAGCCGGGCGAGCGTATCGAGATGCCGGTGCGCTTCATCGTCGATCGCGCCATGCCCAGGGATGTGAAGCATTTGACCCTGGCGTACACGCTGTTCGATATCACCGCGCGTCAGCCGCCCGGGGCGGCCCGCAGCGGCGGCTAGCTACTGTTTGCCCGCTCAATCAGGAGAGCGAATACATGTCGACTCATGATACGTACTACGTACCGGCGCAAAGCAAATGGCCGATAATTGCCACGATTGGCCTGTTGGTGACCGTGTATGGACTGGCCGTGTGGTTCAACGACCTCAAGGCGCTGCGCCCGGAATCCCACGGCCCGTGGATCTTTTTCGTTGGCGGCCTGTTGCTGGCGTACATGCTGTTCGGCTGGTTCGGCGCAGTGATCAAGGAGAGCCGCGCCGGTTTGTACAGTGCGCAAATGGACCGTTCGTTTCGCTGGGGCATGAGCTGGTTCATCTTTTCCGAAGTGATGTTCTTCATCGCGTTCTTCGGTGCGCTGTTTTACGTGCGCACCTGGTCGGGGCCATGGTTGGCGGGCGAGGGGCCCAAGGGCATCGCGCATATGTTGTGGCCCAATTTCGAGTTCGCCTGGCCTTTGCTGAACAACCCGGACCCCAAGCTGTACCCGGCGCCCAAAGGCACCATCAGCCCGTGGGGCCTGCCGCTGGTCAACACCATCCTGCTGGTCAGCTCCAGCGTGACCATCACCATTGCCCACCATGCCCTGCGCAAAGGGCATCGCGGCGCGCTGAAGCTCTGGCTGGCGCTGACCGTACTGCTGGGCCTGGCCTTTCTCGGGTTCCAGGCCGAGGAGTACATCCACGCCTATAAAGAGCTGGGCCTGACGCTGGGTTCGGGCGTGTACGGCGCGACTTTCTTCATGCTCACCGGGTTTCACGGCGCCCACGTGACCATCGGCACGATCATTCTGTTTGTGATGCTGATGCGCATCCTGAAGGGGCATTTCAATGCCGAGCACCAGTTCGGTTTCGAGGCGGCCAGTTGGTATTGGCACTTCGTGGATGTGGTGTGGATTGGGCTGTTTTTCTTTGTGTATGTGCTGTGAGCCGTTCTACCACGGCGCATGCGAGACCAACTGGCCGCTGAAAAAGCCCCAGGCGATCAGCCCCACGGTGATTGCGGCCAACACCACACGTACGGTCAGGGCAGTGACGAGGCGGTTGGAACGACCCTCGTCCTTGACCAGGAAGAACAAGCCACTGAACAGGCTCGCAACGGTCGCGATCAGCATCAGGGCAATCAGTGCTTTGAGCATGGTCTGGCTCCGGGCCATACGGGGAGGGGCAATGAAATCCAGTATAGCCAGTGCCCGGCAGCGCTTCAGGCCCGGCATCGCACCGACGTTGGTGGTGCTGATGCTGCTGCCGTTGATGATTGGCCTGGGCTTCTGGCAGCTGTCGCGCGGTCAGGAAAAACAGCGGCTGGTCGACACCTACGCCGAGCGGCGTGCCGCCGAGCCTATTGGCAGCGAGCAGCTTGAGACGAGCGCCGATCCAGCCTTTCGCCGGGTTCATCTGCGTGGCAGCTTCGATGCCGACCACAGTGTATTGCTCGACAACCGTATGCGCGACGGCAAGGCCGGTGTCGAGTTGCTGCAACCCTTTCATGATCAGGCCAGCGGCCTTTGGGTGCTGCTCAATCGCGGCTGGCTGCCCTGGCCGGATCGCCGTACGCCACCGGCGTTCGCCACGCCGGGTCAACCGGTGAATCTGGTCGCCTGGGTGTACGTCGCTCCCGGCGAAACCTTCCAGTTGCAGGTTGATCCCGCGACGGTGCAATGGCCGCGCCTGCTGACCGCGTTGCACCCCGTCGCCCTGTGGGCCGAATTGGGCCGCAATGGGTTCGCCTTTGAACTGCGCGCCGAAGCCGGGCCCGGTACGTACGACACCCACTGGCCTGTGGTCGCCATGGGGCCGGAAAAACACCTGGGGTATGCGGTGCAGTGGTTTGCCATGTCACTGGCGCTGCTGGCGCTTTACCTCTACCTCGGATGGCACAACGCAAAGGAGAAGCACCATGGGAGCCGCCATGAATCCACTCAACGTGTCTGAAGCGCCGGACCGGCGTAAGGGCCGCTGGCAGTTGCTCCTGATCCTGCTGATGGTGGTGGGCCCGATGGTGCTGGCGACCTTTATGTACAAACTGCAATTCTGGGTGCCGGACAGCCGCAGTTATCACGGTGAACTGATCGGTAACGGTCAGACCCGCGCAGACATAGGCGTGCAGGCCGATGAGGATCGCTGGCAGTTGCTGGTCACCGCGCCCGCCCTCTGCGCCGCCGAGTGCCAGCAACTTGTGTACCTGGCGCGCCAGCTGCAGATCGGCCTGGGTCGCGACGCGTCCCGTGCCAGCCACGCGCTGGCCAGTGCGCAGCCGGTCGGCACCGACTACGACACCCGGCTCAAGGCCGAATACCCGCAATTGCAGCGCTATTCACTGGACCTGTCGACCTTCAACCGCAATGCCGCCGCGCCTGGCGATGCGCAACTGTGGATCGTCGACCCCCACGGCAACCTGGTGCTGCGCTACGACGCCAAGGTCAACGGCAAGGACTTGCTCAACGACCTGCGCCTGCTGTTGAAACTGTCGAACATCGGATAAGGGCATCGTCATGGCCAAGCCTGGATTTCGCCTCGCGTTGTTTGCCACCCTGCTCGCGCTGATTGTCGTGTTGCTCGGTGCCTATACCCGCCTGACCCATGCTGGCCTGGGTTGCCCGGACTGGCCGGGGTGCTATGGCTTTATCGGCGTGCCGCAAAGCGCAGCCCAACTGGCCCATGCCGAACTGCACTTTCCTGATACGCCAGTGGAGGCCGACAAGGGCTGGGCCGAGATGACCCACCGCTACTTTGCCGGCACCCTCGCCATCCTCATCGCGCTGTTGGCGGCGCGGGCCTGGAGCCACCGGCGTGACCCGGGCCAGCCGGTGAAATTGCCGCTGTTCGTATTGATAGTGGTGTGCGCCCAGGCGGCGTTTGGCATGTGGACGGTGACGCTGAAGCTGTGGCCGCAGGTGGTGACGGGCCACTTGCTGGGCGGCTTTGCCACCTTGAGCCTGCTGTTCCTGCTGAGCCTGCGTCTGTCCGGCGTGCTGCCCGCATTGATCGTACCCAGGCGCCTGCAATATTGGGCAACGGCGGGGCTGGTGCTGGTGATCGGGCAGATTGCCTTGGGCGGTTGGGTCAGCGCCAACTATGCAGCGGTGGCCTGTGTCGATTTGCCGACCTGTCACGGTCAATGGTGGCCGACGGCGGACTTCGCCAATGGCTTTCACCTGACCCAGCATATCGGCCCCAATTACCTGGGCGGTCAGTTGGACAGCGATGCGCGCACCGCCATTCATCTGACCCATCGCGTGGGTGCGGTGCTGGTCACGCTGGTGCTGCTGGGCCTGGCCTGGCAGTTGCGCGCGGTGGGCATGACGCGCCTGGCGGGCTTGCTGTTGATCGCCCTGGCGGCGCAAATCAGCCTGGGCCTGAGCAATGTGGCGTTCGGCTTGCCGCTGCCGGTGGCGGTGGCGCACAACGCCGGGGGCGCAGCGCTCTTGCTGACCCTGGTGCTGGTCAATTATCACGCGCGCACCAGCCTGGTTCGGGTGCGCCACCCACGACCAATCACCTGGCGGTTCACTCCGCGAAAACCGGCATCGGGCCTGATGACCCTTAAAGGAGAGATGCCATGGCGTCCCTGATCGGCGCGCGTCACGGCCAGGCGGTCTGGCGTGACTATCTGGAGCTGACCAAGCCGAAAGTGGTGGTGCTGATGCTGATCACCTCGCTGGTGGGCATGTTCCTCGCCACCCGCGCCGGGGTGCCGTGGACGGTGCTGGCGTTCGGCAACCTGGGCATTGCCCTGTGTGCGGGCGCGGCGGCGGCGGTCAACCATGTGGTGGATCGGCGCATTGATGCGCTGATGGCGCGCACTCACAAACGGCCACTGGCCGAGGGGCGGGTCTCGGCCGTTGCGGCGCTGGTGTTTGCGTTGGTGCTGGCGGTGACGGGCCTGGCGCTGTTACTGGCGTTCACCAACCCCCTGGCGGCCTGGCTGACCCTGGCTTCGTTGCTGGGCTACGCGGTGATCTATACCGGGTTTCTCAAGCGCGCAACGCCGCAGAATATCGTCATCGGTGGCCTGGCCGGTGCCGCGCCGCCGTTGTTGGGCTGGGTCGCCGTGACCGGGCATGTCAGCGCCGAGCCGCTGCTGCTGGTGCTGATCATCTTCGCCTGGACCCCGCCGCACTTCTGGGCGCTGGCCATCCATCGCAAGGAGGAGTACGCCAAGGCCGACATCCCGATGCTGCCGGTCACCCACGGCGAGCATTACACCAAAGTGCATATCCTGCTCTACACCTTCGCCCTGCTGGCGGTGAGCCTGATGCCCTATGTCATCCATATGAGCGGGCTGTTGTACCTGGCCTGTGCGACGGTATTGGGCGGGCGCTTTCTGCAATGGGCCTGGGTGCTGTACCGTGGCAGCCAGCCGCACGCGGCGGTCAACACCTTCAAGTACTCTATCTGGTACCTGCTGTTGCTGTTTATCGCGCTGCTCGTAGACCACTACCTACTGTTGAACCTATGACTCGAACTCAAAAAACTGTCTTCATTCTGGTGGCCCTGGTGGCATTGATCATGGGCCTGACCGTCAACAAGGTGCTCTCGGGCAAAGGCCAGGGCGACCCGACCGCGCTGATCGACGCCGGCATTATCCTGCTGCCGCAAAGCCGCCAGCTGCCTGCGGTGAGCATGACCGACCAGGACGGCCAGCCGGTGCTGGTCAATGAGCTCAAAGGCAAGTGGAGCCTGCTGTTCTTCGGTTACACCTTCTGCCCGGACATCTGCCCGACCACCCTCGCCCAACTGCGCCAGATCAAGAGCGAACTGCCCAAAGAGGCGGTGGACAAGTTGCAGGTGATCCTGGTCAGCGTCGACCCCAACCGCGACACCCCGACCCAGCTCAAGCAGTACCTGGGCTATTTCGACCCGCAATTCCGGGGGTTGACCGGCACCACTGTGCAGGAGGTGCAGAAGGTCTCGAATGCCGTGAGCATTCCCTTCATTCCTGCGGACACCAGCAAGCCGAACTATACCGTCGACCACAGCGGCAACCTGGCGCTGATCGGCCCGGATGGCACCCAGCGCGGGTTCATTCGTGCGCCGTTGAACAACCAGAAGCTGGTGGCGCAGTTGCCGGGGTTGCTGCAGCGTAAATAACGCACAATACAAATGTGGGAGGGGGCTTGCCCCCGATAGCAGGGTGTCAGTCGATGAAGATGTTGACTGACCCGCCGCTATCGGGGGCAAGCCCCCTCCCACATTTTGATCTCCAGTGTGTTGGAGATCGTTCCCACGCTCTGCGTCCGCCTTGAATCAGAACGCCGGCTTGATCGCGCCTTTGTACTTCTCTTCGATAAATTGCTTCACTTCAGGCGTGTGCAGGGCTGCAACCAGCTTCTTCACGGCGTCCGAATCCTTGTTGTCTTCGCGGGTCACCAGGATGTTGACGTAAGGCGAGTCGCTGCCTTCGATCACCAGGGCGTCCTTGGACGGGTCCAGCTTGGCTTCCAGCGCGTAGTTGGTGTTGATCAGCGCCAGGTCGACCTGGGTCAGTACGCGCGGCAGGGTGGCGGCTTCCAGTTCGCGGAATTTCAGGTTTTTGGTGTTACCGGTGATGTCCTTGATGGTCGACAGGATGTTGGTCGGGTCCTTCAGGGTGATCAGGCCGTTGTTGGCCAGCAGCAACAGGGCACGGCCGCCGTTGGTGGCGTCGTTCGGGATCACCACGTTGGCGCCGTCAGGCAGGTCGGCCAGCTTCTTGTATTTGCTCGAGTACGCGCCCAGCGGTTCCAGGTGCACGCCGCCGACGCTCACCAGGTGAGTGCCCTTGGCCTTGTTGAATTCATCCAGGTACGGCTGGTGCTGGAAGAAGTTGGCGTCCAGGCGCTTTTCAGCCACCTGTACGTTCGGCTGCACATAATCGGTGAAGACTTTGACCTGCAGGTCCACGCCTTCTTTGGCCAGCGCAGGTTTCACGAATTCGAGGATTTCCGCGTGCGGCACCGGCGATGCGGCGACCGTGATGGTCTCGGCATGGGCGGAAAACGCGGCAACGGCGGCGAAAGCAACCAGTAGTTTTTTCATCCAGCAAGCTCCTTGTTCGGACATCTGCCGGCACAAGGCCGGCCATGGCCGTTATTTTCGAGAAAAGTGCACCACCAGCCTGTCGCCGACGGTTTGCAGAATTTGCACCAGGATCAACAGCATTACCACGGTGACCACCATTACATCGGTCTGGAAGCGTTGGTAACCGAAGCGGATCGCCAGGTCGCCCAGGCCACCGGCACCGACTACCCCGGCCATCGCCGTGTAGGACACCAGTGTAATCGCTGTCACCGTAATCGCCGCGAAGATGCCGGGGCGGGCTTCGGGCAGCAGGGCGTTGGTGATGATCTGACGCGTCGTTGCGCCCATCGACTGAGTGGCCTCGATGATGCCGCGGTCGACTTCACGCAAGGCGGTTTCCACCAGGCGCGCAAAGAACGGTGTGGCGCCCACGACCAGCGGCGGAATCGCACCTGCCACACCCAGCGATGTCCCGGTGATCAACACCGTGAACGGAATCATGACGATCAGCAGGATAATGAACGGCAGCGAGCGCAGGATGTTCACGACCAGCGACAGCAGCGCATATAGGCCCTTCTGTTCGAACAGTTGGCGCGGGCTCGTCAGAAACAGCAGTACGCCCAACGGCAGGCCGAGCACGACCGTGAAGAACAGCGAACCGAACAGCATGATCATGGTATCGCCAGTGGCGAGCCAGATTTCGGACCAGTCGATGTTGGCAAAGAAGTTCAGGAAAACGTCCATTAGCGCAGCACCTCCATATGAACGTCAGCGGCGGTGAAGCGCGCAAACGCGGCGTCCATGTCACCGCCGGTGACGGCGAGGGTCAATTGCCCGTAGGGAATGTCTTTGATGCGGTCGATACGACCGGCGAGGATGCTGTAGTCCACCCCCGTTTCCCGGGCGACGGTACCCAGCAATGGCGCGTAGGTCGCGTCCCCCTGGAAGGTCAGGCGCACGATACGGCCCGGCACGTGGGCGAAGTCGTCGCGTTGCTCGCCTTCGTCGACCTGTTCGGCTTCCTGGACGAAGCGCTTGGTGGTCGGATGCTCTGGATGCAGGAACACGTCGGCCACCGAGCCTTGCTCTACGATCACGCCGGCGTCCATCACGGCCACCTGGTCGCAGACGCGGCGAATCACATCCATTTCATGGGTGATCAACACGATGGTCAGCTTGAGTTCGCGGTTGATCTCGGCCAACAGTTGCAGGACCGAGGCGGTGGTCTGCGGGTCGAGGGCGCTGGTGGCCTCGTCGCACAGCAGGATCTTGGGTTTGGTGGCCAGGGCGCGGGCGATGCCGACGCGCTGTTTCTGGCCGCCGGACAATTGCGCCGGGTACTTCCTGGCGTGGTCCGACAGGCCGACGCGGGCGAGCAGTTCGGCCACGCGCAGGTCGATGTCCTTGCGCGACAATTCGCCGGCCAATGTCAGCGGCAGCGCCACGTTGTCTGCAACGGTCTTGGACGCCAGCAGGTTGAAGTGCTGGAAGATCATCCCGACCTGCTGGCGAAAACGGCGCAGGCCGTTGGCATCCAGCGCGGTGACTTCTTCACCATCAACCGTGATCTTCCCGCCACTGGGTTCTTCGAGGCGGTTAATCAGGCGCAGCAGGGTACTTTTTCCCGCACCCGAGTGGCCAATCAGGCCAAACACCTGGCCGTTTTCGACGCGCAGGCTGGTGGGGTGCAGGGCGGGAATATCCTTACCGGCGACGCGGTAGGTTTTATGGACGTTTTGAAACTCGATCACGTAGCGAACCTTGTGGGGCGCATGGAAAAGGGATCAGCGGTTAGCCGGGCGCGCATTTTAGCCTGTCCGTATAGCGTTTCTTAGCATTTATTTCGCATCCATCCAGCGATTTGGCAATAACGAGACCAAAGGTCATAAAAAAGGAACGGCTCAAAACCCTGTCAGTCACTACTTAAGCAATTCGATCTCCCGGGTGCCGTGTCCGGGGTTTCGCTCAAATGAGCCGGGGACCGCTCTGGCCACTTTGACTAAGGAGTTTTGACTGATGAGTACCAAGAAGCCAGCCACCCCGCCGAAGAGTGAACTCGCGGGCACTGATACCCTGGACCGAGGCAATACCAACGCCAAACTGCAGGCGCTGGAAGAATTCCGTTCCGATGCGACCGGTCAGGCCCTGCGCACCAACCAGGGCGTGAAAATCTCTGACAACCAGAACACCCTGAAGGTCGGCGCGCGTGGCCCGTCGCTGCTGGAAGACTTCATCATGCGTGAAAAGATCACGCACTTTGACCATGAGCGTATTCCGGAGCGCATCGTGCATGCCCGTGGTACTGGCGCCCATGGCTATTTCCAGAGCTACGGCGATCATTCGGCGCTGACCAAGGCTGGGTTCCTACGGACTCCAGAGCATAAAACGCCGGTGTTCGCGCGTTTTTCCACAGTGCAGGGCCCGCGTGGTTCCGGTGACACCGTGCGTGACGTACGCGGTTTCGCCGTGAAGTTTTTCACCGACGAAGGCAACTTCGACCTGGTGGGCAACAACATGCCGGTGTTCTTCATTCAGGATGCCATCAAGTTTCCTGACTTCGTGCATGCCGTTAAGCCCGAGCCGCACAACGAGATTCCTACCGGCGGATCGGCGCACGATACGTTCTGGGATTTTGTCTCGCTGGTGCCTGAGTCGGCGCATATGGTGGTGTGGGCAATGTCTGACCGCGCCATTCCAAAAAGCCTGCGTGCCATGCAGGGCTTTGGCGTGCATACCTTCCGTTTGATCAACACCGAAGGCAAGTCGAGCTTTGTGAAGTTTCACTGGCGGCCGAAAGTCGGCACCTGCTCGCTGGTATGGGACGAAGCGCAAAAGCTGGCCGGTAAAGACACCGACTACCACCGTCGCGACCTGTGGGAATCGATCGAAAGCGGCGATTACCCCGAGTGGGAGCTGGGCGTTCAGATCGTTGCAGAAGAAGACGAGCATAAGTTCGACTTCGACCTGCTCGACCCGACCAAGATCATCCCGGAAGAACTGGTACCGATCACGCCGCTGGGCAAGATGGTGCTCAACCGTAACCCGGACAACTTCTTTGCCGAGGTCGAGCAGGTTGCGTTCTGCCCGGGCCATATCGTGCCGGGTATCGACTTCACCAACGACCCACTGCTGCAAGGTCGTCTGTTTTCCTACACGGACACCCAGATCAGCCGTCTCGGCGGGCCGAACTTCCATGAGATCCCGATCAACCGCCCAGTGGCGCCGTTCCATAACGGCCAGCGCGACGCTCAGCATCGCACGGTGATCGATAAAGGGCGTGCGGCTTATGAGCCCAACTCCATCGATGGCGGCTGGCCGAAGGAAACACCTCCCGGTCCTACGGATGGTGGCTTCGAGACTTACTACGAGCGCGTTGATGCCAACAAGGTGCGCGAGCGTAGCGAATCGTTCGGCGACCACTTCTCCCAGGCCACGCTTTTCTTCAACAGCATGAGCCATCACGAGAAAGAGCACATCATCGCCGCCTACAGCTTCGAGTTGGGCAAGGTCGAGCGCGAGCATATTCGTGCCCGCCAGGTGAATGAGATTCTGGCCAACATCGACCTGGAACTGGCCAAGCGCGTTGCGCAGAACCTGGGCTTGCCGGCGCCGACCAAAGGCACGGTGCCTGTGCGTGAAACGTCGTTGAAAGCATCGCCAGCCTTGAGCCAGGTGAATTTGCTGTCGGGCGACATCAAGACGCGCAAAGTGGCGATTCTGGCGGCGAACGGCGTGGACGGTGCGGCGATTGCTGCACTCAAGGCAGCCCTGGAGGCTGAAGGTGCGCATGCCAAGCTGCTCGGGCCGACGTCGGCGCCTGTGACCACGGCCGATGGCAAGTCGCTGCCGGTGGATGCGTCGATGGAAGGCATGCCGTCCATTGCGTTCGACGCGGTGTTTATCCCGGGCGGCAAGGAGTCGGTCAAGGCCCTGAGCGGCGACGGCGTGGCATTGCATTACGTGCTGGAAGCGTACAAGCACCTGAAGGCCATTGCGGTCGCCAGCGACGTGAAGCCATTGCTCGACCTGTTGAAGCTGGAAGCGGATGCGGGGTTGATCGTGGGGGCGGATGCCAAGGCGTTCAAGGCGTTCTTTGCCGCGATTGCTCAGCATCGGGTGTGGGAGCGGGAGCCGAAGGCTAAGGCGATTCCGGCTTAATTTGTTGGTTGTTTGTTAGATCGTCATCGGGGGCAAGCCCCCTCCCACGTTGAACTGTGAATGCATTCAAGTGTGGGAGGGGGCTTGCCCCCGATGCTTTTAGTCCGCCTTACGCGGAATCAGCACAACCTGCGCCGGAATGTGCTTCAGAATCTGCCGGTGAATCTTCAGGTCATACCCCGAATCAATTCGCTTCACCCGTTTGGTCAGCAATGTGGCCAGCCACGGGTAATCCTCGGTGCGTGGCACCTGGATACTGACGTCGCACTGGTAATTCACCACGTCGGTGGCGATGGCATCCAGTTGATGGCGCATGGCTTCGACATCCGCCAAATTCAGCGCCACGGTGGTGCTCGGCGCCACCGGGTCGATGACCTTGGCGGCGGGCTTGGCTTCGGCCGCTTTCAGGGCGGCCTCGGCCTGATCCAGCTCGGCTTTGCGCGCATGACTGATGGCGCTGTTGACGCCGCCGGTCAGGGCCGGGGCCTTGGGCATCAGCGCGCGGGCACGGCTCAGCGCCGTGGCGGCGGCGTTGACGTCACCCTTTTGCAGCACGATCTGGCTGCGCTGCAGGTACGCTTCGGCCAGCTGGCGCTGGTAAGCCTCAAGTGCCGGGTCATTGGGCGATTGGGCCTGCAAGGTGGCGAGCTGGTCTTCGGCCGTGGCCAATTCGCTGCTGGCCAGGTTTTGCTCCAGCTGCGCGATGGCCGCAGCGCGCGGGTCCGGCGCTTCGGGGGCGGCGGGCGGTGTGCTTTGACAGGCGCCCAGCAGCAGGGAAAATGCGGCAAGGAGCAGATAACGGAAAGTGAACGGCTTCATTCCTGCGACTCTCTATTTGCGCAAAAAGCGAGCAAGTCTACACCCCTCGACGGGGCAGGACAAAACTCAGCAGAAACAGGGCGGCCGCCGACACCACAATCGACGGCCCGGCCGGCGTGTCCTTGAACCATGACAAGGCCAGGCCCCCACACACTGCCAGCATGCCCAGCAGACTGGCGCCGATGGCCATTTGCTCTGGCGAACGGGCATGGCGCTGAGCGGCGGCGGCTGGAATGATCAGCAGCGAGGTGATCAACAATACGCCGACAATCTTCATCGCGACAGCGATCACCACCGCGATCAGCAGCATCAGCGCCAGGCGCAGGGCCGGCACGGGCAAACCTTCGACCGTTGCAAGCTCCTCGTGCACGGTGATTGCCAGCAGCGGGCGCCACAGGCTCACCAGCACCAAAAGCACCGCCGCGCTGCCACCAAGGATCCATGCCAGGTCGGTAGGACTGATCGCCAGCAGATCGCCAAACAGGTAGGCCATCAGGTCGATGCGTACTTCATGCATGAAGCTCAGCACCACCAGGCCCAGGGACAGGGTGCTCGGCGCCAGGATGCCCAGCAGCGTGTCGGACGCCAGCGGCTGGCGCTGCTGCAGCGTCACCAGTAACACCGCCAGCAGCAGGCAGCCGACGGTTACGGCGATGGTCGGGCTCACGTCCAGCAGGAAGCCCATGGCCACGCCAAGCAGTGCGGCATGGGACAAGGTGTCGCCAAAGTACGCCATGCGCCGCCAAACCACGAACGAGCCCAGCGGGCCCGCCACCAACGCCAGAGCCAAGCCTGCCAGCAGGGCGTAGAGCAGAAAATCAGCCATGCTTGCAGCTATCTCCATGAACGTGGGGGGTAGAAGCGTCATCGACAACGGCGCCATGCAGATCGTGGGCGTGGTCGTGATGGTGGTGATAGATCGCCAGGCTCTGGGCGTTCTTGCCGAACAGCTCCACGAACGCCGGGTCGCCGCTGACCTGTTCCGGGTGGCCGGAGCAGCACACGTGACGGTTGAGGCAGACCACTTGATCGGTGGTGCTCATCACCAGGTGCAAATCGTGGGAGACCATCAGCACGCCGCAGCCATGGCGGTCGCGCAACCGGGTAATCAGGCTGTACAGCTCGGCCTGGCCGGCGACGTCGACGCCTTGCACCGGCTCATCGAGCACCAGCAGCTCCGGCTCGCGCAGCAGGGCGCGGGCCAGCAGCACGCGCTGCATTTCACCGCCGGAGATGCTCTGCACCGGACTGTCGATCACCTGTTCGGCGCCGACCTCCTTGAGCGCCGCCTGGGCGCGGGCGCGGTCTACACCTGGCACCAGACGCAGGAAACGCAATACCGACAGCGGCAATGTGGGGTCCACGTGCAGCTTCTGCGGCATATAGCCCACGCGCAGCCGGGGCTTGCGCCATACGCTGCCGCGGTCGGGCTTGAGCAGGCCGAGCACGGCGCGCACCAGGGTGGTCTTGCCGGCGCCATTGGGGCCGATCAGGGTCACGATCTGCCCCGGCTCCACGCTCAGCGCAATGTTGTCCAGCACGTGTTGCCCGGCGAACGTGACCCCGACCTGCTCCAGGCGGATTAACGGGTTGCTCATCAAGCCCCCTGACAGCCCGAGCACAGGCCGACCACTTCGACCGTTTGCCCTTCGACGCTGAAGCCGACGTCGGCGGCGCTTTTGACGATGGCATCACTGATGCTTTTCTGTTCAAGCTCGATGGCGGCGTGGCACTCGCGGCAAATCAGGAACTGGCCCTGGTGCGCGTGCTCCGGGTGGTTGCAGCCGACAAACGCATTGAGCGAGGCGATGCGGTGCACCAGGCCGTTTTCCAGCAGGAAATCCAGCGCGCGGTAAACCGTAGGTGGCGCGGCGCGGCGGCCGTCCTGTTCGCTCAGCACGCCAAGGATGTCGTACGCGCCCAGCGGCTTGTGGCTTTGCCACACCAGCTCCAGCACGCGTCGACGCAGCGCGGTCAGGCGCAAGCCCTTCTGCGCGCATAGGGTGTCGGCCTCCGACAATGCGCTGTGAACGCAGTGAGAGTGGTCATGGGGACGGCTGGCAAGCGGTGTTATAGGCATGAGCGGCGACAGATATTTGATAGAGACGTTATTATGTTACCTGTTCCTATGCCATTGAGTGGTCATCGTGTCCCGACTTTTTCCCGTTTTTGTCGTATTTGTCACCAGTTTGTTCGTGGCTGGCGCCGCTCAGGCCGAGGTCAAGGTGCTGACCAGCATCAAGCCGCTGCAACTGATCGCCGCGGCTGTGCAGGACGGAGTGGCCGTTCCGGAGGTGTTGTTGCCGCCGGGTGCGTCGCCGCATAACTTCGCCTTGCGTCCATCCGACGTACGGCGCGTGCAGTCGGTCGACCTGCTGTACTGGATCGGGCCTGACATGGAAACTTTCCTGCCGCGCGTGCTGAAGGGCCGGACCGCGGCGACGGTGGCCGTGCAGGACCTGCCAGGCATGAAACTGCGCCGTTTCGGCGAAGATAGCCACTCCCATGCCGACGAAGCCGACGAGCATGATCACGATCATCGTGCCGGCAGCGTCGACGCGCATTTGTGGTTGTCGACAGTGAACGCGCGCGTCATCGCGGCGCGGATGGCGGCTGACCTCAGTGCGGCCGACCCGGCCAACGCCGAGCGTTACCTGAGCAACGCCAAAGCCTTCGCGGGTCGCCTGGATGCGCTGGATATACGCTTGAAGAAGCGCCTGGCAGGCGTTGAAGGCAAGCCTTACTTTGTATTTCACGAAGCCTTTGATTACTTCGAAGACGCTTACGACTTGAAGCACACCGGCGTGTTCAGCGTAGCCGCCGAAGTGCAGCCCGGCGCCCAGCATGTGGCGGCGATGCGTACGCGGCTGCAGGAAGTGGGCAAGACGTGCGTGTTCAGCGAGCCGCCGTTGCGGCCGCGCTTGGCCGAAACATTGGTTGCCGGGTTGCCGGTTAAATTGGCGGAGCTGGATGCGCTGGGCGGCTACACCCCGGCCACTGCGCAGGGGTATGAGCAGGTGCTGGAAAAGCTCGGCAATGATCTGGCTGGATGCCTGGAGTCACTCTAAATGTGGGGCAAGCGTTAAGGCTTGTTGTAGGAGCGAGCTTGCTCGCGAAAAACTCACAGGCACCACGTTCATTCAGAAAGCACGCGTTATCGTTGACGTTTTTCGCGAGCGAGCTCGCTCCTACATTTGGACTGAGCAGGTCTTTAGAGCGCGAACGGCAGATGCACAGTGACCTGCTGGCGCTGCAGCAGGCGATGCTCGAACTCGGCAGGATCGTGAATCAACACATCCTGCCCGGCAAACGACTCGGCTGCGATCAGCCGCGACAGCCAGAACCGCACGCACGCCACGCGCAACAGGGTCGGCCATAGCTCGGCTTCCTTGGCGGTAAACGGCCGCAACCCCGCATAAGCACCCAGCAGCGCACGGGCGCGCGGCCCATCAATCACGCCGTCGGCGTCCGAACACCAGTCATTCAAGGCGATGGCGACGTCATACAGCATCGGCCCGGAGCAGGCGTTGTAGAAGTCGATCAGGCCGGTCAGGTGCGTGCCTTCGAACATCGCGTTATCGCGGAACAGATCGGCATGAACGTTGGCGCGTGGCAGGGCGAGAATCTGCGCCTTGTGGGCTTCTATCTCGTTCAACGCGTCCTGCAGAAGGCGCTGTTGTGCGTCGTTCAGGTGCGAAATCAACTGCGCGCCTTCACTGAGCATCCACTCCAGCCCGCGATCGGTCCTGCGCTCCAGAACCTTGTCGCCCTGGGTCGCCAGGTGCAGGTGGCCGAGCAGGTCGCCGACCTGGGCGCAATGCTGGGCGTTGGCGTGCGTGATGTGCTTGCCGGCCAGGCGCGGTTGCAGCAAGGCGGGTTTGCCCTTGAGTTCGCGCAAAGCGATACCGTCGGTGGTACGCAGGGCGTAGGGCACCGGCAGGTCGGCGTCGTGGAGCACGTCGAGCAGTTCGATAAAGAACGGCATTTCTGCCACGGGGCCGCGCTCGACCAGGGTCAGGACGAACTCGCCCTGCTCCAGGCTGATAAAGAAATTGGTGTTTTCGCTACCGGCGGCAATCCCCTGGAAATCAAGCAGGCGGCCGAGCCCGTAAGGGGCAAGAAAGGTTTCCAGCTCGGACCGAGCCAGGGGGGTGAACACAGACATGGTTAAAACTGCCGTTACGGGCGCCGCTCAGGGCGGCGCCGGTTGAAATTAGGGAATCATTTCCATTCGAAGATCTTCCATGACGGGATCAGCATATCCGGCTGGTCAGAACGGATGAAGTTCGCGTCGGTTCCATCCGCGCGTACCAGGAAATACGGTGGAGCGCCTTTTGGCGTTACCTTGATGGCATACAGGAAGCCGTTTTGACGGTACTCCTGGATGGTCTTGTCGCCTTCCGTGCGAATGGTCACTTCCGGATCGCCCGATGGGGCATCGTCTGCCGCCATGGCAGCCATCGGAGCGAGTGCAATCAAGCCAGTCAACAGCAGGCGATTGAATGTACGCATGATAACCTTGTCCCTTTGTTTTCATTGGTCCGGCTATTCTAGCGCCTGACCCGCCGAAAAGGTTGATCCTGCTCATGAGCCAAGCGCCCCTCGTCCTGGTGGACGGTTCTTCTTATCTGTACCGCGCTTTCCACGCGCTGCCACCGCTGACCACCTCCAAAGGCCTGCCGACCGGTGCGGTCAAGGGCGTGTTGAACATGCTCAAGAGCCTGCGCAAGCAATACCCGGACAGCCCCTTCGCCGTGGTATTCGACGCCAAGGGCGGAACCTTTCGCGATGAAATGTTCGCCGACTACAAGGCCAATCGCCCGAGCATGCCCGATGACATGCGCCTGCAGATCGAGCCCCTGCACCAGAGCGTGATCGCCCTGGGCTTCCCGTTGCTGTGCGTCGAAGGCGTCGAGGCCGATGACGTGATCGGCACCCTGGCCCGCAGCAGCGCCGCCGCTGACCGCCCGGTGGTGATCTCCACCGGCGACAAGGACATGGCGCAACTGGTGGACGGGCACATTACCTTGGTCAACACCATGACCGGTAGTTCGATGGACATCGAGGGCGTAAAGGAGAAATTCGGCGTCGCTCCGGAGCAGATCATCGATTATCTGGCGTTGATGGGCGATTCCTCCGACAACATCCCTGGGGTTCCCGGCATCGGTCCGAAGACCGCCTCCGGTTTGCTGGTGGGGGTCAATGGCGGTCTCAAAGAGCTGTATGAGCAGTTGGACATTGTGCCGACCCTGCCGATTCGGGGCGCCAAGACGCTGGCGGCCAAGCTGGAAGAGCACAGGGAGATGGCGTTCCTGTCCTATCGGCTGGCGACGATCAAAATCGACGTGCCCCTGGACATCGGCCTGGACGACTTGCACCTGATCGAGCCGGATCGCGAAAAGTTGCTGGAGCTGTACACGCTGCTCGAGTTCAAGAGCTGGTACGACGAGATCCAGCGCGATAGCAAGCGTGTCGAACTCAAGGCGGCCAACGAAGTTGCACCTGCCGCCGAGGCGCCTGCCGAGGCGGTTATCGCGGTGCCGGTGGAGGCGGTGTACACCACCATTCTTGACCAGGCCACGTTTGATCTGTGGCTGAAGAAACTCAACGACGCGACGTTGTTTGCCTTCGATACCGAGACCACCGGGATCGACGCCCAACAGGCCCAATTGGTTGGGCTGTCGTTTGCGGTACAGGCCCACGAAGCCGCCTATATCCCGCTGACGCATGCCTACACGGGCGCGCCGGAGCAATTGGACCGTGACACCGTACTGCTGGCCTTGAAGCCCTTGCTGGAAGATCCGGCCAAGCTCAAGGTGGGCCAGCACGCCAAGTTCGACATGAACATCCTGGCCAACTGCGCCATCGGTGGCGACCCGGCGCAGGGCATCACCGTGCGCGGCATCGCTTTCGACACCATGCTCGAATCCTACGTGCTGAACTCCACCGCGACCCGCCATGACATGGACAGCCTGGCGAAGAAGTACCTGGACCACGCCACCGTGAGCTTCCAGGACATCGCCGGCAGGGGCGCCAAACAGCTGACCTTCGACCAGATCGCCCTTGAGCAAGCCGGCCCCTACGCAGCCGAAGATGCCGACGTGACCTTGCGTTTGCATCAGGCACTGCACGCGAAGTTGACCGCGATCCCGAGCCTGGCCAGCGTACTGACGGATATCGAAATTCCGTTGGTGCCGGTGCTGGCGCGTATCGAGCGCCAGGGCGCCTTGGTGGACAAGGAGCTGCTGGGCATCCAGAGCATCGAGCTGGGCAACAAGATGATCGAACTGGAGCGCCAGGCCTTCGAAATCGCCGGTGAGGCATTCAACCTGGGTTCGCCCAAGCAGCTCGGGGCGATCCTCTACGAGAAGCTCGGCATGCCCGTATTGAAAAAAACCGGCAAGGGCCAGGCATCCACCGCTGAAGAAGTGCTGGCCAAGCTGGCGGAGGATGATTTTCCATTGCCCAAGGTACTCATGCAGTACCGCAGCATGAGCAAGCTGAAAAGCACCTACACCGACCGCCTGCCGGAACAGATCAACCCGCGTACCGGGCGTATTCATACGTCCTACCACCAGGCGGTGGCGGCGACCGGGCGTCTGTCCTCCAGCGATCCGAACCTGCAGAACATCCCGGTGCGCACCGCCGAGGGGCGACGCATTCGCCAGGCGTTTATCGCGCCCAAGGGTTACAAGCTGCTGGCGGCGGACTACTCGCAGATCGAATTGCGGATCATGGCGCACCTGTCCAAGGACGAAGGGTTGATGAATGCCTTTCGCAACGACCTGGACGTGCACACCGCCACGGCTGCCGAGGTGTTCAAGGTTGAGTTGAGCGAAGTCACCTCCAACCAGCGCCGCAGCGCCAAGGCGATCAACTTCGGCCTGATTTATGGCATGGGCGCCCAGAAGTTGGGCAAGGACATTGGCGTCGACACCAAGACCGCCAAGGCCTATATCGATGTGTACTTCGCCCGCTACCCCGGTGTGCGCGAGTACATGGAGCGCACCCGTGCCCAGGCGGCGGACCAGGGCTACGTGGAAACCTTCTTCGGGCGGCGCCTGTACTTGCCGGACATCAACTCCAACAAGCCCCAGGAGCGCGCGGCGGCAGAACGCACCGCGATCAACGCGCCGATGCAGGGCACGGCAGCGGACATCATCAAGAAGGCCATGGTGAAGGTGGACGACTGGCTGACGGAATCAGGCCTGGACGCCAAGGTTATCCTTCAGGTGCACGACGAACTGGTACTGGAGGTCCGTGAGGATCTGGTCGCCGAGGTCAGCGAAAGAATTCGCGAGCACATGAGCGCTGCGGCTCAGTTGGACGTGCCCCTGGTGGTGGACGTGGGCGTGGGCGATAACTGGGACGAGGCGCATTGATTCTGCGGTTTCGCCGTCACACCCGGTGATGGCGAAACGCTTTAGATCGGAAGCTGCCGTCAGTTATTTCCAAGTGTTTTTTGAACCTGCCGGAACTTAACCTGTGAACTGCCACTCAGAGTTACTGAATGGGTGGTGAAGCCCTTCAATGCTCCTATGTTGTGTTAAGTGTTGGCAGATATCCGAACCCCGCCCTAGCGGTTCGGAACTTGGACCCCGAACTTCCCCTCCCCATACGAAGTCCGGGGTTTTTTTTGCCTGCGCAAAAGTTATTCGGCGATTTCCGCGCCCTTGTCCGCCAATTCCATCCAGCCGGCCAGTACGGTGTAGGCGTCTTCCAGGCCCATGCGCTTTGGCGCGGAGAACAATTGGATGGTGATGGCATCGCCCCAACCCTTGCGGATTTCGGACTGCACTTTGAGCAGGGTGTTCTTGGCCGCGCCGTAGGTCAGCTTGTCGGCCTTGGTCAGCAGGATATGCATTGGCATGCCGCTGGCGACCGCCCAATCGAGCATCAACAGGTCGAAATCGGTCATTGGATGACGGATGTCCATCATCAGGATCAAACCTTTCAAACTCTCCCGACCACCCAGGTAAGCCTCCAGGTGACGCTGCCAGTGCAGCTTCAACGGGATAGGGACTTTTGCATAACCGTAGCCCGGCAGGTCGACCAGACGCCGATCATCGTCTAGCTTGAAGAAATTGAGTAACTGCGTGCGACCCGGGGTTTTCGAGGTGCGTGCCAGGCTGGCATGGGTGAGCGTGTTCAGGGCGCTGGACTTGCCAGCGTTGGAACGGCCGGCAAAGGCGACTTCAAAGCCTTCGTCATCGGGGCATTGGTCCACTTTGGCGGCGCTGAGCATGAAGGTGGACTGTTGGCACAGGCCGAGGATGGGATTCTTGAGTTGCATGAGATTTCCGATGTGGGCGGTGCCGAAAAAGGGTGCGGCAAGCGGTGTCGTTTCCGTTTCAGTAGCGCCAGTATATAATGCCGCAGATTTTGTGTGTGCTTTGTCCCAGCGAAGGATGACGTTCACGGGAGCGAAAAGACCTTTATTGCGCATTAGAACGCAAAACGCTCTCAAACCCTGAATTGATCGACACATGGTCAAGTGATTGCCCCAGGGTTTCAAGGCAATGCCGCCGCGTGGTTTGTGCATGGACTGCAGTACCGAGGATTACCAGGCCATCAATGAGTTGATGGTGAGTAAACCCGGTAGATAACTCTTAAACCCTTAGCCGTAGTTGGATTAGCTGATGAACAAACTGATCGTGAGTCTGCTGTTGACCTTGGGCATCACCGGTATTGCCCATGCCGCAGGCGACGCTACCGCGGGGCAGGCGAAAGCCGCCGTGTGTGGTGCTTGCCATGGACCGGACGGTAACAGCCCGGCGCCGAACTTCCCCAAATTGGCCGGCCAGGGTGAACGTTACCTGGCCAAGCAGATGCACGAAATCAAGGATGGCAAACGCGTGGTGCTGGAAATGACCGGCTTGCTGACCAACTCCAGCGATCAGGACATCGCTGACATCGCGGCGTATTTTGCCAGCCAGAAAGGCAGTGTGGGAGCTGCCGATCCGAAACTGGTCGCCCGTGGCGAGAAACTGTTCCGTGGCGGCGACCTGGACAAGGGCCTGCCCGCCTGTACCGGCTGCCATTCGCCAAATGGCGCAGGCAACGCCGCCGCCGGCTTCCCGCACTTGAGCGGCCAGCACGCTGCCTACATCGCCAAACAGCTGACCGATTTCCGCAAGGAAGAAGCCGGCCGGGCCAATGATGGCGACGCAATGACCATGCGCACCATTGCCCGCAAACTGAGCGATGAAGACATTGCTGCAATCTCCAGTTACATCCAGGGCCTGCACTGACAGACGGCAACGTTAACGCTCGATTAATCCGTCGATGCAAGCATAAAAAGGGTGGCCACGGCCGCCCTTTTTTGTGGCCGCTGCCGTTACACTAACGAACTCATGTCCGCGTAGACCTGTCACACATAAAGGTCGCGTGAGGCGACTTTATTTGTCCAGGAGTAAAGCATGCGTAATCTGATCCTCAGCGCCGCTCTCGTCACTGCCAGTCTCTTCGGCATGACCGCACAAGCTGCCGACGTGCCGCTTGAAGCCGGTAAAACCTACGTTGAACTGACTAACCCGGTCCCGGTTTCGGTGCCCGGCAAAATCGAGGTGGTGGAGCTGTTCTGGTATGGCTGCCCGCATTGCTACGCCTTTGAACCGACCATCAACCCCTGGGCCGAAAAGCTGCCCAAGGACGTGAACTTCAAACGCATTCCGGCCATGTTCGGCGGCCCATGGGATGCCCACGGCCAGCTGTTCCTGACCCTGGAAGCCATGGGTGTGGAGCACAAGGTCCACAACGCGGTATTCAACGCGATCCAGAAAGAAGGCAAGCGCCTGACCAAACCGGACGAAATGGCTGACTTCGTTGCCACCCAGGGTGTCGATAAAGACAAGTTCCTGGCCACCTTCAATTCCTTTGCCATCCAGGGCCAGATCAAGCAGGCCAAGGAACTCGCGCAGAAGTATGGCGTGCAAGGCGTACCGACCCTGATCGTCAACGGCAAGTACCGTTTCGACCTTGGCACTGCCGGTGGTCCTGAAGCGGTCCTCAATGTCGCCGACCAGCTGATCGCCAAAGAGCGCGCAGCCAAGTAAGGGGCTCGCCATGCGTCGTTGGGGTACCGAGCGTGTCGTCGGCCTGCATGATCCGCAGGTCAACGAACATCACCTGGAGTCCACAGGCCTGCCGGCGGACAGCCGCCTGCGCCTGCTCAGTTTCAATATTCAGGTGGGTAACAGTACCGAGAAATATCGGCACTACCTCACGCGTGGCTGGCAGCACTTGCTGCCGCACAAGGGGCGTACCGGCAACCTGCAGAGAATCGGCGACCTGCTCAGCGACTTCGACCTGGTCGCCCTGCAGGAAGCCGACGGCGGCAGCCTGCGCTCCGGCTACATCAATCAGGTGGAGCACCTTGCCCAGCTCGGTGCCTTTCCCTACTGGTACCAGCAACTCAATCGCAACCTCGGGCGCCTGGCGCAGCACAGCAATGGTGTGCTCAGTCGCCTGAAGCCGACAGTCATCGAGGATCACCCGTTGCCAGGCCCCAAGGGGCGCGGTGCGATCCTGGTGCGTTTTGGCGAAGGCCCGGAAGCCTTGGTGGTGGTGATGATGCACCTGGCCCTCGGCGGGCGTACGCGCAACCTCCAGTTGGCCTACGTGCGCGACTTGATTGGCAACTACAAGCACCAGGTGTTGATGGGGGACATGAACACCCACGCCAACGACCTGCTGCAGAATTCCCCGCTGCGTGACCTCGGCTTACTGGCGCCGCAAGTCGAAGCCACGTTTCCCAGTTGGCGCCCGCAGCGCTGCCTTGACCATATCCTGCTCAGCCCGAGCCTCACACTGGAAAGTGTGCAGGTGCTGGCGCACCCTATTTCCGATCACCTGCCGGTCGCGGTGGAAATTCGTCTGCCGGGCTCGCTGACGGCTGATGCGTTCCCCGCGTTGAGCCCAGGCCCCGGCGGACCTCTTGCATGAGTGACGACGCCCAGCGCTGGAAAGAAAAGTACCTTAAAGGCGTTGAGCAGCAAGACAAGCTCGAACGCCGCTGGGCCGCCCGCCTCGATCTGTTGCGTCGAGGGCTGGTGCGCAGCACGCTGGCGGCGGAAGGGACTGACCGCGCTGTCGATCAATGCATGAAGGAAATGCGCGATGTCGTGCGCACTGACGACATGGACGCCGCCCTGGCCGCCCTGCTGCCGCGTCTGGAAAAGGCCGTGCTGGATTCCGAGCAGCGCCGCGAAACCCGGGTTGACCAAATCAGTACCGCCCTCACCGCCCTGGTCGCGCAGTTGCAGAAACTGCCGCTACCCCGTGAGGTGGCGCGCCCGCTGAAAACCTTCGCCAAGCAGCTTGACGGTCGAGTCGGGCAGGCACGGGAAATACCGCTGCTGCTCAGCGAGTTGAGCAGCCTGCAGGAACAGGCGCTGAATAACCTGGAGCCGGATGGCGAAACGCCGCGCTCCGGGCCCGGGTTATTGCAGCGCCTGTTTGGTGCCAAGGAGCCCTCAAACGAAGCGCCCGAGCCCGAGACACCCCCTGCGCCACTCTCCGTCGCGCCCTCGCCTGCGGCGTCTGAAGCTGCGGAGCCCGCGCAGTCCGAGGAGCTGACCCAGGCATTGCGAGCTTTCGCGCCGTTGCCGCCGACAACGGACGTCTCTGCGCCTGCCGTCGAAGAGGCACCGGCCGGCGTAACGTCCGAGTTCCAAGCGCCTGCTCAAACGCCGCTCGCGCCCATGCCCGACGAAACCTTCGATCGCGAGGCGCCTGAAACGCCAGCCGAAGACGCCGCTGCCGAAAGTGCACTCGCGGCTTTTATCGAAGCACCCCAAGACTCCGTCGATACGCCAGAGGAAACGCTGATCGGCAGCCTTTCACTCCCGCCCGTATTGGATACCGCAGAGCCTGACCCCGACGCCCTGCAGTCGGATGGTGTCTACGCCCTGCCCGATTCGCCCGAGCCTTCCTATAGCTCGGTTGCCAAGCATATTGAAGACACCTTGCTCGGCCTGCTGGAAGACCTGTCCCTGCCCGAGGGCCACCGACCACAGGCCGAAGCCATGCGCGAACGCCTGGCCGATGGCTTGAACTGGTACGAGCTGCTGCCGATCCTCGACGACCTGGCGGTGCTGATGCTGGCGGTTACCGACAGCGGCCAGCATGAGTTCGAGGCTTATCTTAAACAGCTCAACGAGCGTCTTGAGGCATTTCAGGGTCACCTGCAGGTCGCCAGCGAGGGGCACGCCGACAGCCGCTCCGCCGCGCGGGAGCTGGACACGCAAATTCGCGAACAGGTAGACGGCCTGCAAAGCAGCGTGCAGGACGCCGCCGATCTGGACAGCCTCAAGCAGGTGCTGGAGAGCCACCTCGAGGGCTTGCTCGGCACCATGGACGAGCACCGACAACAGCGCGACCAGCGCGAGCAGGAAGTGGCCGCGCGGCTCCAGGGCCTAGCTGAACGGGTGGCGAACATGGAGCAGGAAGCCCAGGGCTATCGTGAGCATTTGGAGATACAGCGCCAGAAGGCGCTGATCGATCCGCTCACCGGCCTGCCCAACCGCGCGGCCTGGAGTGAGCGCCTGGATCATGAGGTCAATGCCTGGCACCAGCGTGGCAACAGCCTGTCACTGGCCATGCTGGACCTCGACCACTTCAAGCGCATCAACGACGGCTACGGCCACCTGGCCGGCGATAAAGTCCTGAAGATCATCGCCAATGTGCTGCGCAAACGCCTGCGTCCGACCGATTTTATTGCGCGCTTCGGCGGCGAAGAATTTGTGTTGTTGATGCCCGATTCGGCCCTGGCGGATGCCTTGGCTGTCGGTGACGTGTTGCGAGTGGCCATCGAGGCTTGCCCGTTCCACTTCAAGGGCGAGCCGGTGACCATCACCGTATCCATGGGGGTGGCGCAGTTCCAGCCGGGCGAGCGCAGTGACCTGGTACTCAAGCGTGCCGATGAAGCGCTTTACAGGGCCAAGGCGGCGGGGCGTAATCGGGTGCAGGCGGCGTAAAAAATGTTCTGAATATGTAATTTGACCGCTTGCCCGCCAGCGGTACGTTACACTGTTGCATTATCGTCCTTTGTGTAATGCCTTCTCCTATGAAATCTTTCTTCATCGCCGTTGCCGTTGTTCTGCTCGCCGGCTGCTCCAGCGGCCCGCGCCTCAATACCAGTCATCCTTCCGTGAATCACGACAACCGCGTGCAGTTCGTGGTGGTGCATTACACCTCTGCCAACCTTGAGCGCTCCCTGGCGCTGCTGACCCACGGCCAGGTCAGCAGCCACTACCTGATCGGCGATGACGCCTCAGGCACAATCTACAAGCTGGTTGATGAAAGCCAGCGTGCCTGGCATGCGGGGGAAAGCGAGTGGATGGGGCGTACCTGGCTCAACTCCAGCTCCATCGGCATCGAGATCGTCAACCCCGGCTATAGCGATACTCCGACCGGCCGGGTCTGGTACCCGTACTCCGAGGCGCAGGTGAAGTCGTTGGTGGTGCTGCTTAAGGACATCAGCAAGCGTAACGGTATCAACCCCAGGAACATCATCGGGCATAGCGATATCGCGCCGCTGCGCAAATTGGACCCGGGCCCGTTGTTCCCATGGAAGCGCCTGGCCGATGAGGGCCTGGGGGTCTGGCCGAATGCCCAGGCAGTGGCGCAATTGCAGCAGCAGTACGCCGCGCAGTTGCCGAGCATCACCTGGTTCCAGGAAGAACTGGCGCGTCTGGGCTACCCGACGCCCCAAACTGGTGAGCTGGACGTGGCCACGCGTCACGTGATCGCCGCATTCCAGATGCGTTTCCGCCCATCGTTGTTCGACGGAACGCCGGATGCACAAAGTGCGGCAATCCTGCGCGCCTTGAACCAACGCTGAATGGGGTCTTACAGAGGCAAGGCCATATAGAACTGTGTGCCCTGCCCCGGCCGTGAATACACGCCCATGCGGCCGCCGTGCAATTGCACGATTTCCTTGCACAGCGCCAGCCCCAGGCCGGCGCCGCCTTTCTTGCGCCCTACCTGCACGAAGGGCTCGAAGATGCGCCCCTGCTGGCCGTAGGCAATGCCTTCACCGTTGTCCTCGACGCTGATAATCACCCGTTCGCCATGACGTCGCGCCTGCAAGCGAATCTGCCCATCCTCGGCAGTATGCCGCAGGGCATTGCCCAGCAAGTTGTCGAGCACGCGCTCCAGTTGCGCCTGGTCGGCGTACAGGCGTGGCAGGCCTGGCTGGGCTTCCACCAGCAGTTCGACGCGTTGCGCGTTCGCCGGTTCGGCGAACCGGGCCCGGGCATGTTCCAGCAGGTCGGTGACGTCGCACGGCCCCAGCGTGAGTTTCTGCAGGCCGTTCTGGTAGCGCGAGAAGTTGAGCAAATCGTTGATCAACTGCATCAACCGCTGCATTTCTTCGTTGACCGTGTCCAGCAGGTCGGCTTCGCGTGACTCCGCCGGGAACTTGGCTCGCTCGCGGAAAAGTCCGAAGGCCATGTGCATGCCGGTCACCGGTGTGCGCAATTCATGGGAGGCGCGCAACACGAACTCGCTGCGCACCCGCTCAAAGGCACGTTGCTCGGTGACGTCATGCAGCACCATCACGGCGCCCAGAATATGCCCCTCGGTGTGGCTCACCGGGGTCAGGCTGTACGTCAGCAGGCGCAGCTCACCTTCGACTTCCACTTCCAGATCTTCCGGCGCCCGCTCCAGGTTGCCGCCGCGCAGCACCAGATGCAGTTGTTCATCCATTTCCGGGCGGCCCAGCGCTTCGCCCAGGCCCTGGCCGAGGCGCTCTTCGTCCCAACCCAGCTGGCGTTGCGCGACGGGGTTGAGGTGTTCAAGGCGGCCTTGGCGGTCGATCATCAGCAGGCCATCGTCGATGCTGTCGAGCACCGCCTGCAAGCGCTGCTGACCGGCGAGCAACTCATCGACATTGGTGGCCTGGTGTTGGCGCAAGGCCTCGGCCATGATGCCGAAGCGACGGGTCAGCAGGTTCATTTCCGCCGCCGTCGATATCGGTAATGTCACTTCGAAATCGCCTTGCCCGATTTTATCGGCAGCCTTGGCCAGCGCTTCGATGGGTGCGCCGAATCGCCGGGCAATGCCATGGGCGGTCACGAAGCCGATGATCAGCACCGCAAGGCCGACCAGCCCCAGCAAGCTGGCGACGAGCAGCGCACGTTCACGGGATTTATGCTCGCTGGTGCTGATATTTTCCAGCGCCAGCTTGTGGTGGACGATCAGCCCGTTGCGCAGGGTATTGAAGGCTTCAGTGAGCTTTTGCCTGCTGCTCGGCAGAGACGGGTTCTGTTGAGACTCGTCAAAAGCCTGCAGCAGGTTCTGATAGTCCTCGCGTGCCTGCTCGAAACCGTGGGTGTGACCGTCACGCTGTTCATGGGCTATGCCCTGGTCCAACAGGTCAAAGTAGCGCTGTTTGGAGGCTTGCAGGGCAGCCGGATCAGGTCGCTTTTCGAGCATCATGATCAGTTGATCGCCCAGGCTCTGGCGCAACTTCACGCCCAGGTCGAGGGTGACGAAATTGCTGCGAATCAACGACTCCTGGGTCTTGGCCATCTGCATCACGCTGACCAGGCCCAGGATCAGCCCCAGCAGGGCCACGGTGATCAGCGCCGAGATGCTCAGGAATAACCGGGTGCGCAGTTTCATCGCGAGCTTCATGAGGTACAGCTCATAAGTTGTACTGTTTGCGTTTGCGATACAGGGTCGACGCATCGATGCCGAGGGTGCGGGCGGCTTGATCCAGCGTATCGCTGGTGGCAAGTACCGCGCCGATATGGGCTTTTTCCAATTCGTCCAGGCTCAGTGCCGCACCGATGCGTGGGGCGTTGTTGGTCGGTTGCTCAGCCATGCCGAGGTGGCTGATCTCGACCTTCTCCTGAGGACAGATGATGCTGGCGCGCTCCACCACGTTGCGCAGCTCGCGGATATTGCCGGGCCAGCGATAGTTGAGCAGCGCTTCGCGCGCCTGATCGCTGAAGCCGCGCGCCGGGCGGGCATATTCCTTGACGAAACGCGCCAGGAAGCGGTCGGCCAGGGTGAGAATGTCTTCGCTACGCTCGCGCAACGGCGGCAGGTGCAACGTGATGACGTTGAGGCGGTACAGCAAGTCTTCACGGAAGCGGCCGTCGCGCACCATGTCTTCCAGGTTCAGGTTGGTGGCGGCGAGAATACGCACGTCTGCGCGGCGGGTAACCGGGTCGCCCACTCGCTCGTATTCCTTGTCCTGAATGAATCGCAGCAACTTGGGTTGCAGAGTCAGCGGAAAGTCGCCGATCTCGTCGAGAAACAGCGTGCCGCCGTCGGCCTGGTTGACGCGGCCCAATGTGCTCTCGCTGGCGCCGGTAAATGCGCCGCGGCTGTGGCCGAACAGTTCGCTCTCCATCAGTTCTGCGGTCAACGATGGGCAGTTGATGGTCACGCAGGATTTTTTCGAGCGTTTGCTCCAGCCGTGAATGGCCCGCGCCAACTCGCCTTTACCGGTGCCTGACTCGCCGAGGATCAAGATATTGGCATCGGTGCCGGCGACCTGCCGTGCGGTTTCCAGTACCACCATCATGGCCGGGCTATGGGAGTCGAGGCCGTCCTTGGGCTGGCGCACCGCGCCTTCCAGGGCTTCCAGGCGTGCCGAGAGCTGGCGTACTTCCAGCTGCTTGGCGGTGGCCAGGCGCAGCTGATCCGGGCTGCAGGGCTTGACCAGGTAGTCGGCGGCGCCGGCCTGGATCGCATCGACCGCAGTGTCCACCGCCGAATGGGCGGTAACGATCACGACACGCATCCATGGCGCTTGAATACGCATATGCGCCAATACATCCAGGCCGTTGTCCTCGCCCAGGCGCAGGTCGAGAAAGCACAGGTCGAACACTTGGCGTTGCATCAAGGCATCGGCTTGGGCCGCGCTGTTGGCGGTGGCGACGGTGTAGCCTTCATCTTCCAGGCAATAGCGGAAGGTCCGGAGGATCGCGGACTCGTCATCCACTAAAAGAATGCGGCCTTGAAGTTCCTTGGCTGATTCCATCTGTCCCGCGCTCCTTAACTGTGAATGTTGGTGTTTAGTCCCGGAATAATCGGGCAAGTTGCATGGTTTATTCTGATCGATAAAAGGAAGCATCGCGTAGCTATCTGCACATCTTCCTACACGCCCTAGTAAAAGGCCCGATCTAGTGGCGTTTTCATAGCTTCTCGCCCCTTCGGCAATCGTCCATTCGGTTTCGATCCCTCGACCCGACCACTGACCATCGTGCATTTCGCACGGCCCCTGACGGTGCATCGTGCAGGATGCTGTGCTGTGTGCCGATAGATAATTCTTAACTATCTGATTTTATTGAGTTTTATTTTGTAAAAAAGCTGGCATGAGCTCTGCAATAAGTACTGCATAGAGCGTCATGACCGAATAATCAGAATGCGGGAGAAAGCAGTATGACTCGCCAAAGCCTCAGCCAATTGCGTGTATCGCCGCTTCATGTGCAGCAAGGTCTGTTCGCCAGCCTGGCGTTGATGGTCACGCTGATTGCCGGCCAGCAGATGCAGCATTGGCAGCAGAGTCAGCAGCAAGCCCCGCAGTTCGAACGCCCCGTCATGACCCAGACCCATTTCCGTTCCGTTGGCAGCACGACTGCTGATGTAACCGCCCCGCAACTGCGACTGGCAGACCAGGAGTCCACCCTGAGCGAACTGCCGGTTCAAGAACGCTGGGTGTTCTAAGCAACACATCGTCGCTCGTGTCGAGCGATTGCATGGCATCACCGCTGTTACCCCTATGAAAGCTTAAGGAGAATCACCATGTTGAGTTGGGCAATCACATTTCTGATCATCGCCATTGTGGCTGCAGTCCTGGGCTTCGGTGGTATCGCCGGCACCGCTACGGGTATCGCCAAGATTCTCTTCGTGGTCTTCCTGGTGATGTTTATCGCGTCGTTCTTCTTTGGTCGCAAAGGCCGAGGCTGAATATGACCACTGTGCCTTTTAAAGCCATAGCCGCCGCCCTGCTGTTGGGCGGCAGCAGCCTGGTGATGGCCGCCAATGACGGCCAATCCCGGGCCAATGAATTGCTCAGCACGGATGCGCAATACCGTGAAACCTGGCAAGGCGTGGTCAAGAAAGAGCAGCGCCTGCCCGAATGGGTGATGAACCTGTCGGGCGCGGCGGAGCAGATGAATGCTGTCGAAGAAGATGGTGAGAAGTACCTGGTAGGTCCGCTGTGTGAAACGGCAGATACCTGCCGGAACAAGCGCCTGATCGTCGCTTTCAGCTTCGATAAGGAAGATGCCTACGCCATGTTGGTGGAAGTCCCGGCCGGCCTGCCGGCGGACAAATCGCCGACGCGGCATGCCGATTACCGCTTTATCGGTAAGCCGGATGAAGGTATGCAGAAGCTGCTCATTGAGCAGCTGAAGAAAGATCCGAATTGGTACTAGGTTCCGTCTTACGGAGCCGGCGTCCATAGAAAGAAGCCAGTTTGCTTCTTTCTGTTTGCATCGCATACCAAATGCGATGCATGACCAGGGGGCCGGGTTGCTCTGATCGATCAGGATCGGCGTGACCTACGGGTACAGGGAGTGCCTGCGCAAGGGCCGGGTCAGGTGAAAAGCTGCGACGCAAGTTCACAAGTCCTCAAGCTTGCTGAACTTGCGGCGGGCTTATGACTCTCAAAGCCCGGGCATCATGCCGGTCATAGCTGGCATTCCTCGTTTTGCCTCTCGCCAATCATTACGTATTGTGTCGGCGCGACCATCCATCGATAAATTTTTCCGAGCGCAACAGGCTGTTTCTTACGCCATGCCGCGGATATTCCAGGCTTTTCTACCCACCACCCCAAGTCCTCGGCTACCTCTGCGCAAGCCGGAATTGGCAGCTTCACGGCCGGTTCACCCGCTTCAATGGCGTATCCGAACTGACCGTTCAGACAATTATTTTCAAAAAAAACCATGCCGATTCGGCATAGGGTAGGCGTTTACGGCATTAGACGTCGCCGCCTTGCATGGGAATAGTTGCGCCTTTTTTCGCCTGCCAGTAAGCCATTTCGGCCACGCTGCGGTGACCTTCCATGGAGGCAGATGCTCACACTTTTTCGCTTTCGAGCGGTCCAGCTGGCGCATTTGCCTTAAGTTCACTTGAAGTAAGGGTAATGACATGAAGAAGGCAAAGCTAAGCCTCGCCTGGCAGATCCTCATCGGTTTGGTGCTGGGGATCGCAATCGGTGCAGTGCTCAACCATTTCAGTGCTGAAAAGGCCTGGTGGATCAGCAACGTGCTGCAGCCGGCAGGCGATATCTTTATCCGCCTGATCAAGATGATCGTTATCCCAATCGTGATTTCGTCGCTGATCGTCGGTATTGCCGGTGTGGGTGACGCGAAAAAGCTGGGCCGCATCGGCGTCAAGACCATCCTTTACTTTGAAGTCGTCACCACCATCGCCATCGTGGTCGGCCTGTTGCTGGCCAACCTGTTCCATCCGGGCGCGGGCATCGACATGAGTACCCTGGGTACTGTCGATATCTCCAAGTACCAGGCCACCGCCGCCGAAGTGCAGCATGAGCATGCGTTCATCGAGACCATTCTCAACCTGATCCCGTCGAACATCTTCGCAGCCGTCGCCCGTGGCGAGATGCTGCCGATCATCTTCTTCTCCGTGCTGTTCGGCCTGGGCTTGTCGAGCCTCAAGCCGGAACTGCGCGAGCCGCTGGTGACCATGTTCCAGGGCGTGTCCGAAAGCATGTTCAAAGTCACTCACATGATCATGAAGTACGCCCCTATCGGTGTATTTGCGCTGATCGCGGTGACGGTCGCCAACTTCGGCTTCGCCTCGCTGCTGCCATTGGCCAAGCTGGTGATCCTGGTTTACGTCGCGATTCTGTTCTTCGCGTTTGCGGTGCTGGGCCTGATCGCCCGCCTGTTTGGTTTCTCGATCCTCAAGCTGATGCGCATCTTCAAGGACGAGCTGGTGCTTGCCTACTCCACCGCCAGTTCCGAAACCGTACTGCCGCGTGTGATCGAGAAGATGGAAGCCTACGGCGCGCCCAAGGCGATCTGCAGCTTCGTGGTGCCGACGGGTTACTCGTTCAATCTCGACGGTTCGACCCTGTATCAAAGCATCGCCGCGATCTTCATTGCCCAGCTGTACGGCATCGACCTGTCGATCGGCCAGCAACTGATGCTGGTGCTGACCCTGATGGTCACCTCCAAAGGCATCGCCGGCGTGCCGGGTGTGTCCTTCGTGGTGTTGCTGGCTACCCTGGGCAGCGTGGGCATCCCACTGGAAGGCCTGGCGTTTATCGCGGGTGTCGACCGTGTGATGGATATGGCGCGTACCGCGCTGAACGTGATCGGCAACGCCTTGGCCGTGCTGGTTATCTCGCGCTGGGAAGGCATGTACGACGATGCCAAGGGCGAGCGCTACTGGAATTCGCTGCCGCACTGGCGCAGCAAAGAGGTGCTGCCGGCCGGCGAGATCACTCGCGGCTGATCGCTCGAATGCTCTGACACAAACCCCGGATAATTCCGGGGTTTGTCGTTTCTGCCAGCCCCGTTATCATTCGCCCATCTTTCGGGGGATTCAACTGATGCTCAATGGCCTGTGGCTTGGCTTCTTTGTGGTGGCAATGGTGTCAGCACTGGCGCAATGGCTGGTGGGCGGTAACGCCGGAATTTTTGCGGCGATGGTGGAAAGCATTTTTGCCATGGCCAAATTGTCGGTGGAGGTCATGGTGCTCTTGTTCGGCACCCTGACGTTGTGGCTGGGTTTTCTGCGTATCGCCGAAAAAGCCGGGATCGTCGACTGGCTGGCGAAGGCTCTGGGCCCGCTGTTTCGTCGCCTGATGCCGGAGGTGCCCGCCGGTCACCCTGCCATCGGCTTGATCACCCTCAATTTCGCCGCCAACGGCCTGGGCCTGGACAACGCCGCCACGCCCATCGGCCTCAAGGCCATGAAGGCGCTGCAGGAACTCAACCCCATCCCCAATACGGCGAGCAACGCACAGATCCTGTTCCTGGTGCTCAATGCGTCCTCGCTGACGCTGTTGCCGGTGACCATCTTCATGTACCGCGCCCAGCAAGGCGCTGCCGACCCGACGCTGGTGTTCCTGCCGATCCTGCTGGCCACCAGCGCGTCGACGCTGGTGGGCCTGCTGTCGGTAGCGGTGATGCAGCGCCTGCGCCTGTGGGATCCGGTCGTGCTCGCCTACCTGATTCCCGGCGCGTTGGTGCTGGGGGGCTTCATGGCGCTGCTGGCGACCCTGTCCGCCACGGCGCTGGCCGGTTTGTCTTCGATCCTGGGCAACCTCACGCTGTTTGGCTTGATCATGCTGTTCCTGGTGATCGGCGCCTTGCGCAAGGTCAAGGTGTATGAGGCCTTCGTCGAAGGTGCCAAGGAAGGCTTCGACGTCGCCAAGAACCTGCTGCCCTATCTGGTGGCGATGCTCTGTGCGGTGGGTGTGTTGCGTGCCTCCGGCGCCCTGGACTTCGGCCTGGAAGGGATTCGCCACCTGGTGGCCTGGACCGGCATGGACACGCGGTTTGTCGACGCACTGCCCACCGCGATGGTCAAGCCGTTCTCCGGCAGCGCGGCGCGGGCGATGCTGATCGAGACCATGCAGACCCAGGGGGTGGACAGCTTCCCGGCGTTGGTGGCGGCGACGATCCAGGGCAGTACCGAGACCACGTTTTATGTGTTGGCGGTGTACTTCGGGTCGGTGGGCATCCAGCGGGCGCGGCATGCGGTGGGATGTGCGTTGTTGGCGGAGTTTGCCGGTGTGGTGGCGGCTATTGCGGTGTGCTACTGGTTCTTTGGTTAAGGCTTAGATAGCCATCGGGGGCAAGCCCCCTCCCACATGTCGATCTGTGAACACATTAAAAAATGTGGGAGGGGGCTTGCCCCCGATGAGGCCTTCAGTGTTTTGCAGCAGTATTGCCTTGCGCCACAACCCAATCCACTACCTGCCTATTCAGTTGATCCCCGGCTTGCCCAAAAGCAGCCACCACCGAAGGCACCTTGGTTTCCCCCACCTGCTGCCTTACCTCAAACCGCCGGCTGGCAATAATCCGCTGATCGCTGCCGCGCACCAGCCGCGCATCCAGGCGAATTACCACTTCCACTGCCGTGCCGTGGTATTCGCTCTGAAACGCCTGTAACTGGCCTCCCAGCTCATAGTCCGCCTGCAGGTTGGTCTCATCGGTACTCAACAGCGTCACCCGCCCGTCACGCTGGAAGCCATCCAGCAGGCGATTGCGCAACAGCACCGGCGCCGGGTCGCTCCAGCGCGAGTGGGCATAGCTGCTGATCAGATCGCCATTGGGCACCACCGCGATGCGTGGGCTGTCGAGAAATTCGCTGGTCTGTGGCTTGGTCACGCGCAGTGACCAGCTCACCGACGTACCTTGACTGACGGGCTGGGTCGACGCCAGGCGGTAGACGTCCGACGGGTCCGGCTTGGGCAGGATCGAGCACGCGCTCATCAATGCAAAGGCCACGGGGGCGATGATTCGGTAAGCACGCTTCATGGCGTGAACTCCTTGTTCTTGTCACTGCCCAGCAGGTAACCACTGGGGTTGGCTTCCAGGCGGCGGGAGATGGCGCGCAGCGAACCGAGGGTTTCGCGCAGTTCGCGCACGGCCGGCGCCAGTTCATTGAGGCCCTGCAGGCCGCTGTTCACCGAGTCCTTGTTGTTGGCCAGCAAGGTGTTGAGGGTGGCGGTGCTTTGCTCAAGGGACTTCATTGCCTGCTCCGCGCTGCCAAAGGCTTGCTTGCCTTGGTCGTTGAGCAAACCGTTGGCGTTGCGCATCAATACGGTGGTCTGTTCCAGTGCGCCGCCGGCCTGCTTGCTCACTTGCATCAATTGCTGCATCACCACTTTGATGTCGCCGCGCTGTTCTGCGATGGCGCCGGTGGTTTGCTGCAGATTGTCCAGGGTGGTGCTCAAGCGTTCGACGTTTTCCCGGGAGAACAGCTGGTTGGCGTTATGCAGCAGCAGGTTGACGCTGGTCATCAGGTCGTTGCTGTTATTGAGCAGGCGGGCGATGGGCGACGGCGACGCGATGATCTCCGGCAGGTTGCCGTCCTTGCCCTTGAGTTCCGGGCTCTGCGGGGTGCCGCCACTGAGTTGGATGATCGACGTGCCGGTGATGCCGGTCAGTGCCAGTTTGGCCTGGGTGTCTTCCTTGATCGGCGTTTGCCCGGCCAGGCGGATGCGCGCCAGCACGCGGCGCGGGTCCTTGGGGTCCAGACGCAGGCTGGTGACATCGCCCACCTTGATCCCGCTGTACTGCACCGAACTGCCCTGGGACAGGCCGCTGACCGCTTCGTTGAATACCACCTCATAGTCCTGGAAGGCGCTGTCGACGCTGGATTTGGCCAGCCACAGGCCGAACAGCATCGCGCCGACCACCACTATTACGCTGAACAGTCCGATCATCACATGATGGGCTCGGGTTTCCATGTCATACCTCGTTGAGCGATTGAGCGGCATCCAATGCCGCGCGGCCTCGGGGGCCGTGGAAATATTCGTGGATCCAGGCGTCATCGGTTTCCGAGACGACATCGATGGCGTCCGCCACCAGGACTTTCTTCTGCGCCAGCACCGCCACGCGGTCGGTGATGGTGTACAGCGTGTCGAGGTCGTGGGTGACCAGGAACACACTCAAGCCCAGCGCGTCGCGCAGGGTCAGGATCAGTTGGTCGAATTGCGCCGCGCCAATCGGGTCAAGGCCGGCGGTGGGTTCGTCGAGAAACAGGATGTCCGGGTCCAGGGCCAGCGCGCGCGCCAGGGCGGCGCGCTTGATCATGCCGCCGGACAGCGACGCCGGGTACTTGTCGGCCGCCGACAACGGCAGCCCGGCCAGGGCCAGCTTGACCGCCGCCAGATGCTCGGCATCGGCGCGGCTGAGCCCGGCATGCTCGATCAACGGCAAGGCGACGTTCTCGGTGACGGTCAGCGAGGAAAACAAGGCGCCCTTCTGGAACAGCACGCCGAAGCGCCGTTCCACCAGTGAACGTTCATGCTCGGACAAATTCGGCAGGTCCTTGCCCAATACCCGCACTTGCCCTTCGCTGGGTCGCCGCAGGCCGACGATGCTGCGCAGCAACACCGACTTGCCGCTGCCGGAGCCGCCGACCACCGCCAGGATCTCGCCCTTGTACAAATCCAGGTCGAGATTCTCGTGCACGCTCTGGCTGCCAAAGCGATTGCACAGGCCGCGAACTTCAATCACCGCCTCAGTGGGCGCTCGATGCAGACGACTCACCAGCCCATCTCCATGAAAAACATTGCCGCGACCGCGTCCAGCACGATCACCACGAAAATCGACTGCACCACGCTGGAGGTGGTGTGCGCGCCGACCGACTCGGCACTGCCGCTGACCTTGAAGCCTTCCAGGCAACCGATTGCGGCGATCAGGAACGCGAAGATCGGCGCTTTCACCATGCCCACCAGAAAATGCTGCACGCCGATGTCCGATTGCAGCAGCGACAGAAACATCGCCGGCGAAATATCCAGGGCCACCGCACACACCACGCCACCGCCGACAATCCCCGAGAGCATCGCCAGGAATGTCAGCATCGGCAGCGCCACCAGCAATGCCAGGACCCGCGGCAGCACCAGCAGCTCCATCGGGTCCAGGCCCAGGGTGCGGATCGCGTCGATTTCTTCGTTGGCCTTCATCGAGCCGATTTGTGCGGTGAAGGCGCTGGCCGTGCGACCGGCGATCAGGATGGCGGTGAGCAACACGCCAAATTCGCGCAGGAATGAAAACGCCACCAGGTCCACGGTGAAGATCGTCGCGCCGAAGCTCTTGAGCACGGTGGCGCCGAGGAAGGCCACCACGGCGCCGACCAGAAAGGTCAGCAGCGCAACGATAGGCGCGGCATCCAGGCCGGTCTGTTCGATATGCGCGACCACCGGCGTCAGGCGCCAGCGCTTGGGCCGCAGGATGCCGCGCACGAAGGTTTCGAGGATCAGGCCGATGAAGCCCAGCAGTTTCATCCCGTCTTGCCAGACGGTGTCCACGGCGCGGCCGATGCGCGCCAGCAGTTGCACACCGGCGCCCTCTTCCGGCTCCTTGAGCGGTACGCAAAAATCATTGAGCGAGCGGTAGACCGTCTTGAGCAGTGCCCGGTCGGCGGCGGACAGGCTGCAATCGCTCTGCTCGGCGGAGCGTTCGATACGTTCGGGGCCCAGCAACTCCACCAGCAGCGAAGCGCCGGCAGTATCCAGGGCGCCGAGGCCGTTAAGGTCGATGTGCGCGCCGGCGTCGTATTGGCCGTCGAGTGTGTTCGACAGCTTCTTCAGCTTTGCGTAATGGGCAAGCGTCCAGTCACCGGTAATGCGCAGCAACGGCGGTGTGCGGGACGTATCGAGTTGGGCCGCGCCGGCCGTCGTGGGAGTGGTCATAAGCTCCGAGCGTATTTGGCTGTCCACAATTGCTACGTAATAGCACGATCGGGCCTATGGCGGGTTGTCCGTTTGTGCTGAGTCGGTGACGTTAAAGCGCAGCACGCCAATCACTTGCCCGTCTTCGGTGAGCACCCGCACCTGCCAGCGGCCTACCGCATCCGGCGGGAAGTTCTGCTTATGCGTCCAGGCGCGGTAGCCCTCCTTGCGGCCGCCATGGATATCCAGGGCAATGCGGTCGACTTCCTTGCCGTTGAATTTCCACACATGGTAGATCCGCTCATCGAGGCCGCGCGGCGCGTTGATTGCGGTGTAGGCGTACAGTCCGCCGCTGCGCAGCTGGGCGGCGCTGACTTGCTTGAGGTCGTCGCCCGGTGTGCGGTCTTGCAGCTGGGTGCTGATGGCCACTTCAGTCATCCACAGGGTGGCAGGTGGCACCCAGCTACGCAGCAACCAGCCGGCGCAGCCAATAGCGGCCGTCACCCCCAGCAGCATTGCCCAGCCTTTGACGCTGCGCAGCGGCAGGCTGGCGGCCAGGCTCGGAATCGACAGGGCCATGGCGACGCCCAGTGCCAGTTTGTAACTTTCGGCGGTCGTCAGGTGCAGGATGATCGGCAGCGCGGTCAGCAGTGCGGCGAACAATGTCAGCGTATGCAAGGCGAGGAACAGCGAGCGCTTGGGCGCCAGCCACTTGTAATACAGCGGGTCGATGATCGAGACCAGCGCCGCCGCGCCGAGCAGGCCGGTGAACACCGATTGGCCGCTGTTCCAGGCCGTGGTGACGAAAAAGAACGGCAACACGAAAAACAGACTTTCCTGGTGGATCATCTGGGTCGCATAGCGCAGCAGCGGTTCCGGTATCTCGCGGTTGAACATCTTGGTGAACAGCTGCGTGAAGCTGTTTTCCAGCATCAGCCACAACCAGCTCACCAGCAGGATCACGGCGATCCAACTGGCCATGCCTTGCTGGCGGTCCACCAGGATGAAGCTGCCCACACCCGAGATGAAGCCGCCGAGTGCGATCACCCCAGGGTAGCGCTTGATCAGTTCTATGACGCGCTGGATAAGGGGCGGCAGGTTCGGCATGGGCGATTCACAATAAGGGTTAGAAAAATCCGCGACAGAATAACGTCTTGGTCCGCTGTTCGGCGCCTCATTACGCGAGCCGTTTGCGATAAAACCGCAGGGCGATCCACGCAACCGCGATCAGTCCCAGCACGCCCGCGCCTATCCAGCTCAGGGCGTTGTAGCTCAACAGCGGTTTTTCGATGCGCCAGTAGCCCGGCTGCTCCAATACCTGGCGCATGGCCTGATTGGTCTGGGCCAGGGTCACGGCCTTGATACGTTTGGCCGGGTCGCTGAAGCGCCCATCGTCATATTCGCCGGCAGCGCTCCAATAGTAGTCGGCCAGCGCGCTGTTGCCCTGCACGGCCCAGGCCTGACGTGCAATGGCGGCTTGCTGCAGGCGCGCGAACACCGCCGGGTCGAGGCCATCCTTGAGCAAGCGGGCCTTGAGGTCTTGCAATACCTGCTCGGCTTGCTCGAGGTTTTCCCGTTCGAGGTCGGCGTTCAGGCTCAGGAAGCCCACGCCGCCGAGCACTTCACGCTCGCTCCACGGCCCGTAGGACAGGCCGTGCCCTAGGCGCAATTGGCGGTACAACGCCCAGTCGAGGTAGTCCTTGAGCAGGTCGTAGGTTTCATCATGCTGGTCGTCCAGCACCGGCTCCGGGAACAGCCAGTGCAGCTTGGCATTGTCGCCGACCCAGCCGTGGATCAGGTCACGATGGCTGGCGGCGGCCTGCTGGATTTGCGGCAGCGGTCGATGTTCGCTCGGCTCGACCGGGTCGAGCTGGCCATAGGTGCGTTCCAGGTAGGCAGGCAGCAGTTTGTCCAGATCGCCGACGACGATCAGGGTCATGTTGTTCGGTGCGTACCAGTTTTTGCGCAGCGCCTCCAACTGGTCGCGGGTCAGAGCGTTGACCTCGGCGCGTTCGGCGCACTTGAGGCCCAACTCGACGGCCAGCTGGTTGCTGGCGTTGTGGCCCAGGTCCTGGCGGTCCAGCAGGCGTTGCAAGTGGGAATAATGGCCACCGTCCTCGCGCTCGACCACCTGCTTGGCGGCGTTGATATTGGCGTCGGTCAGTTGGGTGCGGGTGACGATTGCCAGCAGCAGGTCCAATACCTTGCGCTGGTTCTGCGCAGGCGCCTCGATCACGAACGTGGTGTCTGCGTTGCTGGTGTAGGCATTCCACTCCCCGCCCAGGGCCTGCATGCGGTCTTCGAGGTCGCCTTCGTTACCGCCGTCGATGCCGCTGAACAGCAGGTGCTCGAACAAATGCGGCAGTTCTTTCTGGTCGCAGCTGAAATCGTCCAGGCCCACGCCGACTACCAGGCGGATCGCCACATGCCCGCGCTCGGTCCCCGGTTTGAGCAGCAATTGCAGGCCGTTGGGCAAGGTATAGCCTTCGACCTGCAGGCGGTCAAAGGCAAAGGTGTGTGCCGAGCCCATGAGCAGGCAGGCGAGTAACAGGCGACGCATAACAAGCTTCCTGGCGAATGAGGTCCGTTGTTAACTGACTTCGCTCGCTGGCGTACGTTCAGGGCGAATGGGTGATGTCGGCAATATCGTCGGCGGAGAGTGCGCCGGTGTCGGACGTTTCCAACACGACATAAGCGCTGCTGCAAAACAACGAGTTCAGGCGCTTCATGTCGGCGATCAGCTCCAGGTGCAGGGAGCTGGTTTCCAGGCTCTGTACGATTTTACGCTGCAAGCGGCTGACGTGAGCGTGGGCCAGGCGCCGCTCCTGGGCGCGAAAGCGGCGTTTCTCCCGCAGTAACTGGCGGGCGCTTTCCGGGTCGCCGCTGAGGAATACCGACAGGCCCAGGCGCAGATTGGCGATCAGTTGGCTGTGCAGGCCGCTGAGTTCTTCCAGGCCGACTTCGGAAAATTGCCGGCGCTGGGACGTCTTCTGCTGCTGCACTTTGCGCAGCATGCGCTCGATCAGGTCGCCTGCCAGCTTCAGGTTGATCGACAGTTCGATGATTTCTGCCCAGCGTCGATTGTCCTGCTCACTCAGGTCTTCACGGGGCATTTGCGCCAGGTAAAGTTTGATCGCGCTATAAAGCGCCTCGACGTCATCGCTGAGGCTGCGCATTTGCTGGGTAATGGCGGTTTGGTTGCCGCGCAGCACTTCCTGCATCGAGGTGAGCATGTTGTCGATCAGGTCGCCGAGCCGCAGGGTTTCGCGGGCGGCGTTGGCCAGCGCCAGGCTCGGCGTGTTCAGCGAGGCCAGGTCCAGATGGCGCGGCTTGGCTTTGCCGTTGGTCTCGGGGCGCTCCGGCAGCAGCCATTCGCACAGCCGCGCCATCGGGCCGATAGTGGGCAACAGGATCAGGCAGCGGCTGACGTTGTAGAGCAGGTGAAAGGTGATGACCATGCCTTGGGTGCTGTAGTCCAGGCCGTCCATCCAGCGGACGAGTGGGTCGAGTACCGGAATGATCAACAGCAGGCCGATCAATTTGTACAACAGGCTGCCCAGGGCGACTTGCCGCCCCGCGGTGTTCTGCATGCTGGTGCTGAGAAAGGCCAGGATGCCACTGCCGATGTTGGCGCCGATCACCAGGCCGATGGCCACGTGCAGACCGATCACGCCGGCACCGGCCAGGGTTGCCGTGAGCAGCACTGCGGCGAGGCTGGAGTAGGAAATCATCGCGAACAGCGCACCGACCAGGGCGTCGAGCAGGATATCGCCGGTCAGCGAAGCGAAGATGACTTTGACGCCCTGGGCATGGGTAATCGGCCCGGCAGCTTCGACGATCAATTGCAGGGCCAGAATGATCAGCCCGAGGCCAATCCCGACCCGGCCCAGCTGCCCTGCCCGCGTCTGTTTGCGCGAAAGGAAAAAAATCACCCCGAGGAAGATCAGCAGCGGTGACAACCACGACAGGTCAAAGGTCAGCACCCGCGCCATCAACGCGGTACCGACGTCGGCGCCGAGCATGGTGGCCAGGGCGGGCGTAAGGCTCATCAACCCCTGGCCGACAAAGGACGTCACCAGCATCGCCGTGGCATTGCTGCTCTGCACCATGGCTGTCACCAGGATACCGGCGACAAACGCCAGCCAGCGCTTGGACATGTTCTGCCCGATGACTTGGCGCAAGTTGGAGCCGTAGACCCGCAGGATGCCGGTACGGACGATGTGCGTGCCCCAGATCAGCAGGGTCACGGCGGAAAGCAGATTGAGCAAGGTCAGCATGCTCGGCCCCCCGTGTAGGTGAGCTCCAGCAGGAGCGAAGGAAAGTTGCCGCGTGCCGTTCTACGTCTTGTACTTAAGCTGTAGTTGGCGAATGGGCTCTGCGCCAGCATCGCATAGCTGATCGCGGGATTGAAACAAAACTGTCATCTGTGTGGGAGCGAGCTTGCTCGCGAAGAACGCCAACGATAACGCGTGCAATCTGAATCAACGCGGTGTCCCTGAATTCTTCGCGAGCAAGCTCGCTCCTACAGCGTTTTGGTGGTGCGCGACGTTTGGGTTTATTGACCCGGAATATCCTTGCGCAGTTTCACCGGATCCTGCTGCTTCTTCTTTTTCGCGATGGCGGTGCGCATCTTGATGTTCACCGCTTCCACCGCCAGCGAGAACGCCATGGCGAAGTAGACGTAGCCTTTTGGCACGTGAACGTCGAAGGATTCGGCGATCAGCACGGTACCCACCACCAGCAGGAACGACAGCGCCAGCATCTTCAGCGACGGGTGCTTGTCGATGAATTCGCTGATGGTGCCGGCGGCCAGCATCATCACCAATACGGCAACCACGATGGCGGCGACCATGACCGGCACATGGGAAACCATGCCGACGGCGGTGATGACCGAGTCCAGGGAGAACACGATGTCGATGATCGCGATCTGGATGATGGTGTAGATGAACTTGCCACCCTTGCCACCCGGTTCGTCGTGCGTTTCGTCTTCACCTTCCAGGGCGTGGTACATCTCCTGGGAGCTTTTCCACAGCAGGAACAAGCCACCGAAGAACAGGATCAGGTCGCGACCGGAGATGCCCTGGCCGAAGACCACGAACAGGTCGGCGGTCAGTTGCATGACCCAGGTGATCGACAGCAGCAACAGGATGCGCGTGACCATCGCCAGGGCGAGGCCGAAGATCCGGGTGCGCGCCTGCATGTGCTTGGGCATGCGGCTGACCAGGATCGAAATCATGATGATGTTATCGATGCCCAGGACGATCTCGAGCGCCGTCAGGGTGAAGAAGGCAATCCAGATTTCCGGATTGGTCAGCCATTCCATGTGTATTCCTTTGAGCAAGTGTTAGACCGCGCGGACTGTAGCGCCACGCGGTGAGGAGTCGGTACGATTATAGAGTGCTGAACAGTGGAAAAATCCCCATCAGCAGCGCGGCGAACATTATGCACAGGCACACCAGCACTGCCCACTTGAGGGTGAAGCGCTGGTGATCGCCAAACTCGATACCTGCCAGGGCGACCAGCAAGTAGGTGGAGGGTACCAGTGGGCTGAGCAGATGCACCGGTTGCCCGACGATCGACGCACGCGCCATCTCCACGGCGGTGATGCCGTAGTGGCTGGCAGCTTCGGCCAGCACGGGGAGCACGCCATAGTAGAACGCATCGTTGGACATGAAGAAGGTAAACGGCATGCTCACCAGCGCCGTGATGACCGCCAGGTACGGTCCCAAGGCTTCAGGGATAACCGCCAGCAGGCTCTTGGACATGGCATCGACCATGCCGGTGCCCGACAGGATGCCGGTGAAGATGCCGGCGGCGAAGATCAACCCGACCACCGCCAATACGCTGCCGGCGTGGGCGGCGACGCGGTCTTTCTGCTGTTGCAGGCACGGGTAGTTGACGATCATCGCGATACTGAACGCCACCATGAACAGCACGGGCAGCGGCAGCAGGCCGGCGATCAGCGTGCACATCAGGGCAAGCGTCAGCGCGCCGTTGAACCAGATCAGCTTCGGACGGCGGGCGTCGGGAAATTGCGACACGCTGATTTCGCTGTGGTCGATCTCGTCGCCTTGCAGATGCAGTTCACCCAGGCGTGCGCGCTCGCGCTTGCCGTACATATAGGCAATCGCCAGGATCGCTACCACGCCGGCCGCCATGGCCGGGATCATCGGTACGAAGATATCCGAGGGGTCCACATGCAGCGCGCTGGCGGCGCGAGCGGTCGGGCCGCCCCAGGGGGTCATGTTCATCACGCCACCGGCAAGAATGATCAAGCCGGCCATGATGCGCGGGCTCATGCCGATGCGCTTGTACAGCGGCAACATCGCAGCGACGCAGATCATGTAGGTGGTGGCGCCGTCACCGTCGAGGGACACCACCAGGGCCAGCACGGCGGTGCCGACCGAGACTTTCAGCGGGTCGCCCTTGACCATCTTGAGAATCTTGCGCACGGCCGGGTCGAACAGGCCGGAGTCGATCATCAGGGCAAAGTAGAGGATGGCGAACATCAGCATCACGCCGGTCGGCGCGAGCTTGGTGATGCCTTCGAGCATCATCGGACCGATCTTCGGCGCGAAGCCGCCGAACAGCGCGAACAGGATCGGCACGATGATCAAGGCGATCAGCGCAGACAGGCGCTTGGTCATGATCAGGAACATGAACGTGATGACCATGGCAAAGCCAAGGAAAGTCAGCATAGGAATACTCCAGGCGTAGCGCGGCTAGGGAATGGCGAACCGGGTGGGGTCAGCGCAGAACGAAAGGCACGAGGCGTACGGGGGGAGTAGGGACAAACAGACGGGTACGGGCGGACATCGGGAATCACCATTGTTGTTGTTAACAGTCGGTCTATTGCCGACAGTGGGGCGATCCTAGACGGGTAAGCTTTCAGCCAGCTTTCGCCGGGAAAACAGGTGACACTCGGTCTTGCGGCTTATGCGGATAAAAAAATGTGGGAGGGGGCTTGCCCCCGATTGCAGTGGGTCAGGCAGCTTATGGCTGGCTGACCCGCCGCTATCGGGGGCAAGCCCCCTCCCACATTGGGATCACTTGATTCGCTGAGTGTTTACGGCAGTTCGAGGCCGCCGGCCGCTTTATGCAATGCTCGCAGGTGTTCACCCATTTGCTTGAGATTGGCCTCGCAAGCGGCAATCTCGGCCGCGCGGGACGGATCGAGCAGCGCCCTGACTTCTTTATCCAGCTCGCCGGTCAGCGATTGCAGTTGCTTCTGGCGCTCGGCACTTTCCGATTCCAGCCGCTTGGCCTCCGAAGGCTGCGGCAGGCCGTAGCCGCCACTGTCGAGCAACTCGGCGGGGCGACTGAGGAAGCCGCTGTTGGCGAGGATTTGCTGCAACGTGTTGTTGGCTTTTTCCATGCCACCGTTCTTCAGCTCCCGCGCATTGAGGTAGCGCTGTTTGACTTCGTCCTGGGCAAGCATCAATTGTTTGCGAAAGCTGGCCTGTTCCAGCAACAGCAACGCGGCACTGGTTCGCAAGTCGGCCTGGCTGAACCATTGGCGGCGCTCCTGCGCATTCAGCGACAGCCAGTCTTCGACTTGGGTCTGCTTGATCGGCAGGCGCTTGCGCAGTACATCGAACATCGCCTGGTAGCGCTCGCGGAACGAGTCAAAGTGATAGCCCAGGCGCAACGCTTCGCGCTTGTCATTCAGTACGCTGGTGTCGGCCAACCCGCGTGCGCTGAGCACCTCCAGCAAGCCGTTGGGGGTGATGTTGTCCAGGCCGGTCAATTGCGGGTTGGCGCTGCCGCTGCGCAACAGCTTCAAGCTTTCCACCGCACAGTTGTTGGAAATGAAGAAGTAGTTGCCGTCGTAGCTCCAATGCATCTCGGCGGCGTGTTCGACAGTTTCGTTGATTTCCTGGCGATTGAGCTTGAGCGGCACCGACGCCAGGCCCCGCAGTTCAGTCTTGGTGTACTCGTCGATGACTTGGGCCAGCGGAAGGACAAACAGTCGCGACGGGTATTTGCCCACCAGGCCATCCCAGCTCGACAGCTGTACGTCACCGACGAAGGCGCGGTAGGACAGCACCAGGTGCTGATCCAGGTCCAGCCGGCAATCCGGCCCGCGAGGACGGCCGGGCGCACAGATGACCAGGCGCAGCATGCTATGGCCCCAGCGGCTCACCAGATTCTGGTTGGCTTCGGCGAGCAGGTAGTCGATTTCGTACACACGCTCCGGGTCGATCTGGCCGAGCGGGGTCTTGGCGAAATCGTTGCCGGCGTTCAGAAAGGCGTAGGTACTGCCGCACTTATCCTGCCCGGGCGGCGCCCAGCCGAAATGTTCCTTGTAATAGCGCGCCAGCGCGGGACGGCGACAGGCGTAGCTGGGGTCGAGGAGGAAGTACTCCATGTTGACCGCGACGAATTCCAGCGGGCTGGTGGTTTCGTAGATATCCGGGCTGCGAACCACCTGGTTGTTGTGCTGCTCGCGTTCGCCGCGACGGCCGACATATTGCGGCCAGCCGGCGAGGTCCAGCAGGCGAGGGTCGTCACTCAGGGTGAAGCGACGGTCGTTCTGGCCACGGCATTGATCGGGCAGGCCAATCAGGCCGGTGATGTTGTTCTGGCGGCTGCAACGCTGGATCAGGGCGCGCTCGTCTTTGGACCACAGGCGCGCACGGTCATAGATGTGGGTCAGTTCATGCAGCACAGTGGCGAGCATTTCCCGGCGCACGGTGCCGTGGGGGCGGTTGGTTTTGCGGGTGGCGGCGCTGCCGTCGGTCAGGCTGGCCAGCAGGTTTCGGTTGAGGTCCAGCTCGGACACCAGGGAGGCCTGGCCGTAAGCGTTTTCAGGCATCTTGTCGGTCCAGCCGACCTCGATGCGGCGGTCCAGTTGCTCGATGAAGCGCGGCGGCAGGGCGCCCATCGCTTCATCGAGCAATGCCTGGCTGGCCTGCTGTTCAGCCGGGCTCAGGCCATCGGTCTTGAGCTGCAGTTGCAGGCTGGCCTGGGCCGCACCGGCACACAGCAGCACAGCCCCGGCCAGGAGCCAGGCCTTGATTCGCCTCACAGAGCGAGGATAGCTTCGGCGAGCGTCTGGTCGCTGGCATCACGGGCTTCTGGTACGCGGGTGCGCAGGGTGTCAAAGGCGGCCTCGAGTTGCGCGCCACGGATCTCGCCATGGGTGGCGACGAAACTGGCGGCATCATCATGGGCTTCGCGCACGATCTTGGAATCGCGGATCGAGGTGGTGGTGTCAGAGGTGAAATCAATGGTGCGCGCCGAAGCGCGAACCACGATGTTACTGGTGGCCTTCAGGGTTTGCGCCTGGGCGACATCAGCCAGAAACAGCAGGCCGAGGGCGGCGACGATCAACGGGCTACGCATGGGGTGACTCCAATACAAAGATGGCTATACAAAGATGATTATTGGACGAGAATTGCCTGCGCCAGTTCAAGGTCGCTTGCATGAAGTTTTGGCTGGGTGCGGCGCAGGTAATCCAGCGCGGACTCCAGGCGTGCGCCCCGCCATTGGCCGTCTGTGGCAATGAAAGCAGCAGCATCATCCCTGGCGACCCGGACCAACTTGTTATCAAACGGCGCAGACGTCACCTTGCTGGTGGCGTACGCGCTGACAACGGTGCTCTGAACAGAGACGTCAAAGGCCGAAGCCAATGGTGCCCAGCAGGCACAGAGCATTACTGGAACAATCAACAGGCGGTATGAAAAAGCCATGGCACTCGACAACTGAAAACGAGCGCCAAGGCTAGCGCAATGGCCGGGTGAGGGCCAGTGCACTGACGGGCTCTTCCTGCCGGCCCTGGCGTTAGATCGCCAGGATTGCCTGGGCCAATTGAGCGTCAGTGGCGGTGTTCAATTGCGGTGCCTGCTGGCGGATCTGCGCCAGGGCGCTTTCCAGTTTCACACCACGGATGGCGCCTTCGCTTGCGACAAAGCTGGCCGCGTCGTCACGGGCGGCTCGCACCACCTTGTTGTCGCGCAGGGAGGAGGTGGCATCGGACGTGGCGTCAGAGGTGGCTTTCAGCGCGCCAACGATCGAATCGGTGGTGACGATAAAGCTGCTCGCGTTGGCGTTGGCAGCAACGGCCAACAGGGTGGCGGTGCACAGCAGGCGAAGACGGGACATGGGGTGACTCCTGTAGATGAGCAAATAAGGTGGCGTAGAACCGCCACAGTGAAACGGACGTTGGGCAATTGGGCATCTGACGCCCGTTCTACAAGGTTCGCCACGTGGTGACTGGATATTAGGTCACCGCTTGCTCATTCGGAAGCCTGCGGTTAACTGTTATGGTGTTATTTATAAATACGAAAACTGTACTGGTTCGGTAGATGGCTGCTGTTTCCGGTTCCCATATCCAGATACAACAAAGCCCGCCTCCGGTTACCCGGGGCGGGCTTTGCTTTGACAAATCAGAGTGCTGGCGGTGGACCCGGCGGGTCAGGGCCAGCGAGCGCCAATCAGCGCCAGAACGGCTTGCTCAGCTCTTCGTAGCGTTGAGCTTCGCTGATACCGGCGTCAGCCAGCAGACGCGAATCCAGACGAGCCAATTGGTGGCGGCTGGAGATGCGGCGCTGCCACAACATCAGGTTGGCGATAACGCGCAAAGGCAGGGAAGCCTGGGTGTTAACAGCTTTTTCTTCGAAGAACAGTTCGGAACTGAGTGTACGTTCCATGATGACATCCTTCCGCTTGTGGCGGGATTAGGTAGTGGTTTAACTGATGCCAATGATCCTCCTCGCACGCAAGACTCTCTAGATACAGTTCACCTGTATTGTGAGGGGCCAGTTAACTGTTTATAGAGGCTGTACGGTACGAAATGGGGGCAACTGTACCTGTTCGCACCGTAACAGTGCGAAATAGGCTTTTTCGAGGAGGGTTGTGGGATATTTCTGTAGGAAATGACCGGTACAGCAGTACAGTTTTTGAAAGGTGAGGCGATCAAACCACCGGGCTGATGAAACTGTATTGGCACCAACCCGGTTGTATATCCCTCAAGCCTTGAGCATATGCCCGGTTTCTTCCAGGTTAATGTGCCAGCTCAGTGCGTCGCGCAGGATATGCGGGGTATGCCCGCCGATAGCGCAGGCGGCAACGAAGTAGCCGTTCAGCGCGTCGCGATACGCCGGGTGCACACAGTTGTCGATGATCACGCGGGCACGCTCGCGGGGTGCCAGACCACGCAAGTCCGCCAGGCCCACTTCGGTCACCAGGATGTCGACGTCATGTTCGGTATGGTCCACATGGCTGACCATCGGCACTACGCTTGAAATCGCGCCGTCCTTGGCAATCGACTTGGTCACGAAGATCGCCAGGTGCGCATTGCGCGCAAAGTCCCCGGAGCCGCCAATACCGTTCATCATCCGCGTGCCGCAGACATGAGTGGAATTGACGTTGCCGTAGATATCGAACTCCAGCGCTGTATTGATGCCGATGATGCCCAGGCGGCGCACCACTTCAGGATGGTTGGAGATTTCCTGCGGGCGCAGCACCAGCTTGTCCTTGTAGTGCGCAAGATTGCCGAACACATCGGCATTGCGCCGCTCCGACAGGGTAATCGAGCTGCCGGAGGCGAAGCTCAGCTTGCCCGCGTCGATCAGATCGAACGTCGAGTCCTGCAGCACTTCCGAATACATGGTCAAGTCTTCGAACGGCGAGTCAATCAAACCGCACATCACTGCGTTGGCGATGTTGCCGATCCCGGCCTGCAGCGGGCCGAGCTTGTTGGTCATGCGCCCGGCATCGACTTCCTGTTTCAGAAAGTTGATCAGGTGATTGGCGATGCCCTGGGTGTCGCTGTCGGGTGGCGTCACGGTAGAGGCGGAATCGGCCTGGTTGGTGATCACAATGGCGACGATCTTCTCGGGCGGGATGGGAATCGCCGGGCTGCCAATACGATCGTCGACTTTGACCAGCGGAATCGGCGTGCGGGTTGGCCGATAGGAAGGGATATAAATGTCGTGCAGCCCCTCCAGGTTCGGATTGTGCGCCAGGTTGATCTCGACGATGACTTGCTTGGCAAAAATCGCGAAGCTGGCGGAGTTGCCCACCGAGGTAGTGGGCACGATATGGCCTTGTTCGGTGATGGCAACGGCTTCAATCACGGCGATGTCCGGCAACTTGAGCTGGTTGTTGCGCAGTTGCTCGACGGTTTCCGACAGGTGCTGATCGATAAACATCACCTCGCCGGCGTTGATTGCCTTGCGCAAGGTGCTATCGACCTGAAACGGCATGCGGCGTGACAGCACGCCGGCTTCGGTCAATTGCTTGTCCAGGTCGTTGCCGAGGCTGGCGCCGGTCATCAGGGTGATTTTCAGCGGGGACGTCTTGGCGCGCTCGGCCAGGGCGTGGGGGACGGCCTTGGCTTCACCGGCGCGGGTGAAGCCGCTCATGCCGACGGTCATGCCGTCCTCGATCAGTGCAGCGGCGTCTGCCGCGCTCATGACCTTGTTCAACAACGAAGGCAAGCGGATACGATCACGGTACATGAATGGTTATCTCAGGCTGCGGAAGCAAGTTGGGCAGTGTAGTGATTTCAAAAAGTTTCGGCCCGCTACCATGGTCGAATGCCGAGTGGCGATTTAGAGCCTTTGGTCGGGTTTCATCGGAGTGTGCAAAGCGGGACGCAGAGCATCCCTGGCTGCATTCCCACGCAGAGCATGGGAAAGAAAAAACCCCAGCCTATCGGAGGCCGGGGTTTCGGGTATTGCGCTGGCGCAGTGTTATTCGACAGCTTTGACCATATCTTCGATAACCTTTTTGGCATCACCGAAGACCATCATGGTCTTGTCCAGGTAGAACAACTCGTTGTCCAGGCCTGCGTAGCCGCTGGCCATCGAGCGCTTGTTGACGATGATGGTCTTGGCCTTGAACGCTTCAAGGATCGGCATGCCGGCGATCGGTGAGTTCGGATCGTTCTTGGCGGCCGGGTTGACCACGTCGTTGGCGCCCAGCACCAGTACCACGTCGGCCTGACCGAACTCGGAGTTGATGTCTTCCATCTCGAACACCTGGTCGTACGGCACTTCGGCCTCGGCCAGCAGTACGTTCATGTGCCCGGGCATACGGCCCGCCACAGGGTGGATCGCGTACTTTACCGTCACACCGCGATGAGTCAGCTTCTCGGTCAGTTCCTTGAGCGCGTGTTGCGCCCGAGCCACGGCCAGGCCGTAACCCGGCACGATGATCACGGTGTCGGCGTTGGTCAGCAGGAAAGTCGCATCGTCGGCCGAGCCGGACTTCACCGGCCGTGCTTCCTTGGAACCTGCCGCAGCACCGGCGTCCGGTGTATTGCCGAAGCCGCCGAGCAGCACATTGAAGAAGGAGCGGTTCATCGCCTTGCACATGATGTACGACAGGATCGCGCCGCTGGAGCCCACCAGGGAGCCGGCGATGATCAGCATCGAGTTGTTCAGCGAGAAGCCGATCCCTGCCGCCGCCCAGCCTGAGTAGCTGTTGAGCATCGAGACAACCACCGGCATGTCGGCGCCGCCGATGGGGATGATGATCAGCACGCCCAGTACAAAGGCCAGGGCCAGCATCACTGCGAAGGCCGTGAGGTTGCCGGTGAACATGAAGGCCAGGCCCAGACCCAGCGTCAGCAGGCCCAGCACCAGGTTGAGCTTGTGCTGGCCGCCGAACTGCACCGGTGCGCCCTGGAACAGGCGGAACTTGTACTTGCCCGACAGCTTGCCGAAGGCGATCACCGAACCGGAGAAGGTGATTGCACCGATGGCGGCACCGAGGAACAGTTCCAGGCGGTTGCCCGCAGGAATGGCGTCGCCCAGGTGCTTGACGATACCCAGCGATTGCGGCTCGACGACCGCCGCGATGGCGATGAATACCGCAGCCAGGCCGATCATGCTGTGCATGAACGCGACCAGTTCCGGCATCTTGGTCATTTCGACGCGCTTGGCCATGACCGAGCCGGCAGTGCCGCCGATCAGCAGGCCGACGATCACATAGCCGATACCGGCCGTCGCCAGCTCAGCGCCGAGCTTATAGATGAGGCCAACGGTGGTGAGTACCGCCAGCGCCATGCCGAGCATGCCGAACAGGTTGCCGCGCCGCGAAGTGGTCGGGTGCGAGAGGCCTTTGAGGGCCTGGATGAAACAGATCGACGCAATCAGGTAGAGCGTCGTGACGAGGTTCATGCTCATTACTTGGGCGCCTCTTCTTTTACTTTCGGGGCTTTTTTCTTGAACATCTCAAGCATTCGCCGGGTGACCAGGAAACCACCAAACACATTGACCGCCGCCAGGGCCACGGCCAGGGTGCCCATGGTCTTGCCCAGCGGTGTGACCGTGAGGGCGGCGGCAAGCATGGCGCCGACGATCACGATTGCCGAAATGGCGTTGGTCACGGCCATCAACGGCGTGTGCAGCGCGGGTGTCACGTTCCAGACCACGTGGTAGCCGACATAAATCGCCAGCACAAAGATGATCAGGTTGTAGATACCGGGGGAGATAAGCTCTTCCATCGTCTGAATCCCTGCTTAGGCGTTTTTGCGGATGACTTGGCCGTCGCGGCACATCAGGCACGCGGCGACGATGTCGTCTTCGAGGTTGATTTCAAACTGCCCTTCCTGGGTGAACACCAGTTTCAGGAAGTCCAGCAGGTTGCGCGCGTACAGGGCCGAGGCATCGGCTGCCACGGCGCCGGCCAGGTTGGTCGGGCCGCAGATGATTACGCCGTTTTCCACCACGACTTGATCTGCGACTGTCAGTGGGCAGTTGCCGCCCTGGGCTGCCGCGAGGTCGATGACCACCGAGCCTGGCTTCATCTGCGCGACGGTTTCGGCGCTGAGCAAGGTCGGCGCTTTACGGCCGGGGATCAACGCCGTGGTGATGACGATGTCGGCCTGCTTGGCGCGCTCATGCACCGCCAGGGCCTGGCGCTGCATCCAGCTGCTGGGCATGGGACGTGCGTAACCGCCGACGCCGACCGCGCATTCGCGCTCCTCATCGGTTTCGTAAGGCACATCAACGAACTTGGCACCGAGGGATTCGATCTGCTCCTTCACGGCCGGGCGAACGTCAGACGCTTCGATCACCGCACCCAGGCGTTTCGCCGTGGCAATCGCCTGAAGGCCTGCAACACCGGCGCCGAGGATCAACACGCGAGCGGCTTTCACCGTGCCTGCGGCGGTCATCAACATCGGCATGAAGCGCGGGTAGTGGTGGGCCGCCAGCAACACGGCCTTATAGCCGGCGATATTGGCTTGGGAGGACAGCACATCCAGGCTCTGGGCCCGGGAGGTGCGTGGCGCAGCTTCGAGCGCGAAGGCCGTGATGCCGCGCTCTGCGAGCTTGGCGATGGTTTCGTTGCTGAACGGGTTGAGCATGCCCACCAATACGGTGCCGCTTTTGATCAGCGCCAGTTCGCTGTCGCTGGGCGCAACCACCTTGAGGATCAGTTCGGCGCCAAACGCATCGCTGGCGCTGCCAATGGTTGCGCCTGCCGTTTCATAGGCACTGTCGACGATGCTGGCTTTGATGCCGGCGCCGCTTTGTACAGTGACCTTATGGCCCTGGCCGATCAGCTTCTTGATGGTTTCCGGGGTGGCAGCCACCCGCGTTTCACCGGTCTGGGTTTCGAGAGGAACACCAATGTGCACGTCAAATCTCCTGCATGATCTTTTTGCTTTTGATCTTTTTGTAAAAAGGCCAGTGCGCCGTGAGTGGCGCAGCTGGGGCGGCCGATCAGCACGATCCCGCTGAAATGACAGCGGGGCGCGGCATTTTGCAGGCGAACTTTACGGCCTTCAAGGGATTATGACGGGTGACGAAAAATTAACTACAAGTCACCCTGTGACTGATTGTCGCAATGCGCCGAAATAACCTCTTTAAATACAAGCAATTAAAGGCTTGTAGGCGGTAACGCGCGGTTTTTTAATCGTCAGCGTAATTAGTCGGTTATTGAACCGTAATAGTCGCTACAAGCCGTATCATTCATGGCTTTGCGCCCCTTTTTTGTTCAGCAGATACAGTCTGTTTAAATGCGACATCCGCGTATATCTGTAGTGCTTTGATTTAGTTGACTACAAGGTCAGCAAATGGGGGTTGGCCTTGGGTGTCGGGGTTGTAGCGCCGAGATTGCTCGATGAGCCAGTCGCGGAACGCATGCAGGGACGCGGATTTGACCTTTCGTTCCGGAATCATCAGGTAATACGCCTTATCGCTGGGCAGGGTTTGGTGGCTCGCGATCACCAGGTGCTGCTCTTTCAACTCTCGCTGGATCAGGAAGGGCGGGATCAGCGCAATGCCCATGTCATGCATTGCCGCCTGGGACAACATTGAGAATAGCTCGTAACGCGGGCCTGTCATGTCGCGGGGAACGCTCACCTGTTGGGCGTTGAACCACTGGCGCCAGGCGTAAGGGCGCGTTGTCTGCTGCAAGAGGGGAAGGTCGGCCATTTCCTGGGGGGTAAAGTGCGCGCGGTCGCCGAGTAAGCGTGGGCTGCACACGGGGACAGGGTTTTCCCCCATGAGCCTGTGGGATTCGGTGCCGGACCAGTCGGCATCGCCGAAATAGATCGCAGCGTCGAACTCGGTGTCGGCAAACAGGAAGGGGCGCGTGCGGTTGGTCAGGTTGACCGTCACTTCCGGGTGCCGCTGTTGAAAGTCCTTCAGGCGCGGGATCAGCCATTGGGTGCCGAAAGTCGGTACCACGGCCAGTTCGATGACATTCGCGCCCTGCTGGCCCATGACTGAAAGAGTGTCGCGTTCTACTGCATCCAGTTGCGTTGCCACCCTGCGGCTATAAGACAGCCCCGCCTCGGTCAGCTTTACCCCGCGCCGCGAGCGTCGAAACAGTTCGACACTCAAAAACTCTTCAAGGCTGGCGATCTGTCGGCAGATCGCACCTTGAGTGATGGAAAGCTCCTGTGCTGCCTTGGTGAAGCTCTCATGGCGGGCGGCTGCTTCGAAACTGATAAGCGCGGTAGTGCTGGGGATTTTCCTGCGCATGTACATTGTCCTCACATATAAGGCGCTTTTTTGGCCTTGTCAGGCGTTACGAAGTGAGAAATTAGCACAACCCCATGCAGAAACCTCGTTTGCCCTCGGCGTCGCCCCGGCCTAGTCTGCCTGCACGACGTTTTGATTCTTTTCGTGAGGACTTATTCATGGCTGGCAAGGCAAGCTTCAACTGGATCGATCCGCTGCTGCTGGATCAACAGCTCACCGAAGAAGAGCGCATGGTGCGCGACAGCGCCGAGCAATTTGCTCGGGACAAGTTGGCGCCCCGTGTGCTTGAAGCTTTCCGTCATGAAAAGACCGACCCCGCGATTTTCCGCGAGATGGGCGAAACTGGCTTGCTGGGGGCCATGATTCCCGAGCAATACGGTGGCAGTGGCTTGAACTACGTCAGCTATGGGTTGATTGCTCGAGAAGTCGAGCGTGTCGATTCCGGTTATCGCTCGATGATGAGTGTGCAGTCCTCATTGGTCATGGTGCCGATTAATGAATTCGGCACCGAAGCGCAAAAGCAAAAGTACCTGCCGAAACTGGCCTCCGGCGAATGGATCGGCTGCTTCGGTCTCACCGAGCCCAACCACGGCTCTGATCCAGGCGCGATGATTACCCGTGCGCGCAAAGTGGAAGGCGGCTACAGCCTGACCGGCGCGAAGATGTGGATCACCAACAGCCCGATCGCCGATGTGTTCGTGGTGTGGGGCAAGGACGACGCCGGCGACATCCGCGGTTTTGTACTGGAGAAGGGCTGGAAAGGCCTGAGTGCTCCGGCGATTCACGGCAAGGTCGGTTTGCGGGCGTCCATTACGGGCGAAATTGTCATGGACAACGTGTTTGTGCCCGAAGAGAACATCTTTCCCGACGTGCGTGGCTTGAAAGGTCCGTTTACTTGCCTGAACTCGGCGCGATACGGCATCTCCTGGGGCGCGCTGGGGGCTGCGGAGTTCTGCTGGCATACCGCGCGCCAGTACACCCTTGATCGTCATCAGTTTGGTCGCCCGTTGGCGGCGACGCAGTTGATCCAGAAGAAGCTGGCCGACATGCAGACCGAGATCACGTTGGCGCTGCAAGGTTGTCTGCGCCTGGGGCGGATGAAGGACGAGGGAACGGCGGCGGTTGAGATTACTTCGATCATGAAGCGCAACTCATGCGGCAAGTCCCTGGATATCGCGCGCATGGCCCGGGACATGCTGGGCGGCAACGGCATCTCCGACGAGTTCGGGGTGGCGCGTCATCTGGTCAACCTGGAAGTGGTCAACACCTATGAAGGTACGCATGACGTGCATGCCTTGATCCTGGGGCGCGCGCAAACCGGTCTTCAGGCCTTCTATTAATAGGAGCACGGACATGGGCGCGCTTTCGCATCTGCGTGTACTGGATTTATCGCGAGTACTGGCGGGCCCTTGGTCCGGGCAGATACTCGCGGACCTTGGGGCCGAGGTGATCAAGGTCGAAAGGCCGGGCAATGGTGACGACACGCGCGCCTGGGGGCCGCCTTTTCTCAAGGATGCTGATGGTGAGAACACCAGTGAGGCCGCGTACTACCTGTCCGCCAACCGGAACAAGGCGTCGGTGACCATCGACTTCACCAGGCCTGAGGGGCAGAAGCTGGTGCGTGACCTGGCTGCCAAGTCGGACATTCTGATCGAGAACTTCAAAGTGGGTGGCCTGGCAGCTTATGGTCTGGATTATGAGTCGCTCAAGGCGATCAATCCGGAGCTGATCTATTGCTCGATTACCGGCTTTGGCCAGACCGGCCCTTATGCAACCCGTGCCGGCTATGACTTCATGATTCAAGGGCTGGGTGGGTTGATGAGCCTCACCGGTCGGCCTGAGGGGGATGAGGGCGCGGGGCCGGTGAAGGTTGGGGTGGCATTGACCGATATTCTCACCGGGCTTTATTCGACCGTAGCCATCCTGGCGGCGCTTGCTCACCGGGATCACGACGGCGGTGGGCAGCATATTGATATGGCGCTGCTGGATGTGCAGGTAGCTTGCCTGGCTAACCAGGCGATGAACTACCTGACCACTGGAGTTTCGCCAAAGCGTCTGGGCAATGCGCATCCGAACATCGTGCCTTATCAGGACTTTCCTACGGCTGATGGTGATTTCATCCTGACCGTGGGTAATGACGGGCAGTTTCGCAAGTTCGCCGAGGTGGCCGGGCAACCCCAGTGGGCGGATGATCCGCGGTTCTCTACGAATAAGATGCGAGTTGCCAATCGTGCGGTGCTGGTCCCGCTGATTCGGCAGGCGACCGTGTTCAAGACTACGGCAGAGTGGGTATCGCAGTTGGAGAAGGTAGGTGTGCCGTGTGGGCCGATCAATGATCTGGCGCAGATGTTTGCCGATCCGCAGGTCAAGGCGCGTGGGTTGGCCATAGAGTTGCCTCACGCGTTGGCGGGGATGGTCCCTCAGGTTGCCAGTCCCATCCGGCTTTCCAAGACGCCCGTGGAATATCGCAATGCGCCTCCGCTGTTGGGTGAGCATACGATTCAAGTGCTGCAAAGTGTGCTGGGGCTGGCGCCGTCGAATGTAGCTGCTTTAAGAGAGGCCGGCGTTATCTGAGCGATCTCTTCTATATAGAGGAGCGTCGGTCGTTTTCTGATCAATTCTAACTATTTGATAAGAAAACGAAATTAGTCGTTGACGGCGGATTCTGTGCGCCTATAATTCGCCCCACTTCCGGCGCAGTCGAAACGGAAAACTCCTTGGTAAACAATGAGTTAAATGAGTTTCGGCGGCAGGTTGCTTCAGTTCATCGAAGCCAAAAGGAAGTTGAAAAAGAGGTGTTGACAGCAGCGTGTAACGCTGTAGAATTCGCCTCCCGCTTACGAGAGATCG